>NZ_SDKL01000070.1:0-21869 GCF_004123125.1 Geobacillus sp. PK12
AGTGAACCGAAAAAATGTTCTCCACAAAGTCTTGACTGACTCTCACATCCCCTTTGTTTGCCACAAGACGAAGAATATATTAAGATTAGAAAGGTGTGAAAACATCTGCATGACTAAAGGAGGTCACAATGAAACACGAAGGAAACGCTTTGCCACCTTACTTGCATATGGACAATGGAGAGCTTTGGCTCACCGAAGATGATCGCGACAACTTAAAAATCAGCTATCGAATCAAAGAGGTGATTTTTGCCGAGCCGTCCGAGTACCAGCATGTGATGATTTTGGATTCGTACGATTTTGGCCGCATGCTCGTACTCGATGGCGTCGTGCAAACGACCTCGATTGACGGCCATATTTATAACGAAATGATTTCGCACGTGCCGCTGCAGTTTCATCCGGAAGCGAAGCGGGTGCTCATCATCGGCGGCGGCGACTGCGGCGCAGCTCGTGAGACGGCGAAATACGCTCATCTTGAAGCCATCGACATGGTGGAAATCGACGAAAAAGTCGTCCGGGCGTGCAAAGAGCATTTGCCAGCCGTCTCCGGCAACTTATCGGATCCGCGCGTGCGGTTTGTTTATGATGATGGCGTCAAGTTTGTGCAAGGGAAGGAAAGCGTCTACGACGTCATTATGATCGACTCGTCCGACCCAGTCGGCCCGGCGGAAGCCTTGTTTTCACCGGAGTTTTACGCCAACGTCCATCGCGCGTTGAAAGCGGATGGGCTGATGGTCTGCCAAAGCCAGTCGCCGATTTTCCATCTGGATATTTTGAAGCGGACGTACCGCAATATTCGCGAACTGTTCCCGCATGTGCTTGTGTACACCGCCGTGGTGCCGACGTATCCAGGAGGGTTGTGGAGCTTTACGATCGGCTCGAAACGGCCGCTCGATTTTCCGGTGCAGACTACCATTCCAAATGACACGAAATATGTGAACGATGGGATCTTTCGCCAATGTTTCGCGTTGCCGGCATTTTTGCGTTCGGCGCTTGAGGTGGAATAACCGCTTGGCATCAAAAAAGCTGTCCCCCACAAAGCAGGGACAGCTTTTTCGTGTTGCTTGAATCCGTTCTGTTTTATGGAGCAGGTGGGTTGTGAGACAATGCCCGCTTAGCAAGCCATTGAAGCGTCAAGTCGTCAGCAGGCGGGTTGTAGAGCCCAGCGCGGACGTCACGGTAATGCCGCTGAAGCGGATTGTCAGCAAACAAGCTTTGTCCGCCGACAATGCGCATCGCCCAATCGACGACTTCAAGCGCGGTATTGGTGGCGACCAATTTGGCTGTTGCCAACTCCTCTTTCATTTCCATCCGTTTTTCCGGATAGCGATCCCATAAATCGGCGACCGCGTACAGGAAATGGCGCGCATGGGTGAGGCGCCATTCCATTTCAGCGATTTTCCGCTGTACTTCGGGCGTCGAGGCGATTGGGTGAGGCAGGGTATTAGGCTGGTACGTCTTGGCAAAGCGAAGCGCCTCATTGCGCGCCGCAATGGCGATGCCTAAGTAACAAGCCGGCACGTGCAACAGCCATCCTTGCGCCGGAGCGGCTTCGTTCGCTTCTCCAAGCGTCTCTACGAGCGCCTCTTGGTCGACTTCGACTTCTTCAAGAACAAGATCATCGCTGCGCGTCGCCCGCATGCCAAGCGTATTCCACGTCGGCTCGATGCGAATGCCTGGAGCAGACATCGGCACGAGAAATTCACCGACCCGACCGTCTTCCATCGTGGCGGAAATTAAGACGTAATCGAGCGCAGGGGCTAACGATGCAAATGTCTTTCGCCCCCGAAGCACAAAGCGGCCATGGCGAAAGACGGCCGTCGTTTCCGGTTTACCGCCGCGCGCCGGGCTGCCAGTTGTCCGTTCAGAGTGGGCGCTGTTGATGAGCACGTGGCGGCAAACGACTTCATTCGCCAAACGGGTGAGAACGGGCTCCGGCCAGCGGCGAAGCAAAAACAGCCGCATGAGAATGCTGGCGTGCCAACCAAACGACAATGCCGTTGCCCCAGAACCTTGGGCAATCGTCTCTTGCACGAGCACGAGCTCATAAAGCGACGCCCCTTGGCCGCCGTATTCAGTCGGGACGGTCAAGGAAAGGAATCCAGCCTCTTTTAAATCGGCAAAATCGGCAAATGGAAACGTTGCCTGTTCGTCATCATGCGCCGCCCTTTCCGCAAACCGTTCCGCAAGGCGACGCGCTTGGTTGTACAATTGTTGCTCCCGATCGGTTCGCACAAGCAAATGGTACAATTCGTTCATCGGTTCTCCCCTTCTTTTGGTCAAGATGCCTTTATTGTACCGAGTTCTGGCTAGGACTGAAAACAAAAACGCACGGGAAAATGACCGTCCTTGCTCTCGGAAGCTTAAAAGAGAAAGAAATGCCGAATGTACCGATCATCGTCACGGTGGACGAACTCATTTTTCCCAGCATCGTACTCGTATTCCTCCTGCCAGCGGCGGCCATAGCGGGCGATTTGACGGACGGCGCGGATGACCGCATACACTTCTTCGTTCGTCATCGTAGGATGGAGCGACAGACGCACCCATCCTGGTTTGGCGAGAGGATTGCCGTTTTTGACTTCTTGAAGCAACATAGCGGATTGTTCCTTGTCGATGCCAAGCAAATAGTGGCCGTATGGTCCGGCGCAGGAACAGCCGCCGCGCGCTTGAATGCCGAAGCGATCATTCAGCAGTTTGACAACAAGGTTGTAATGCAATCCATCTATGACAAATGAGATGATGCCAAGACGGTCGTCCCGATGTCCTTCAAGCACGCGAACGCCGGGAGTGCTTTTTAGCGCCGGCAAAAGAAGGGAAACAAGTTCCTTTTCGCGGGCGCGCATCTGTTTTACGTTCATTTGCTCTTTCAGCTGGATGGCCAACGCTGCCTTGATGGTTTGCCAAAACGGCGGTGTTCCGCCATCTTCGCGTTCCTCAATGGCTTGGATGTATTCATAGTTCCCCCACGGGTCAGTCCAGTACACCGTCCCGCCGCCGGGGTGATCCGGAGCGTGCTGATGATAAAGCCGGCTGTCAAAGATGAGCACGCCGGCGCTTCCCGGCCCCCCGAGAAACTTATGGGGGGAGAAATAAATGGCATCAAGCTGCTCCATTGGGTCGTCCGGATGCATATCGATGCGGACGTACGGAGCGGAAGCAGCAAAATCAACAAAGCAAAGGCCGCCATGCTCGTGCATGATTTTCGCCAGCTTATGATATGGGGTTTCCAACCCCGTGACGTTCGAGCAAGCAGTAAAGGCACCGATTTTTTGCGGTCGATCTCGGTAGCGCTCCAGCAGCTCGCGCAAATGGTCAAGATCGACATCCCCGTTTTCTGTCGGACGGACCGCCACGACTTCCGCGATGGTTTCCACCCATGGCAATAAATTTGAATGGTGCTCCATATGGGTGACAAAAACGACTGGCCGCTCCTCATCATGAAGGGACAAGCGGCGCTTCCACCGTTCCGGTACGCGCAAGCCAAGCAGACGCTGCAGCTTGTTGACGGCGCTTGTGGTCCCGGCGCCTTGCATAATCAAGACATCGTTTTTCCCGGCATGAACGTGCTGTTTGATGATTTCTTTTGCATAGCGATAGGCAAGCGTCGTTTTCGTTCCGGTCACATTCGATTCCGTATGCGTGTTGCCGACAAATGGACCGAGCTCATGCGTCAGCTTCTCTTCAATCGGCCGGTACAGCCGCCCGCTTGCCGTCCAGTCGGCGTAAATAAGCCGCTGTTTGCCAAACGGCGTAGAAAACGGATGAAAGCGGCCGATCGTTCCATCGCGAAACGGCTGAAAATACGTCTCAAGCTCTCCGCGGCATGTATACACCGCATTGCCGATCACAGCGTGAATGGCCATGTTGATTCCCCCTTTCCGCCATTTCGTCTATTTACAAAGTATGTCGCCTTCGGTGGTTCGGTCCAAAAAACGTGGGAAAGTTGAAAATGAAAAATCCGCCGTACAGGCGGATGGTATTCACTCCCTTTTTTTGCACGATAACGGTGAAATCGTTTCCCCCACGGACGGCACAAGGTATTCGGCAAGCATGGTCCGCAAGTCATCAGGCAACGGTTCGCTCGTTTGGGTTTGGAAATTGAAATGGACGACCGCTGCCTCTCCGATGGCGATCAGTCTTCCTGTTTCCTCTTCCATGATGCGATGAATGCATTGAAAGCTTTTATTGCCGATCCGGGAGACATTGGTTTCCACGCGCAATCGTCGTCCGAAGAATCCTTGGTTGATAAAATCGCACTTGGTGGAAGCTAAAATAAAATGCCAGTCCTCCGTTCGCCCGACGTAACGCAATTCATCAAACAGGCGGGTGCGCGCTTCTTCTAAATAAATAAAATAGCTAATGTTGCTTAAATGTCCGAGCGCATCAGTTTCACAAAAGCGTGGGTTGACGGTAATGATGTGCGTCTTCATTTCTCCCTCTTCCTTTCTTGCCTTTTTTTTGCCCCTTTCGCCCACAATATTCGTTTGGGTGAGCATGGGGCGTGACTGAGTTCGATTTGTAGCTACCAACTAGTCAGTATGTTGTTTTTATCATACTCCGGTTGATTTAGATGTGCAATTGTTTTGTTTTGGATTATTGATTATTTAGAACATTGTTTGTGATATAAAATGTTGTGACGAATCCAGTACGTCGCCGCGAAAGGATGAAAATCTCCTTCAATTAAGTTGAATTTTTGGTTTACACTTCGCCGATTGCCTAACACATTAGATTGCATCCGCATGTATCGAAGTGCAAATGGTAACGAACAAATTGGAAATTCTTTATTGGAACCTATATAGTTTTGACATTTTCAGGGTAGATAAAAAAAGCCCGGCGAGGGCAGACGGGGCGTCTGCGGTCAACCGGCCCAAAGCGGCAAAAGAACGTATCCAAAGAGCGACACGCCGGCGCAAAGGAGAGAGATGCGCAGTTTATATTTCGCATAGCTCATCAAGTCCATATCCATAATGGCTGCGGTTGTAATCGTCGTATCGCCAAGCGGCGAAGCAAAGGCGCCAAACGTCCCGCTCGCAAACACAGCGCCGACTGTCACCTCGAGCGGCGCCCCGGTCGCATGGGAAAGCGTGACGCCAAGCGGCATCAAAATGCCCCACGTTCCCCATGAAGAACCGATAAAGTATGATAAAAACGATCCGACCAAAAACACGGCCGCTGGCACGAATGCCCCCGGCAGCCATGTGCCGAACGTCGACGACACGTACTCCGCAAATCCGAGTTCCCCTGCCACCGCCGAGACCGCCCATACGAGAACGAGCATGCCGATCGGCGCCATCATTTCGTTACCCCCAGCAAAAAAATGGTACGTCAGCTCTGAAAGTGATTGTCGGCGCCATAAATAAAACGCCATCGACAAAAGGATGGTCACAAACAACGCCAACAGCATCGCCCATGTCGCATCGGCCGCGGAAAACGCCTCCCACCAATTCTCTGCCCCGCGTTTCCTCCCGTCGTACACGAAAAAGGCAAACGTCAGCGCGATTAACAGCGCCAGCGGGACAAACAAGTGCAACGGCTCCCCGTTGATCAGCGCCAGCTCCTTGCGCAATCCGAGCCCGTGCAGTGTATTCGTTTCCCCTTCTCCTTTTTTCGCCCGCGGTTTGCCGATCCGGATGTTCAACATCGTCGTCAACACCCCGACGGCCAGAGCGACAATCGCAAACAAGTTGTACGGCAGGCTGCGCAAAAACACGTCATACGGCGATTCGTGAATGTCGTTTTGCTCAAGCGCCGCGGCGACAACAGAAGTCATAAAGCCGACGAACGCTGTCGCCGCTGGCAAAAGCACGATGATCGGCTCGGTCGAGACGTCGATCATGTACGCCATGCGGCGGCGGTCGATGCGAAACTGGCGAAGGACCGCTTTCATCACTGGTCCAAGGAGCATAATGCGAAACATCGGCATAAAAAACGTCACCGGCACCGTCAGCCAAACGAACAACAAAATCCCCCGCTTCGAGCGGATGCGGCCGGAGAGTCTCTCGACAAACCCTTTGATCCCGCCGGTAATTTGCATCATGCCGACAAGCGAACCGAACAAATACAAAAACGCGGCCACCTTCATATGCTCCGGATCGGTCAGGGCGTGAAGAACAGCGGAAACAGCGCGCTCAATCGCGCCGACAGCCGACCACTCAAGGCAAAACGCTCCGACGAGCAATCCGGCCACGAGGCCGGGCAAAATTTCTTTCAGCCATACCGCCAACGGAATGATGAGCAGAAAAGGCAACAGCGACCACCATGTTCCTTCCACGTCGGCGCCTCCTTTGCGATGATGTTGTTACCAAGAAGGATAGCCATAATGCAGTTTTTTTATGATTTTCATTGAAGATTTAGAACATAGTTTTATTTATAAAATTTATGTTGCCCGCGCAAACAAAAAAAGCCGCGCTGCAGTTTGCAGCGTGGCCCACACTTCCATCCGCCCCGGGCTGGCTCCCAAACAACCTGGGGCACAGAAGGCGTTGTCATTTCCGGCGCGCAAAATCGACAAATCGGAACTTGTCGAGCCGGTGACGCGATTCCGTGTATTGAAACAATGCAGCATCGCTTAAATACACGTAGTTTTTGACGACAACGACGCGGTCATCGCCATGCAAATCCAAATAGCGCCGGTCTTCGTCCGTCGCTTCGTCGACCGATATTTCTTTTTTCGCAAAGCTGATCGGCAAATGCAGCTTCGTTTCCAAGTATTCATAGATCGAGTCTTCACAAATCTCTTTCGTCAATAGCGGCACATGCTTTTTCAGAAAAAAGTCTTTATCCAAAATAATCCGCTCTCCGCCGATTTCACGGACGCGCACGACTTTCCAGACTTCGTCTTTGCTTGAGGCGCGCAGATGCTGCCTGAGCTCGCGATCCGGCTTGATGATCGCCAGTTCATGCACGATCGTCCGCACCGGCTGCTTCATCGTCTGCGCCAGTTCTTTAAAGCTGACCAATCCGGATACGGGAAAGTCATATTTGCCGACGTCAAGGACGATAGATCCTTTTCCTTTCATTTTTTGGATATAGCCGTGCTCGGACAACAAATGGAGCGCTTTGCGAATCGTCTCGCGCGATGTCTCATATCGGGCGGCCAGCTCGTGTTCCGATGGCAGCTTGTCGTACGCCTTCCATTCTCCGCGGCGGATGCGGGAAATGAGGTCATGGTAAATGGTTAAATATTTGTTTTCATGCATAAGAATCACCGCTTGTATTGTATCACGGCCGGCGCAAAAGATAAACAACCGATTCGTATGGGCGCAGTTGCATGCGGCGAAAATCGGCCGGCGCGTCCGAATAATTGGCAAGCAGCAGTTCTCCCGTATAGCCATCGGCTCCCGCTTCTTTCGGCAGCGTGAACGTCGTTTCGACTGGATAAAAATTGTTGACAACAAGCAGCTTTTCTCCATCGCCATGACGCATATAGGCGAAAATATGCGGATCGTCCGCAAGCAACAGCTCATAGCGCCCGGTCGTAATGAGATCATACTGTTTGCGCAGCTCAATCAGCCGCTTATAATGGTAGAAAATCGAGTCGCGGTCGGCGAGCGCCTGTTTCACGTTAATGCGCCGGTAGTTGTCGGCGACGCGAATCCACGGCGTCCCAGACGTGAAACCGGCATGCGGGCTGTCGTCCCATTGCATCGGCGTGCGGGAATTGTCGCGCGATTTTCGCTGCAAAATTTCCATCACTTCTTGCTCGCTTTTGCCTTGTTCTCGCAAAATCCGGTACATGTTGAGCGACTCAACGTCGCGGTAGTCGCGAATATCGGTGAATTTCGGGTCGGTCATGCCGATTTCTTCGCCTTGGTAAATGTATGGTGTCCCTTGCATTAAATGGATCGTCGTCGCCAACATTTTGGCTGATTCTTTCCAATACGTCCCGTCATCGCCATAGCGCGACACGATGCGCGGCTGATCGTGGTTGCACCAAAAGAGCGCATTCCAGCCCCCGCCTTCATACATCCGGACTTGCCATTCGGACAAAATGCGTTTTAAAGCTAGAAAGTCAAATGGGGCGACCGCCCATTTTTCCCCATTCGGGTAATCGACCTTCAAGTGATGGAAGTTAAACGTCATATTGAGCTCGTGGTTTTCCGGGTTCGTGTAGCGGATGCAATGATCGATCGTCGTCGACGACATTTCCCCCACTGTCATGATGTCGTATTTTGAAAACACCTCTCGATTCATTTCCTGCAAAAACTCATGAATGCGCGGTCCGTCCGTATAAAAGCGGCGCCCGTCCCCCGGCGGCACCGAACCGTCGTCATCCGGGAAGCGCTGATCTTTTGACAACAAGTTGATGACGTCAAGCCGAAAGCCGTCCACTCCTTTTTGGAGCCAAAAATGCATCATGTCATAAATGCGGCGGCGCAGCTCTTCGTTTTCCCAGTTCAAGTCCGCTTGTGTCACATCGAACAAATGCAAGTAATATTGGCCGGTTTGTTCGTCGTATTCCCACGCCGAGCCGCCGAATTTCGATTGCCAGTTGTTCGGCGCTCCGCCGTCCGGCTTCGGGTCGCGCCAAATGTAAAACGAGCGGTATGGGTTCGTTTTCGAGGAGCGCGCCTGCTTAAACCATTCATGGTCGGTTGAGGTATGGTTGACGACCATGTCCATCACCAGCTTCATGCCGCGCGCATGCACTTCGTGAAGCAGACGGTCAAAATCGTCCATCGTTCCGTATTCGTGATGGATGCGGAAATAATCGCTGATGTCATAACCGTTGTCGCGCTGCGGCGACGCGTAGATCGGCGTCAGCCAAATGACATCGACGCCCAGTTCTTGTAGATAATCGAGCTTCTCGATCACGCCCGGCAAATCGCCGATGCCGTCTCCATTCGTGTCGTAGAAGCTTTTCGGATAAATTTGATAAACGACCGCTTTTTTCCACCAAGGGGTTGCTCGCATCTCTCTTCACCTCGTTCGTCAGGATAAAAACATACCATTGGCATCGGCGGCCAATGGTATGGTGGTAAATGGATGATTTCGCACATCGTTCTCTTGCGTCAACACACGGCAATCATGAGCGGGCGGCTTTACGCACTTTCCCAAAGACAAACGTCAGCGCAAACGGCACCACAATCGCGATCGCCATGCCGATAAAGAACGGCGTCCACTTTTGCGGCACGATCGACAAGAAACCCGGCAGGCCGCCGACACCGATCGACGGAGCGATGACTTTATTGAGCGTAATAAACATGCCGGCGATCGCCGCTCCGGTCATCGCTGCGATAAACGGGAAACGAAAGCGCAAGTTGACCCCGAACATCGCCGGTTCCGTGATGCCTAAATACGCGGAAACAGCCGACGTAAACGACAAACCGCGCAGCTTTTCCTCCTTCGCGACAAACATCATCGCCAACGCTGCCGAACCTTGGGCGATGTTGGACATGACCAAAATCGGCCATAAGAATGTGCCGCCGGTATTGGCAATCAGCTGCAAGTCAACCGGCAAGAACGTATGGTGCATCCCGGTGACGACAAGCGGCGCATACAGCGCTCCATACAACAATCCTCCAAGAGCCGGAACCGTGTCAAAAATCGTGACAAACAAGTGGGTAATGGCATTGCCGATCGCAAATGTGACCGGCCCAATAGCGATGAACGCCAAAAAGCCCGTAATGAGCAACGCAAGCGGCGCGACAAGCAACAGCTGAAACGCATCCGGAATGCGCTTGCGCAAAAACAGCTCAAGCTTCGCCAGCACGTAGGAAGCCACCAACACCGGCAGCACTTGCCCTTGGTAGCCGACTTTTTGCACTTCAAAGCCGAACAAGTTCCAAACCGGAATCTCTCCTTTTTCTTTCGCCGCTCCCCAGCCCCAAGCGTTGAGCAAATCTGGGTGGACGAGCATCAAACCAAGGACAATCCCTAAGAGCGGGCTGCCGCCGAATTTCGTCACTGCTGACCAGCCGATCAAACCGGGCAGGAAGACGAACGCCGTATTGGCGATCAAGTTGATCATGTTCGCCAAATCGGCCCATTCTTTGTGCACCTCGACAAACGATTTCCCTTCGTAAAAAATGCCTGGGCCTGTCAAGACGTTGTTAATACCCATTAACAAACCGGCCGTCACGATCGCCGGCAAGATGGGAATGAAAATATCAGCCAGCGTCTTAATCGCGCGTTGCAGCGGATTGAGCTTCGCTTCCGCAGCGTCTTTCATCTCCTGCTTTGTCGCCCGGCCGATGCCCGTCAGCTCGATGAGGTCGTCATACACTTTATCGACAAGCCCTTGGCCGATGACGACTTGAAACTGGCCGTTTGCGGAAAACGACCCTTTGACGACATCGATGCGCTCAAGCGCTTCCTTATTGACTTTTCCTTCCTCTTTGAGCGCAAACCGAAGCCGGGTCACACAATGCGTGGCGGCGACGATGTTTTCTTTGCCGCCGATGGCTTCAACGATTTGCGCGGCTGCTTGTTGGTATGCCCCCATGATGAACGCCTCCCTTTTCTTTCCTTAACGACCGCTATAGCGTTAAATCGCTTTCAGCAACCGGTTGCAAACAAACTTGTATATACAACCTGAATTCATTTTATCTTGTATATACAAGTTTGTCAACATCTTTCGATGACCGCCTTCATTTTTCGACAATAGTTGTTGTTTTTTTTGCTAACTTCCACTTCTTTTGTTATGTTTTGTCAAGCGGCAGGAAAATCAACGACCAAGTAGGAAAATAAAACATAACGCAAATCAATGCCAAAAGACGAGAAAGGATGAGGGAATGCGATGAAAACCTATACACTCCGCGAAGCAGCGAAAAAAATCGGGGTCACCGCCCGCGATTTGAAACAATGGGAAAAGCAGTTCGCCGGATCGATTGCCGTCCCACGCACAACCGAGGGGGCACGCATGTACACCGACGAGCTGATCGACCGGTTTCGCCATATCCGCACTTGGCTTGAGGACGGCCGCCATCCGCGCGAAGTGGCTGAAATGATCAGGCAAATGGACGGACAACCGGCAGAGCGAGCCAACGAGACAGCCGCTCAAGTGGAAACAGCCGTCATGGAAGGGGAAATCATCGATGTGCCCCGCCTGCTGCATCAAGGGATGCCATACATAGCCGAGCAGTTGGCGGCCCGCTTAAAAGACGATATCGTCGACGCCTTGAAACAGGAAACGACAGCCACGGTCCGGCAAGCGATGGATGAGGTGAAAGGCCGCCTTGACTACATCGAGGAGCAAACGACGGCAGCTGCCGAAACGGTGCGCCGTTCACTCCGCGATTACGAGGACGCATGGCAGCAAAAAACGGAACAGCTGCATGAACATTTGGAAACGGTCGTCGCGTTCTGTCACGAGGAAAAGGCAAGGCAGGAAGAGGAGCGAAAACAGCTCGAACTGCGCATTTTAGAACGGGAAAAAGCGTTTCGCGAGCTCGTGTTGTCGTTTCGGCAAACCGCTGCCAGCACCAGCGCTGCTCGAACACGGGCAAATAAATGGTGGAAGTTTTGGTGAAGACGATTTTGGCATCCATGTGACAAGGGCACCCGTTTTGGATGCGCCATACCTCCGTCAAAAATCAAAAAAGGGCCCCGCCAAAACTCGGGCCCCTTTTTGCGTCATATTCGGCGGCTCTCGGCCGCATGTCGTTTGATGGCTTCGATCAAGTGCGCTTCTTCTTGTTTGGTGACATGGAGGCGGACGCCATAATAGTAGGCGTGGACAAACGGTCTTTCCCAGACAAGCTGCCCCCGCAGCGTAAAGGGGGCAGCGTTTAGCCAAAACGAGATGTCAACCAGCGTTCCCCCTGTTGAAAAGGGAAGGCGGCCTTCCGTTTCGATTTTCATCCCGTGCGGACTTAGATCGTGAATGTAGACGCTGCGCTCACCATCGGCTGTGCGCAGTTCAGCCGGGAGCGGCCGGCCAAACTGATACCGGAACGGTTCTTGACGCTTAAACCTCATCCTTCCTCCCCTTTTCCAAGCAGCTTCGTCGGTTCTTTCCAGACATCCACCACCATCCCGGCTTCGTCAGTGTCAACGACAAACGAACCCGTGCTGTAGCGGTCGGAGAGACGAAGGGAAGCGGCTTCGATCGTCTCGACCACCCCTTTTTCCGTCCGCAATCCGACCATTTCCTCATCGTTGCTGACAAAGACGGCGCCGACAACTCGGTGCGGGTTGGATTTCACTTCACGTACGATCACAACGCCGCGCTTCGCTCGTGAGGACGGCTCAAACTCGCTCATCGCCACTTTTTTCACCGCTCCGCGCTGCGTCACGACGACGAACGAGCCCCCCTTTTCTAGGCGAACGGGGCACGCAGCGGCGACAAAGTCCCCTTCCTTCAATTGAATCCCTTTCACGCCAGCCGCGCGCACGCCAACAAGGCTGATCTCCTCCTCGGCAAACAAGAGCGCATGTCCATCATGCGTCGCAAGCCAAAGATGGCCGCATCCATCCGTCGCGTAGACGGCGATGACGTCATCATCCTCTTTCACATTGACGGCCACAAGCGGGCGGGTGTAGCGCTGCACTTGGTATTGAGCGAGCTCCGTTCGCTTTACGAGCCCTTGTTTCGTCACAAAGATGAGCTGCTCCCCGGTGTCAAAGGAAGAGACTGGAACAGCGGCGACGAGTTCATCGTCGCGTTCAAGCGGAATGAGATGGGAAATGTGCTGGCCGACCTCTTTCCAACGGATATCAGGGAGCGTATGCACCGGGCAGTATAAATAATAACCGCGGCGGGTGAAAAGCAAGAGCACATCGGTCGTATTCATCTCGAGCTGGGCGAGCAGCCGATCCGTTTCCTTCATGCCCATGTCTTGACCGTTTGAGGCGCTGTATGAACGATAGCTCGTCCTCTTCACATATCCTTCTTTTGTCACGGTGACGATCACGTCTTCCGCCGGAATGAGCGCCTCCACCTTCACTTTCAGCTCTTCAATCTCCTCTTCAATCACCGTCCGCCGCTCATCGGCATATTGCTTTTTCATCGCCTTCAGCTCTTTTTTGATGACGCCAAGCAGCTTCTTTTCATCTGCGAGAATCCCCGTAAGTTCCGCAATCGCTTGATCCAGTTCTTCCGCTTCTTGACGCAGCGCCGTGATGTCGGTGTTCGTCAACCGATACAGCTGGAGCGTCACGATCGCCTCGGCCTGCGCTTCGGTGAATCCGTAATGAGCCATCAGCCGTTCTTTGGCGTCGCGCTTGTCGCTTGAAGCACGAATCGTCGCAATCACCTCATCCAAAATGGAAAGCGCCCGAATCAAGCCGTCGACGATGTGCTTCCGCTCATTCGCTTTTTTCAGCTCAAAATGCGAGCGGTTGGTGACGACCTCTTTCCGGTGGGCGATGTAGGCATCCAACAGCTCCGGCAAACTCATCAGCTTCGGCCGGCGCTCATGGATCGCCACCATGTTGAAGCTGTACGGCACTTGCAAATCCGTATTTTTGTACAAGTAGTTGAGAATCGCTTCCGCATCGGCGTCTTTTTTCAATTCGATGACGATCGACAGCCCGTTCCGGTCCGTTTCATCGCGCACATCGGCGATGCCGTCGAGCTTTTTGTCGAGGCGAAGCTCGTCAATTTTTTTCACTAAATTCGCTTTGTTCACTTCATACGGCAGTTCCGTGATGACAATGTGCTTTTTCCCACCTTTTCCCTGCTCGATGGCGGCTTTGGCGCGGATGATGATTTTCCCGCGGCCGGTCTCATACGCCTTGCGGATGCCGTCTTTCCCTTGGATGATGCCGCCGGTCGGAAAATCGGGGCCAGGAAGAACCGTCATCAGCTCGTCAACAGTGCAATCCGGCCGGTCGATCCGCATCAAGACGGCGTCGATCACCTCGCCAAGCGCATGCGGCGGAATATCGGTCGCATAGCCGGCCGAAATCCCGGTCGAGCCGTTCACCAACAAATTCGGAAACATCGCCGGCAAGACGGTCGGCTCATCGGTCGTATCGTCAAAGTTCGGCACAAACGGAACCGTTTCTTTGTCAATATCGCGAAGCAACTCGGCGGCAATCGCCGACAGGCGCGCTTCCGTGTAGCGCATCGCCGCCGGCGGGTCGCCGTCGATGCTGCCGTTGTTGCCGTGCATCTCCACCAGCACGTTGCGCAGCTTCCACTCTTGGCTCATCCGCACCATCGCTTCATACACCGATGAGTCGCCGTGCGGATGAAAGTTGCCGATCACGTTTCCAACCGTTTTCGCCGCCTTGCGAAACGGTTTATCAGCCGTGTTGCCATCCATGTACATCGCATACAAAATGCGGCGCTGCACGGGCTTCAGCCCGTCGCGCGCATCCGGGAGCGCCCGGTCTTGGATAATGTATTTGCTGTAGCGGCCAAAGCGGTCGCCAAGCACGTCCTCTAACGGCATTTCCAGCAATCGTTCTGCCATCGTCATTCTCCTTTCCTAACACATCAGCGCCAAAAAGGCGGCGCCTTTTCACGCCGCCATCAGCCGATCCATCCCGGTTCCTCTTCGAGCCCGAAGGCGACGTGCGTTTCGATCCATTTGCGGCGCGGCTCGACTTTGTCGCCCATGAGCGTCGTCACCCTCCGTTCGGCGCGGGCCGCATCTTCAATGCGCACGCGGATGAGCGTACGCGTCTGTGGGTTCATCGTCGTTTCCCATAATTGATCGGCGTTCATTTCGCCGAGCCCTTTATAGCGCTGAATCGTATAGCCGCGGCCCATTTTTTTCGTAATTTCTTTCAGCTGCTCGTCCGTCCACGCATATTCGACGATTTCGTTTTTGCCGCTTTTTTTGCTGATTTTGTAAAGCGGCGGCAAGGCGATGTACACTTTTCCCGCTTCAATCAGCGGACGCATGTAGCGGTAAAAAAACGTCAAAAGCAGCACTTGAATATGGGCGCCGTCCGTGTCGGCATCGGTCATAATGATCACTTTGTCGTAGTTGACATCATCGAGCGAAAAATCAGCCCCGACGCCGCCGCCGATGGCGTGGATGATCGTATTGATTTCCTCGTTTTTCAAAATATCGCCAAGTTTCGCCTTTTCCGTGTTGATGACTTTTCCGCGCAGCGGAAGCACCGCCTGGAAGCGGCGGTCGCGCCCTTGTTTCGCCGAACCGCCCGCCGAATCGCCTTCAACGAGATAGAGCTCATTTTTTTGCGGATTGCGCCCTTGCGCCGGCGTCAGCTTGCCGCTTAAGAGCGCCTCTTTCCCTTTCCGCTTTTTGCCGCTTCTCGCCTCTTCGCGCGCTTTGCGGGCCGCTTCACGCGCCTGATAGGCCCGGATCGCTTTCTTAATGAGCATCGCGCTTACGTCCGGGTTTTCTTGCAGAAAGTACATGAGCTGCTCGGACACCACCGCATCGACGGCCGAACGCGCTTCGCTCGTTCCGAGCTTTCCTTTCGTCTGCCCTTCAAACTGCAGCAAGTGCTCTGGGATGCGCACCGAAACGACCGCGGACAACCCTTCGCGAATATCGGTTCCTTCCAAATTTTTATCTTTTTCCTTGAGCAAACCGACACGGCGGGCGTATTCGTTAAAAACGCGCGTCATCGCCGTTTTCGCACCCGCCTCATGCGTGCCGCCGTCTTTTGTGCGCACGTTGTTGACAAACGACAGCACGTTTTCCGAATAACCGTCATGAAACTGGAACGCAAACTCGACTTCAATGCCGTTTTGCTCGCCAGCAAAATAAACGACCGGGTGGAGCACATCTTTCTCCTCATTCAAATAGGCGACAAACGCTTCAATTCCGTTTTCATAGTGGAACACCTCGCGCATGCCGGTCCGTTCGTCAACGAGTTCGATTTTCAGCCCTTTTAACAAAAACGCCGATTCGCGCAGCCGTTCACTCAATGTTTCATAATCGAAGACTGTCGTGCTGAAAATCGTTGGGTCCGGCTTAAATTGAATGATGGTTCCGGTTTTGTTCGTTGTGCCGATTTTCTCTAGCGTCGTCACCGGTTTGCCTCCATGCTCAAACCGCTGCCGGTAAATGAAGCCGTCGCGATGAATCGTGACGACCAGCCATTCTGATAAGGCGTTGACAACCGACGCCCCGACTCCGTGCAGGCCGCCGCTCGTTTTATAGCCGCCTTGGCCGAATTTGCCGCCGGCATGAAGCACGGTCAAAATGACTTCCGGCGTCGGCTTGCCAAGCTTATGCATCCCGACCGGCATGCCGCGCCCTTCATCAAGGACGGTGATGCTGTTGTCTTTATGTATTTGCACCAAAATGTAATTTCCATATCCGGCCAACGCTTCATCGACCGAGTTGTCGACGATTTCATAAACAAGATGATGCAAACCGCGGCTGTCGGTGCTGCCAATGTACATCCCCGGCCGCTTCCTCACCGCCTCAAGTCCTTCTAACACTTGAATGGCATCTTCGTTATATTCGTATGCCGCTCGCTTTGCCACAAGGCCACCCCTTTCTGCCAAAACAAGAACATCTGTTTCTGTTTTATTGTATCATAAAATGACCAGCTGTCCATTGTCTTTTGACACCGCTTGACAAAATCGGACAACAGCGCCTGAAAAACGAAAGGACCATCTTAGAGAAGATGGCCGTTTCGTCAATGACGCGCTTCGCCTGTTACGGGCGTTTTGTAAGCGCATGTTCTACTTTAATGCAGCGATCCATAATCACCGTATAGCCTTTTTCTTTTAAAAACGCGTATGCTTCTTCATTGACGACGCCAAGCTGCGCCCAAAATACGTCCGCGTCGATTTGCACAAACTCGCGGGCGAGCTCCGGCAAATGTTCGGAACGGCGAAACACATCGACGATATCGACATGCCCTTCGATATCCGTCAGTTTGTCGACCGCTGGAATGCCTTCCCATTCATCGATCATCGGGTTAACCGGAATGATTTCGTATCCGGCGTCTTTCATCGCCTTCGCCACCATATACGACTCGCGCTCTGGATTGTTGGACAAGCCGACAACGGCAATCCGCTTCGCCTTGCGCAAAATGTCGCCGATTTCTTCGCGGCTTGGGTTGACAATGGGCATCGGGTTCTCTCCTTCCTTCCCTCTTTGGTTTTGCAGTACTTGTTTCGCGATCGAGAAAGAAAAATCCTTCTATGGGACGGAAAATGTTTTAGCCCCTTTTCAGAACAGCCCCTCTTCAGTTTTGGCTACAAGCTGCTTATGCGCAGTCCCCATCCCGCATACACGCCCGCTAAAAAAACAGTCGTCATGGCAATGAGGTGGACGACAATCCATCCCCATCGCCCGTAGCGGAACGAGGAAGCCGCAAGCGGGGAGCGCGCTTTTTGGGGGACGATTTTTCCGCCCATCCACTCAAAGAAAAGCAAATACAGCCACCAGGCGGTGTATGAATCCCATACATCCCACTTCTTATAATCAATCAGAGAGAGCGGCGACACAAGAGCAACCAACTCGAACAACATAATCAACTGCACCATCGCAAAGTAAAACGGCAACTTCCATGCCCAGCTTTCCGGACTGTACTTGACTCCAAACAAAACGAAAAACGGAATGACGGTTGCCATTTCAACGAGCGGAATCGGTGTATAAGGAACGAGCTTAACAGGGAAGGAGTAAAAGCCTGCATAGACAAACGCAAGGCAAAGAACGATGCCTGTCACCGCACTGAATGCATACAAAACCGCATATCTCCGTATATGCCGTTTGGCGATCCAAAAACTTCCCGCTATACTCAACATGACCGCTGAGAGTTCCACCGTCCAAACAACAGGAAGAGAAAACGTCATCATCGATCCTCCCTAACCCATTTCCCACTCCCTAAACGCTGTCTCAGACAGCACTGTTAGTATAATCCAAAGCATAGAATTTATTCCGGCGCCCTCACCGGCTTTCCACTCCATCAGGCTGCCTAGCATGGCTTAACAAACGTGCTTCGTGCAAATTTAATTATTGATGAAGAAAAGGTGTCCCGCTGTGTTTTTGGGACACCTTCCATGGATCGGACTGCATCAAACTTTCAAGAATTTCCGAAAAAAGAAATCATTGTGCAACAAACACTAAAATTTTCCCGAACGAAAAATCGAGTAAAGCAGCCAACCAAATAGAAAAGCGGACGCGCCTAATCCGATTTCAACAGCAGGAATCTTCCACAGCAGCGTCGACGGACGCCCCAATGATGAAGCGATCATCAGGCCGACGAGGACGATGCTCAGCGAAAGAAGAACGATGCTAAACGACAGCCGGTTCGTCATCTGGTCGAGCTTCTTTAGCAGCGCTTCCAAATCAGGAGCCGTGATTTCCAATCGAAGCTTGCCATGCCGCATCATTTTCGTCCATTCCTTTACGCCCTCCGGCAGTCGGAGCAGCCATTCACCATAATCAAAAATCCGCTTCCACGCTGTTTCTGCCACGCGATCAGGCCGAAGACGCTCTTTCATCAGCTTTCTCCCAAACGGTTCGGCAACGTCCATGATGCGAAACTGCGGGTCAAGCGTCTCCACAACCCCTTCGACCGTCAACAGCGCTTTTCCTAACAGCGTCAAATCGCTTGGGATGCGAATGCCATGGCGAAATGCCACCGAAAGCAAATCCTCGACGGCTTCCCCAAGACTGATCTCACCGAGCGGGACGCCGTAGTATTTCTCCCGCAGCTCGTCAAGATCATCGCGCAATTTTCCTTCATCGACTCCGTCAGGAACAATCCCTAAGCCGTAGATCGCACCCAACACCCCATCCGTGTTTTGCCGCATTAAGGCGATGATGAGTGAAGAAAGATGATGTTTGACATGGGGGCGAAGGCGGCCCATCAAGCCAAAGTCAATGAAGGAAAGCGTTCCATCGTCAAGAACAAATACATTGCCAGGATGAGGGTCGCCATGAAAAAATCCATGCTCAAACATTTGTTTAAAGGTTGCTTCAGCCAAACGCTCGGCGATCGTTTTTAAGGAGTGGCCGTTCGCTTTCAGCCGCTCGAGCTCCCCAAGTTTCATTCCTTCGACATATTCCATCGTGAGCACGGTTTTCGTCGTATAATCCCAAAACACCTTCGGGACATACACCGACGAATCGTCGGCAAACTGCTGTGCAAACCGTTCCGCATGGCGCGCCTCGACGGTATAATCCAGCTCCTGCCGTAATGAACGCGCCAGTTCATCGACAATTTCAGACAATTGGTAGGTTGCCGCCCAATCGAGACGACGTTCCGCCAGCACGGCCAAATCTTGCAAAATTTCCAGATCCGTCTCCACCCGCGCAGCGATGTGCGGACGCTGCACTTTCACCGCCACGGCTTGTCCGGAAGGAAGAACCGCCCGGTGCACTTGTCCGAGCGAAGCGGCAGCGAGCGGCGTTTCGTCAAATGAACGAAACAAGGTTTCAAGCGAGCCCCCAAGTTCTGTTTCCACCCTCCGGCGAACGTCGGCAAACGGAAACGGCGGAACTTGGTCTTGCAGTTTTTCGAGCTCGCTGATGATCGGAGCGGGAATCAAATCCGGCCGTGTGCTGGCAATTTGCCCGAGCTTCACGAACGTCGGGCCGAGCTCCTCGAGCACAAGGCGGAGCCGCTCCCCAACCGTTTTTCCTTCCTTTTTCCCTTGCTCCGCTCTCCATCGCGGCGGCAAAGAAAGAAAAGACGAAAAGCCGAGCTCATCGACGATCATCCCGAATCCGTGCCGAAGCAAGGAGGCGGCGATTTCGTGATACCTTCCGATATGGCGCATCCGTTTTCCGATCATCGGGACATCTCTCCTAAGGCGGCAAAAAGCGAGCGGACAGGCCGCATCGGTTTACTGCCCGCTTTGTTCTTTTTCCTCCAGACGGCGGATTCGCTCTTCAAGCTGCCGCACGTCTTCTTTTGTTGCCAATTCAAGCTTGTCGATCACCTGCTTGATTTGCTCGCGTACAAGCCGCTGCACTTCCGTTTTCCGCGCCTCGGTCTGCTGTTTCCATTGATCGATCACTTCCTTCGATTCGTCAAGCGACAATTCGCCTTTTTTGACAAGCTCGTCAATGATCTTTTCCACTTGTTCTTTGCTTGCAATCGCCAACCCCAGCCCGAATGCCAATCCTTTTTTCAAAATGCTCATTCGTTTGCAGCCTCCTTGTGCCATTGTGTTTTCCTTATTGTACCATTCTTTGGCGATCCATGTCGAGCTAGACGGCAGCTCTTTTGTATAGGAGACAGGTCGATGCGGCATGCTATCGTTGGACAACGATGCAAAGGAGGGGGATTTTAATGGCTGATGAACCGTTGCATTACGGAGAAGACTATCATGTTATTCCCGCGACGTCTTTGGCAAGCGGCGTCGGCGTCAGCGTGCTGCCCGATTTGTACTGCCATACGATCCAAATCGTCAACATTTGCCTCGTCGGCCGCCCTGGCGACGGCGCATTCGTCTTGATCGATGCGGGAATGCCGGGGTCAGCGGACGATATTATTTCCGCTGTTGAAGACCGCTTTGGCAGCGGCAGCCGCCCGCAAGCCATTATTTTAACCCACGGCCACTTTGACCACGTCGGAGCCTTAATTGAACTCGTCCGGGAATGGAATGTGCCGGTGTACGCCCACAAAGACGAACTGCCGTATTTAACCGGCAAAGCGCGTTATCCCGAACCGGACGCGTCCGTTGAAGGCGGACTTCTCGCCAAAATCTCGCCGTTTTTCCCAAACGAACCGATCCAGCTTGGCAGCCGCGTCCAACCTCTACCTGAGGACGGCACTGTCCCGCATTTGCCGGAGTTCCGCTGGCTGCACACCCCCGGGCACACACCGGGCCACATCTCCTTGTTCCGTCCGCGCGATGCGGCCTTGATCGCTGGCGATGCGTTTGTCACGGTCCGCCAAGACTCACTGTACAAAGTATTGACCCAGCAAACCGAAATTACCGGCCCGCCGCGCTACTATACGATCGACTGGACGGCCGCCCGCGAATCGGTGCGCAAATTGGCCGCCCTCTTCCCATCGGTCGCTGTCACGGGACACGGCGCCCCAGTAGCGGGAGACGAGTTGCGCGATGGGCTGACGAAGCTCGCTTGTGATTTTGACCGCATCGCTGTCCCAGATTACGGAAAGTACGTCCATTAACGGAGCGATCCCGCCGGCGCTTACAATGGGAAATGAAAGGCTTCCCGGTTTGAAATGATCAGCGGCAGGCCGTGGCTAAGAAAAAAGGGTGTCCCAATCGGACACCCTTACACTGTCGACAACAGCCGCCAATTTGCTACTGAAAGCGGAATCCGTGCTGCTGCAACGTCAAGACGATGCGTTCCTTCGAAATCTTTTTTTCATCAAATTGAACCTTCACTTCCCCATCTTCCGTGTCGACGAGCGAGCGCTCCACGCCGTCGAGCCCACTAAGAAGATGTTCAATGCGCGCAATGGGCTGCGGCGACGTCGCCCCATCGATATAAAAGGTAGCTTCAGCCATCCTCTTCCCTCCTTCCGCAAAAACATGCCGTTCCCCGCCGCTTATTTTGCCCGATTCCCGCCCGCATAAACGGGCCTATCGCTCCGTTAGCGATGGCATAAAAAAAGATGGCAAGAATTGCTCTTGCCATCTGTCATAAAAAATGGGCCTAAGTGGACTTGAACCACCGACCTCACGCTTATCAGGCGTGCGCTCTGACCAGCTGAGCTATAGGCCCGTTTATGAATGGAGGGGGACGGATTCGAACCGCCGAACCCAAAGGGAGCGGATTTACAGTCCGCCGCGTTTAGCCACTTCGCTACCCCTCCATAAATAAAAAATGCCGACTGCAGGACTCGAACCCGCAACCTACTGATTACGATTCAGTTGCTCTACCAATTGAGCTAAGTCGGCATGATAGAAGTAGACCGTGACTCCTTGGCTTCTGTTGTGTCCCTTCCTCTACCAGCCAATTCGAAGACGCTGGATGCGTCGGGACAACTCGAAGCAAATTCGACGATGCAGATGCTCGTCTCTACCAATTGAGCTAAGTCGGCATGATAGAAGTAGACCGTGA
>NZ_SDKL01000071.1:0-1427 GCF_004123125.1 Geobacillus sp. PK12
GTGAACTACCCCCACTTAATTTTCTAGCGAAAATTTGAAGTGGGGGCTTCCAAAGAAGTTTGACTGCTTCAAGCAATCCTTATTCTTTGAGGCGTGTCCACTTCGCCGCTAGAGCATAAGACACTCAGGTCTACAGCTTTACTTTTCTTTAAGATGTTTAATGCGCCATTGACATCAGCATTAATTAGTTTGCCAGACTTTGTTCGATACAAGCCGCGCTTAATACGTTTGCCGCTGAACTTATATTTGGATTGTCGGCATTATATTCAGGAATCTCATCGCCGTCAAAAAAGCTGGCTTGAGACGTATATGATTCTTCCTGTTTCAAGAATTCAATGCCGTAAAATTCACAAAGATATTCTAGTTTTTCTTTTATGTTACCGAGAGGAATATTGACAAAGTTTTGATTTGTCTTTTTTCCTAGATTAATATTGCGTTGCCATGTTTCCGCATAGCCAATGACAAGTTTGCCAATTTGATTTTCAATACAGTAGTTAATGATGTAACGGCAAGTCTTGTTGATATAATCATTCACTTTATTATTGCGATTCATAGCAAGCAAAGCCTGTTTACGAGTGGTGCCTTTGATTTTTTGCTTATCTTTTATGCTTTGAAGTCTGGCATTTTCTTTGTTAAACCATTGATTTATACTTTTTAATCTCCGCCCATCAATGATGAATGATCTGCCGTCTGATGTGACACAAGTGGCAAAATTGTTTAATCCTAAATCAATTGCCAGTGCTTTTTGGTCATTTAATTCTCTTTGATCTTCAGGCATTTCATATTTGTACTGAATCTCAAAGAACCTGGCATGATGCTTAGGAATGATTTCAATCTGCTTAATCTTTTTGTCCAGTAACACAGGCGGAATCGTTATCGTGATAGGCTTGTGAGTCTTTTTAAATAGGCGAGAATACGGTATCGTAAATTTGTTGCCGTCTATACGAATCTGGCCAATGATCAGTGAATGAAAGCCATCTTTTTTAAGATATTTTGGAATACTGATAGCCTTGTGGTCATATTTTCCTTGTTTGGCAAGACTGATCAAACCAAAGAAAGATTTAAAGGCTTCATTGACCTTTTTTAAAATTTGCTGTGCCATGTTGCTGTTTAACAGCTTATAGTTTTCGTTAGTTTTGGCAAGATGATAGTTTTTCTCATAATTAAGAAATTCCTTGTGTTCAAAATAGTATTGTCTGACATTGTACAATCCGACGTTGTACATGTTCTTGGCAATATGGCACAGTTCTCGAAGAGTCAAGTATTCTTCTTTGGTCAAACCATTTAGCTGTTGTTTGATACAAAAATACATTTTTTCACCTCCCATCTAACTATATTATACTCTATTTTACTGAATCTATCCTATTTTCAGCAAAATATAGTTAAGGCGATTCCTTTCCCACTTACTCTGCTTCGCTTCGTTGATG
>NZ_SDKL01000072.1:0-1753 GCF_004123125.1 Geobacillus sp. PK12
GAGGGGCCGAAAAGCCTTGATAAATCAACATTTCTAGAGGGAGGATTGCGGTTATTAGCATAATCCTATATAGAGCATGGAACCGGCTTGATAGTTCGGTCCTATCGTATCGTTAGATACGATTAACCGAGAAGTCCTACTTCTAAAACGAAGCATAGGTGGAGGATAGTTCACTGAATATAAAAATACCGAATGTTAATCGTTTAAAAAAATTGGTATATCAATTTATTTTTATTTAAAAATTCTGGTTCATCACCAAATTTTGTGATTTAGTGACAAAAAAGAGAAAGCACTGACGAGATCCTGGCAATAATGTTAGCGGTGAAATAAACATTAGGGAGGTCTCGTAAGTGCTTTCTATATCACTAGGATTGCCAGAATTTAAAGTGATTAAACACGAACTTCTTTCCTATGGTTATGCGATTCATGTAGAGAAAACAGAGACACAGGAACGTTGCCCTCATTGTGGGTTTGCCACTTCCTCTGTCCACGACAGACGGACAAGAAAAGTACGGGATTTGGCGATTTTCCATCAACCGGTGTACTTGTTCGTAAAGGTAAAGCGCTATCGGTGCTGGAATTGTTCCCAAGTGTTTTCCGCCTCTTTGGAATCGATTTCACCCAATCAACATTACACCAATCGATTTTGTGGGTATTTGTATGAACTTTGCGAAGGCACCACCATTCAAGAGGTTAGTCGAAAGCACCGCATCCCATATACGACATTGGAACGCATTTATTACTCCATCGCATCGAAAAAAGCAAAAGAGCGTCAAACAGCGATAGAAGCATCTTCTCAAGAAGGAATGGTGCTTAGTTTAGATGAAATCGCGGTAAAAAAGGGACATCAGTATGAAACTGTATTGATGGATGCCAGAGCCGGATCGGTCATGGGAATGCATGCCGATCGCCAATGTGACTCCGCCATCAACTTGTTGAGCCAAAATATCCTGTCGAAAGAAATGGTCCAAACGGTGATTCTTGACATGTGGGAACCTTATCATAAGGCGGTTCGCTCCCTGTTTCCATCTGCTTCGATTGTCATCGATAAGTACCATGTGGTTCAAAAAGTGACACAAGCCTTGGATCAAGCAAGAAAGGAATTTTCTCCATTGAAAAAGGCTCGATATCTTCTCTTAAAAGGCTGTGAAAAGCTTCGTAAGGACCAACGGCTTCGATTAGACGATATCTTGGAGGAGTATCCGACACTTTCCATTGCTTATTATCTGAAAGAGTTGTTTCGGGATTTTTACCGAACCGATGGATATAACGAAGCAAAGGAACGCTTGGAAGAATGGATTAAGTTAGCCAAACAGAGCCCTTTTGCTTCTTTTCAGGAAGCAGCCAACACGCTTGAAAGGTGGAAGGAGCCTATTCTTTCCTACTTTTTGTGCCCATATACGAATGCCCGAATCGAGGGGACGAATCACAAGATCAAAAACATCAAACGCCGGGCATATGGCTATCGAAATCTAGAACGGTTTCGTTTACGTGTATTTCTGGAGTGTACAGGGAACACTACAGGTAGTCAGGCTGCCTAAGCACTCCCTTCTTCCGCTATCGGTATGATAGTTGGTAGAATGGAACCCGTCAAGGAAAGCACTTGACTGTTTCCATTCTACCAACTTCGTGGTCTGTATGCGGAAGAAGGATCCTGACTGATGAACCTATTTCATCCAGCTAACATGTCTCTAGGATTGAGTAGAAATCACAGAAAAGTTCCATGAGCAATTTTTGCTCTCCACCCGGGCAT
>NZ_SDKL01000073.1:0-22219 GCF_004123125.1 Geobacillus sp. PK12
AGTGAACCGAAAAAATGTTCTCCACAAAGTCTTGACTGACTCGGCTGATTTTTCTGACTTGTTTTTTCGAAGCGGATTTTGAAAACGCATTCATAATAAAGGTAATTGTCTTTCTATTAGAAAAAGTGGTACAATACTAGCAATCAATCAAACCGCATGATGGAGGGACCGATGATGAAAAAACGGCGCAGCGACATGATCAAAAAAGGATTTGACCGTGCTCCGCACCGAAGCCTATTGCGAGCGGCGGGCGTAAAAGAAGAAGACTTTGATAAACCGTTTATTGCGGTGGTGAATTCATACATCGACATTATTCCGGGGCACGTTCACTTGCAAGAGTTTGGGAGAATCGTGAAAGAAGCGATTCGCGAAGCGGGCGGCGTGCCGTTTGAAATGAACACGATCGGCGTTGACGACGGTATTGCGATGGGCCATATCGGGATGCGCTATTCGCTGCCGAGCCGGGAAATCATCGCCGATTCGATCGAAACGGTTATCTCGGCGCATTGGTTTGACGGCATGGTGTGCATTCCGAACTGCGACAAAATTACGCCGGGAATGATGATGGCGGCGATGCGTCTTAACATTCCGACGATTTTCGTCAGCGGGGGACCGATGAAAGCCGGCGTGACGAAGGATGGGCGGAAAATTTCACTGTCATCTGTATTTGAAGGCGTCGGGGCGTATTTAGGGGGAACGCTCGATGAGAAAGGGCTTGAAGAACTCGAACGGTACGGCTGTCCGACGTGCGGATCGTGCTCGGGCATGTTTACGGCCAACTCGATGAACTGTCTCGCTGAAGCGCTCGGGCTTGCACTGCCGGGCAACGGCACGATTTTGGCGGTCGACCCAGCGCGCAAAGAGCTTGTCCGCCAGTCGGCGAAACAGCTCATGTATTTGATCGAGCATGACATTAAACCGCGCGACATCGTCACCGAAAAAGCGATCGACAATGCGTTTGCCCTCGACATGGCGCTTGGCGGCTCGACGAATACGGTGCTGCATACGCTGGCGATCGCCAACGAAGCCGGCATCGAGTACTCGCTTGAGCGCATCAACGAAGTGGCGGCGCGCGTGCCGCATTTGGCCAAACTCGCCCCGGCGTCGGACATCCATTACATCGAAGACTTGCATGAAGCGGGCGGCGTTTCGGCCGTGTTGAACGAGCTGGCGAAAAAAGAAGGCACGCTTCATTTAGATACGCTCACCGTCACGGGCAAAACGCTCGGGGAAAACATCGCCGGCTGCGAAGTGAAAAACTATGACGTCATCCGGCCGATTGACAACCCGTATTCGGAAACGGGCGGGCTCGCCATTTTGTTTGGCAACCTGGCGCCGGACGGCGCCGTCATTAAAACCGGGGCGGTGCAAGGCGGCATCACGCGCCATGAAGGGCCCGCGATCGTCTTCGACTCCCAAGAGGAAGCGCTCGAGGGCATTGCCAGCGGGAAAATCAAGCCGGGACATGTTGTCGTCATCCGCTACGAAGGGCCAAAAGGCGGCCCAGGGATGCCGGAAATGCTGGCGCCGACGTCGCAAATCGTCGGCATGGGGCTCGGCACCAAAGTGGCGCTTGTCACTGACGGCCGCTTCTCCGGCGCCTCGCGCGGCCTATCCGTCGGCCACGTTTCACCGGAAGCGGCCGAAGGCGGGCCGATCGCGTTCATCCAAGACGGCGACATCATCGAGATTGACACGGTGAAACGGACGATCAACGTCAAGCTGTCCGATGAAGAGCTCGAACGGCGGAAGGCGAACTGGAAAGGCTTTGAACCGAAAGTGAAAACCGGCTATCTCGCCCGCTACTCGAAACACGTCACCTCGGCGAGCACGGGGGGGATTATGAAAATTTAGGCGAAATAGGATCAAGGAAGGCGGCGCTCCATCAGCATGAGCGCCGCCTTCCTTTTTCATGTTCAAACCCTTAATAAAAGCCCAAGTCGCCATCCCTCTTCTTCATGCTTTTGCCTGTTTGGCGCCTTAAAAAAGTATTGACATTTTAAAATATTTCACCTATTTTAAAATTAAATATGATAATTTAAATATATAACGTTTATATAACGTTATATATTTAACATTTTTGAAAGCGCTTTAAGATAGGGGGCGGAAACGATGATTTTGCATGATATCGAAACGGCTGCGCGCAGCGAGCTTGAGGCTCTCCAGCTTGAGCGGCTGCGGGCGGACGACGGCGCGCATGTCGCGGGTCAAAGGGCGGGTTGACGACATGATCATCATCCGCGGCGTCAATGTGTTTCCATCGGAAATTGAGCACCATCTGCTTCGCGTCTCGGAACTGGCTCCGCACTATCAGCTGCATCGTCTCCGCCACGGTCATTTGGAAGCGCTCGAGTTGCATGCGGAAGTGACCGATCGTTTTTACAGCGAGGTCGGCGGAGATTTGCAAAGCGAGCAGGCTGCTCTGCTTGCCCAGCGCATTCAGTCATTGTTGAAAACGCACTGTCTCATTTCGATTGACGTCCGTCTCCATTCGCCGAAAACGCTCCCGCGCTCAGAAGGGAAAGCGGTCCGCATCGTTGACCGCCGCCATCTTGAAGCGCCGCAATCCATCTGACTAGAGAAAGAAAAAAACGATTGCAAAATATATAACATTAAAATATAATAACGTTAAACAAACGTTATATATTTTAAACGAGAGGTGGATGGGGGATGGCGGCTATGATGACGTTCACCCGCCTGTCAGATGAGGAGAAATACGAACGGTTTATGCAGCGCATCGAGGCGGGAGAGAAGATCGAAGCCGATGACTGGATGCCTGACGAATATCGGACGGCGCTCATCAAGCTCATTGCCATGCATGCGGTGAGCGAAATTATGGGAGCGCTTCCGGAAAAAGAATGGGTGCCGAAAGCGCCGTCGCTGCGCCGCAAGCTCGGCATTATGGCGAAAGTGCAGGATGAAATGGGGCACGGCCAGTTGCTGCTGCGGGTGGCGGAAGATTTGATGGCGCCGCTTGGCAAAACGCGGGAAGATATTCTCGAAGATTTATTGAACGAACGGTTGAAGTTTCACAATGTCTTTCATATGGCGGCGCCGACATGGGCGGATGCCGGGTTGATCGGCTGGCTCGTCGACGGAGCAGCGATTATGACGCAGACGAACATGCTCGATGCCTCGTACGGACCGTATGCGCGGGCGCTGAAGCGCATTTGCGCCGAGGAGGTGTTTCACGCCCAGCACGGCGAGTCGATTATTTTGGCGCTCGCCGAAGGGACGAAGGAGCAAAAAGAGATGCTCCAAGAGGCGCTCAACCGTTGGTGGGAGGCGCTGCTTATGTTTTTCGGTCCGCCGACGGCCGATACGACAGGAACCTCGAAGCAAGACATCACGATCAAATACCGCATCCGCACGAAAACGAACGAGCAGCTGCGTCAAGACTTTTTCACGAAATACGTGCCGCGCATTTGGGCGCTCGGACTGAAGATTCCTGATGAGACCATGCATTTTGACAAAGAGAAGGGCCAATGGATTTACCGGCAGCCGGATTGGGAGCGGTTTAAAGAAATCATCCGCAACAACGGACCGAAGTCGCAGGAGCGGCTTGAGCTTCGGCGGACGGCGTACAAGCAAAACGCGTGGGTGCGTGAGGCGCTTGGCGCGGTCCGGACGGCTGGATGAGGAGGGATGGCCATGGCGGGAAAAGAACAAGGATTTTATCAAGTGTTTGAAGTGTTCAGCCGCAAAGCGCCGGATGCACCGATGCAGCATCAATTCAGTTTGCTTGCCCCTAATGAGGAGATCGCGCTCGTGATGGCGCAGGAGAACTTTATGCGCCGCGAGCCGGTTTCCGACCTTTGGGTTGTGAGGCGGGATTATATCCGGCGGATCAACGAAGAGGAAAAAGCGGCGCTCAAACGGCTTGACAACAAAGATTATCGTCTGACGCGGGGATATGGGGATGTGAAGAAACGATGGCGCAAATATGAACAAGAGGCATTTGATGAGAAGGAAATTTTGTCATGGAAAGGCGAGATTCAGCGATGAGCAAAACACAAGTCCATTTTCATCCCGATGGTCAGGAAGCGCTTGTCGAGCTGTTGTTTCAGCTTGCCGATGATGATTTTTTGCTGGCCTACCGCGGCTCGGAATGGCTTGGGTTGGCGCCGCATATCGAGGAGGATATTGCGTTTTCTTCCATCAGCCAAGATACGATGGGGCATGCGGCCATGTATTATCAGCTGCTTGAAGATCTTGGCTGTGGATCAGCCGACGAACTGGCGCACGCACGTCCGGCTTCGGCCCGGCGCAATGCGGTTTTGCTCGAACGGGCGAACGGCCCGGGGCATTATTTGCGCGAGCCTCGCTATGACTGGGCATTCACCGTTGTTCGCCAGTACTTTTATACACAGGCGAAGCGCATCCGTCTCGAGTCGCTCACCAAAAGCAGCTATGCCCCGCTCGCGGAAGTGGCAGCGAAAATTCAAGTGGAGCTGCACTACCATTTGCTTCATTGGCATACGTGGTTTGTCCAGCTGACGAATGCCCCTTTGGAAGCGCGGACGCGAATGACGAAAGCCATCCAAGACGTGGCGGCGGATTTTGCCGGCGTATTGACGCTTGGGGCGAAGGGAGCGGACATGGTGCGATGGGGATTGATTGACGACGAAAAGGTGCTGACAGAACGGACGATTGCCGCGCTGGCGCCAGCGTTTGCCGAAGTGGGGCTTGATTGGCCGATGCCGTTTGGCATGAAACATGGCAACGGCCGCAACGGCGAACATACGCCGGATTTGGACGAAGCGCTGGCGACGTTGTCAGAAGTATACCGCGCCGTCCCGCATGCGGTCTGGTGATGCCGGCGCCGCTGTTTGCCAACGTGCAGCGTTGGGCATGATGCCTCTTTGTGCCGGCGAGGTGTTTGTTGAAGAAGCAAAACGATGCAACATTGGCGGCGCCAGGCAGCCAAAGCGGGAAAACGGCGGCGGATTGGGAAATGCGAGGGAGAATCATGACAAAGGAAGAAGTTTGGAAAACGTTGGAGTTGGTGAAAGACCCGGAAATCCATTCCGTTAGCATCGTCGATCTCGGGATGGTGGAACGGGTTGACGTTCATGACGGAGCGGTCTCGATCTCTTTGCTGCCGACGTTTCTCGGGTGTCCGGCGCTTGACATCATCCGCGCCAAGGTGGAGGAAGCGGTGAAGCAGGCAGGGGCTTTGGCGGTGACGGTGGAGTTTCTCCGCCATCCGCCGTGGACGTCCGATCGGATCAGCGAAGCCGGACGGGAGCGGCTAAAGCAGTTCGGCATCGCCCCGCCGCCTCGGCAAATGCCGTCAGGGGCATGGCAAGTCGAGTGCCCGTATTGCGGGGCGGAGCGGACCGTGATGGAGAACTTGTTCGGTCCGACCGCCTGCCGCAGCCTTTTCTACTGCAAACAATGCAAAAATCCGTTTGAAGCGATGAAGCCTGTATTGGTTTCACGATAAGAAAAGGGAGAGGAGATGTTCGCCATGTTTAAAATGATCGCTTTGTACAAACAGCCGAAAGATAAGGAGCAATTCGACGCTCATTATTACGGAACGCATGTGCCGCTGACGGAAAAAATTCCGGGCCTGCGCAAAATCACAGTGACGAAAATTACCGGCACGCCGATGGGGACGGAAAGAGAGTATTATTTGTTGTGTGAAATGTATTACGACAGCCAAGAGGCGTTTCAAGAAGCGATGAAAACGAAAGAAGCGAAAGCATCGGCCAAAGATGTCGTGTCGTTTGCCGGCGATCTCGTCACCTTTATGGTCGGTGAGGAAGTAGAGCATGAGTGAATGGAATTCCATTGCGGTGCGGCAAGAAGGAGCGGTCGGGATCATCGAACTCGCCCGTCCGCATGTGTTGAACGCGTTGAGCCGTCAAATGGTGGCGGAAATCGTGGCGGCGGTGGAAGCGTTTGACCGGGATGAAACAGTGCGCGTCATCGTGCTGACCGGGCGCGGGCGGGCGTTTGCGGCAGGGGCGGACATTCAAGAGATGGCGGATGATGACCCGATTCGCCTTGAGTGGCTGAACCAGTTTGCCGATTGGGATCGCCTGTCCATCGTGAAAACGCCGATGATAGCCGCGGTGAACGGGTTGGCGCTCGGGGGCGGTTTTGAGCTGGCGCTTTCGTGCGACTTGATTGTCGCGTCGTCGGCGGCCGAATTTGGCTTTCCAGAAGTGAACCTTGGCGTCATGCCAGGTGCGGGAGGCACGCAGCGATTAACGAAACTCATTGGACCGAAGCGGGCGCTTGAGTGGCTATGGACCGGGGAGCGCTTGCCGGCGGAGGAGGCGCACAAACTGGGCATCGTGACGCGCGTCGTCAGCCCGGAGCTGCTAATGGAAGAAACGATGCGGTTGGCCGGGCGGCTCGCCCAACAGCCGCCGTTGGCTCTTCGGCTGATCAAAGAGGCGGTGCAAAAAGCGGTCGACTATCCGCTCTATGAAGGCATGCAATTTGAGCGAAAAAACTTTTACCTATTGTTCGCCTCGGAAGACCAAAAAGAAGGGATGGCGGCCTTCCTCGAAAAACGGAAGCCGCGCTTCCAAGGAAAATAAGGGGGGCGCTTTATGTACGAAACGATCCGGTATGAAGTAAAGGGGCAAGTGGCCTGGCTGACGCTCAACCGTCCGGATCAGCTCAATGCGTTTACGGAGCAGATGAATGCGGAAGTGACGAAAGCGCTCAAACAAGCAGGGGCGGATCCAAACGTCCGCTGCATGGTGATCACAGGCGCAGGGCGGGCGTTTTGCGCCGGGGAAGATTTAAGCGGCGTGACGGAAGAAATGAACCACGGCGACGTGTTGCGCACCCGGTACGCGCCGATGATGAAAGCGCTTCACCGCTTTGAAAAGCCGGTTGTCGCGGCGGTGAACGGGGCGGCGGCCGGCGCGGGCATGAGCTTGGCGCTGGCGTGTGATTTCCGGCTTCTTTCGGAAAAAGCGAGTTTCGCTCCTGCGTTTATTCACGTCGGTCTTGTGCCGGATGCGGGCCATCTGTACTATTTGCCGCGCCTCGTCGGACGGGCGAAGGCGCTTGAGCTGGCGGTGCTCGGGGATAAAATCTCCGCTGAACAGGCCGCCTCGCTCGGGCTGGCGACCAAGGTCATTCCTCTCTCCGAGTGGGAGGAGGGAGTCAAGCAGTTTGCCGAGCGGCTCGCTGCCATGCCAACGAAGGCGATTGGACTCATCAAACGGCTGCTTCGCGAAGGCGAAGAAACGACGTTTGACCGCTACTTGGAACGGGAAGCGGAATGCCAACGCATTGCCGGCATGACGGCAGATCACCGCGAAGGCGTCAAGGCGTTCTTTGAAAAACGAAAACCATTATTCCGAGGAAACTAAGCAAGGGGGATGAAACGATGGCGACTGTGAAACAAAAGAAAATGGAACCGATGCCGACCAAACGCGATTTCTATCATTTGATTGTGAACGGGGAGCGGGTGGAAAGCGCTTCGGGAGAGACGTTTGAAGTGATCAATCCGGCCACTGGCGAACCGGTCGCCCGCGTCGCCAAAGGGACGCGCGAGGACGCCGAACGGGCGGTGCAGGCGGCGCGGCGGGCGTTTGGTCATGGGAAATGGCGCCATTTCCCAGTGCAAAAACGCGCCCGCATCTTGTACCAAATTGCATCCATCATGCGCGAACGTTTCAATGAATTGGTGGAATTGGAAATTTTGAATACCGGAAAAGCACTGTCAGCAGCTCAAGGACAAGTAATGCAAGCCATTGAAGACTTTGAGTTTTTTGCCGGAGCGATCATTGGCCACCGCGGGGCGGTCAACCCGATGCCAGGGGCGTTTCACAACTATACGGAAAAAGAGCCGGTTGGCGTGTGCGCCCAAATCATTCCGTGGAACTACCCGCTCATGATGGCGGCTTGGAAAATCGCGCCTGCTCTTGCCGCAGGATGTTCGGTTGTCGTCAAACCGGCGTCGCTGACGCCGCTCACCTGCCTGGTGCTGGCGGAAATTTGCCACGAGGCCGGGGTGCCGGAAGGGGTCGTCAATGTGGTGACCGGCGCCGGGGCGGAAGTCGGCGACTATTTGGTGGAGCATCCGCTCGTCGACAAAGTCGCGTTTACCGGATCGACGCCGGTCGGGAAGGAAATTATGGAGAAAGCGTCGAAAACATTAAAACGGGTGACGCTCGAGCTGGGCGGCAAATCGCCGAGCCTTGTATTTGCGGACGCCGATTTGGAAGCGGCTGTCGCCGGCTCATTGTTCGGCATTTTCTACAACAGCGGACAATCGTGCGAGGCGCGCTCTCGCTTGTATGTGCATGAAAGCATTTATGACGCCTTTATGGAATCGTTCGTGGCCAAAACGAAGCAGCTGAAACTCGGCAACCCGTTTGATGCCGGCACGCATGTCGGGGCGATCATCAGCCGCGGGCAGCTGGAAGTGATCGATGAATACGTGCAATCGGCGGTCGCGGATGGAGCGACGATCGTTGCCGGAGGGAAAGAAGCGGTAGTCGAGGGATTTGAAAACGGTTACTGGTATGAACCGACGATTTTGACGAACGTCAACCATCAAATGAAAGCGGTTCGCGAAGAAATTTTCGGACCGGTTGTCGTCGTCATGAAATTCCGCGATGAAGCCGAAGCCGTTGAATTGGCGAACGATAGCGACTATGGGCTGGCCGCCGCCGTTTGGACGAAAGATCATGGCCGCGCCGTTCGTGTAGCGAAGCAGCTGCGTTCCGGCATTGTCATGGTCAACAGCCCATTCTCCGCCTTCCCGGGCACGCCGTTTGGCGGCTACAAACAGTCCGGATTCGGGCGCGAGCTGTCTGTCGAGGCGCTTGATTTGTACACAGAAACGAAAAGCGTGCTGTCGTATTACGGGCCGCGTCCGCTTAATCCGTTTGGCGTCTAAGGGCTTTTGCCGTTTGGCGTTTGCCAACATACGAGAGCGGGTCGCGTCCTTGGACGCAACGTTCAAGTTGCCGCCCTTGAAGGCAAGAGCGAATTCGGGCAAGCGTGAAGAGACGCGCCTGTCCGTTTGCTGAGCACCCCGTCGCGCGTGATGGGGTGCCCATTCATTTGACGGCGTCCGCCGCTTGGTGAGAGAGAACGCTAGCTCGATGCATCAGCCACCGTACATCAACACACGGGAGGGGGAAGACGATGATCGAACGCCTTGTTGTCGTCGGCAGCGGCGTGATGGGGAGAGGCATTGCGTATGTCGGCGCTGTCGGCGGGTTTCAGACGACCTTAGTGGACATTAAGCAAGAACAATTAGAGAGCGCCCAGAAGGAGATTGCTTCAATTTTTGAACAAGCGGTCGCTCGGGGGAAATTGACAACGGGCGAGCGGCAAGAAGCCGAGGCGCGCCTGTCGTATTCGCTTGATTTAGCCGGCGCTGTGCGCGATGCCGATTTGGTGATCGAGGCCGTGCCGGAAAAACTTGAATGGAAAAAGCAAGTGTTCGAGACGATTGACGCTCATGCGCCGGCGTCGTGCTATTTTGCGACGAATACGTCCACCATGAGCCCGACCGAAATCGGTTCGTTCACCAAACGGCCGGAGCGGGTGATCGCCATGCACTTTTTCAACCCGGTTCATAAAATGAAGCTTGTGGAAATCATCCGCGGGTTGGAGACGAGCGACGAAACGGCGCAAATGGCGAAGGAAGTCGCCGCGCGGATGGGGAAAGAAACCGTTGTCGTCAATGAATTTCCGGGATTCGTCACGAGCCGGATCAGCGCTCTTGTCGGCAATGAAGCGTTTTATATGCTGCAAGAAGGCGTGGGGACGCCGGAAGAAATCGACAAAGCGATCAAGCTCGGCCTCAATTTCCCGATGGGTCCGTTTGAGCTCGCGGATTTAGTCGGGCTCGATACGAGATTGAACAACTTAAAATATTTGCACGAAAAACTCGGAGAAAAATACCGCCCGGCGCCGCTGTTGGAGCAATACGTCAAAGCGGGGCGGCTCGGCCGCAAAACAGGCCGCGGCGTCTATGACTATACGAATCGGGAAAACGGCTGATCTGTCGAAAAAGGATGGGGGAGAATATGAACAGAGAAGTTGTGATTGTCGATGCGGTGCGCACACCGATTGGCCGCTACAAGGGCGCGTTGAAAGACGTCAGGCCGGATGATTTGGCGGCTGTTGTCATCCGGGCGCTTATCGAGCGAAATCCGGGTTTGCCGGTCGAACAAATTGATGATGTCGTTTTTGGCAACGCCAACCAAGCCGGCGAGGACAACCGCAACGTCGCCCGCATGGCGGCGCTGTTGGCCGGGCTGCCCATTGAAGTCGCAGGGGTGACGGTCAACCGGCTGTGCGGTTCAGGGCTTGATGCGGTCAATTATGCGGCGCGGGCGATTTTGGCTGGAGAGGCGGATATCATGATCGCGGGCGGCGTGGAAAGCATGACGCGCGCTCCGTTTGTCATGCCGAAACCGGCAAGCGATTTCCCGCGCGGCAACATCGAGATGTACGATACGACGATTGGCTGGCGCTTTATCAATCCGAAAATGCACGAAATGTACGGCACCGACAGCATGCCGCAGACGGCGGAAAACGTGGCGAAGCGGTTCGGCGTGACGCGCGAGGCGCAAGATGAGTTTGCCTATGAAAGCCAAATGAAAGCGAAACAAGCGATCGAAACGAATCGGTTTGCGGATGAACTCGTGCCGGTTGTATACCACGATCGAAAAGGCAACCGCGTTGTCGTCGATAAAGACGAGCATCCGCGTCCGGATACGACGTTGGAGAAGCTGGCGAAGCTACCGCCGTTGTTTGAAAACGGCACGGTGACAGCCGGCAACTCGTCCGGCATTAACGACGGGGCGGCGGCGCTTTTGTTAATGAGCGCCGAAAAGGCAAAAGAACTCGGGCTCAAGCCGCTGGCTGCCTATGTCACTTCAGCGGTCGCCGGCGTTGAACCGGCCGTCATGGGAATCGGCCCGGTTTTTGCGACGCGCAAAGCGTTGCGCCGCGCCGGGTTGTCGCTTGACGACATCGGGCTTGTCGAGCTGAACGAAGCGTTCGCCTCACAGGCGCTAGAGTGCATTCGCCAGCTAGAGCTCGACCGGTCGAAAGTGAACGTCAACGGGGGAGCGATCGCCCTCGGCCATCCGCTTGGGGCGAGCGGCGCCCGCATTTTGACGACATTGATTTACGAAATGCGAAAACGCGGCGTCGCCTATGGCTTGGCGACGATGTGCATTGGCGTCGGCCAAGGAATCGCCACCATTGTGAAAAACGCAGACGAACGGTGAGAGTATTTCGCCAGGTTGGCCTTGTCGCGGCGGCTTGGCGAAATGACGCCGGACCGGGCTGCGGCCGCCCGTTGGCGCGCCGCTGAGAGCCGCCTGCTTTTTAGCGGTGCGGCTCTTTTTTATTCCGTTTGTTTTTCGTCCGTCTTGCCAGCGTGAGAAAAGTTTGTTACGATTATAGTTCGAACACAAGATAAAGGGAGTTTCGGCAAAATGAATACGCGCTCACTCATTTTTACCATTTACGGCGACTACATCCGCCATTACGGCGGTGAAATTTGGATCGGGAGCCTCATCCGCCTTCTCCGTGAATTCGGCCATAACGACCAAGCGGTGCGGGCAGCGGTGTCGCGCATGAGCAAGCAAGGATGGATTCAGGCAGAAAAACGCGGCAATAAAAGCTACTATTCCCTTACGGCGCGCGGCGTCAAGCGGATGGAAGAGGCGGCGCGGCGCATTTACAAAACGCGTCCCGAGCATTGGGACGGGAAATGGCGGATCTTGATCTATACGATTCCTGAGGAGAAGCGGCATTTGCGCGACGAACTGCGAAAGGAGCTTGTTTGGAGCGGGTTCGGCACGATGTCCAACAGCTGCTGGATGTCCCCGAACAATTTGGAGCAACAAGTGTACGACTTGATCGACAAGTACGACATCCGCCCGTATGTCGACTTCTTTTTGGCCGAATACGATGGACCGCATACGAACAAGCAGCTTGTGGAAAAGTGCTGGAACTTAGAAGAGATCAACCAAAAATACGAGCAGTTTATTGCCGTCTACAGCCAAAAATATGTCATTGACAAACATAAAATCGAGCGCGGCGAAATGTCGGATGCGGACTGTTTTGTCGAGCGAACGAAGCTCGTTCATGAGTACCGGAAGTTTTTGTTCATCGACCCTGGCTTGCCGGAAGAGCTGCTGCCGAACGAGTGGATGGGAAGCCATGCCGCCGCCTTGTTCAACGACTATTACCAACAACTAGCGGCACCGGCCAGCCGTTTCTTTGAAGCGGTGTTTCAAGAAGGGGCAGAGCTTGACAAAAAAGAAGAGGAAGAGACCTCCGTGGAATGAACCGGGATGCACGGCGCAACAGCAGCTGGGCATCCCGGTTGCCGTTTATGGAACGTTTGGTATAGTGATGACGGAAGCGAAAACGCAGTGGCAATCGTTGTCCGAACTGTTTCGCTGATGTACGAAAGACGCCTGTCAAACGGCGTCTTTTTTTGGCGATGAAAAATGGGTTGGCAGAGGGTTGACACGGGTAACCAACATCGTTACTATAAAAATATTATAACGTTATTATAACGTAATAATATTTTTTGTTATATTAACTTGAAAACGCTTTCGAGCAGTAAAGCAAAGGAGAGGGGACGCGATGAAGGTCATGTTATCGCCAAACATGTCGCAAAGCTTCGATTTGTTTTTCCATATGCGCGAACACGAACAGGTTGTGTTTTGCCACGATGAAGCGACTGGCCTAAGGGCGATCATTGCCATTCACAGCACCGCGCTTGGGCCGGCGCTCGGCGGCTGCCGGATGCATCCGTATGCCACGACGGAAGAGGCGCTTGCCGATGCGCTGCGGCTGTCGAAAGGGATGACGTATAAATGTTTGGCCGCAGATGTCGATTTTGGCGGCGGCAAAGCGGTGATCATCGGCGACCCGCGCAAAGACAAATCACCGGAATTGTTTCGTGCGTTCGGCCAGTTTGTCGAGTCATTAGGCGGCCGGTTTTACACAGGCACCGATATGGGGACGACGCCGGATGATTTCGTGCACGCCATGAAAGAGACGAATTGCATCGTCGGTGTTCCGGAAGCGTATGGCGGAAGCGGCGACTCTCCGTGCCGACGGCCGAGGGCGTCGTGTACGGGATTCAAGCGACAAACCAGGTGGTGTTTGGCAGCCGGCATTTGCAAGGCAAAACGTATGCCATCCAAGGGCTCGGAAAAGTCGGAAAAAAAGTGGCGTTTCGCTTGCTTGAGGAAGGGGCGGACCTGTACGTGTGCGATGTAAACGAAGCGGCAGTCGAAGAGGTTGTTGCGTACGGCAAACGAATCGGGGCGTCCGTGAAACCGGTGGATGGAACCGACATTTACCGGGTGGAAGCCGATGTGTTCATCCTGTGCGCATTTGGCGGCGTCATCAACGATGACACGATCGCTGAGCTGCGGGTGAGGGCGGTCGTCGGCTCGGCGAACAATCAGCTGGCTGACAAACGCCACGCCCGAATGTTGAAGGAAAAAGGCATCGTATACGCCCCCGATTATATCGTCAACGCCGGCGGGCTCATTCAAGTGGCCGATGAACTGTACGGGGCGAACAAAGAGCGGGTGTTGGCGAAAACGAAAGCGATTTACGATACATTGCTCGCCATTTATGCGCGGGCCGACTCGGAAGGCATAACGACGGTCGAGGCGGCCGATCAGTTTTGCGAAGAGCGGCTCGAGCAGCGCAAACGCCGCAACCATTTTTTCACGCACCAAAAGCGGCCGAAGTGGGATGTTCGCCATTAACGTGCATTCATGCGAAAAGATTTATCTGAAAATAAATAATCGTATTATCATTCAAAATACAAAGCAGAAGAAGTCGTGGGGGGAGAAGGATCATGAACCAGATCGTGTCACGATTGGCCATTCCCATCTTGTTCGGAGCACTCATGCTCTCTGGCTGCGGGGGAGGGGAAAAGACGGCGACCAATGGCGGAAAAGAAAAAGCAGCGGAGAACAAAACGGTTACGATCGGCGTCACGCCGGAATATCCGAAAAAGCTGAAGCTCGTCATCAATAAACAAGCGGCCGAAAAGCAAGGAATCAAACTGAAGCCGAGCTTCACCGAACCGTCCATTTTGCTTCTCGATGAACATACAGCAGCGCTTGACCCAGCGAGAGCAGTCTATCCAGCTTATGAACAAATCATGACCCATGCAGCGCGCATGCGGTCACGGACGAGAGGGCATTTTGCCGTACCGTTGGTCATTCGCGCTCCGTACGGCGCAGGGGTGCGGGCCCCGGAAATTCATTCCGACAGCACGGAAGCGCTGTTTACCCATATGCCGGGGATCAAAGTCGTCTGCCCCGCGTCGCCGTACGACGCCAAAGGGCTGCTGATTGCCGCGATTGAAGACCCGGACCCTGTCCTCTTTTTGGAACCGATGCGCAGCTATCGGGCGTTTCGCGAGGACGTTCCGGAAGGAAAATATGCGATTGAAATTGGCAAAGGAAAAAAACTTCGCGAAGGGGACGACGTGACCGTCATCGCCTGGGGCGCTATGGTGCCGGTCGCCATGAAGGCGGCGGAAGAGGCGGCGAAAAAAGGGATTGATGCCGATGTCATCGACTTGCGCACCCTTTACCCGCTCGATAAAGATATGATTGCCGAGTCGGTGCAAAAGACAGGAAGAGCCGTCATTGTCCAAGAAGCGCATGCGACCGGTGGGTTAGCCAATGACATTCTCGCCGTCATCAATGACACATCGTTTTTCTATCAACATGCACCAGTCGAACGGGTGACGGGATTTGACGTTCCGGTTCCGTTTTTCGCCTATGAAGACGATTATTTGCCAACGCCGTCGCGCGTGCTGCACGCGATGGAAAAAGTGATGCGTTTCTAGTTGCATCCGACATGAATCGGAAGCGCAAAGAAAGAGCCATGCCTTTTCGGCTGGCTCTTTTTCTTTCTTCGATAAGCCGTATGACGGCCGCGTCGATCGTTTTTTGCGCAGCCATCTCGTTGATGGGATGGTGCTGATGTTACTCCCGATGATCGGCCAGCTGTTTTCGATACTCTTTTCCTTTTTGCACGTATGTATCAATCGACAGCTGGATGAGCGCAAGGTCTTTGTCCGTCAGTTCACGCACCACTTTTCCAGGCGAGCCGACAACGAGCGAGCGGGGCGGAATCTTTTGGCCGGACGGAATCAACGTGTTGGCGCCGATGATGCACTCTTCGCCGATTTCGGCTCCATCCAAAATCGTCGACCCCATGCCGATGATCGACCGTTTGCGGATCGTGCAGCCATGAAGGATCACATTATGCCCGACCGTCACCTCATCTTCAACGACAAGCGGCGACCCTTCGTACAAATGGCAGGTCGTATTGTCTTGAATGCTCGTTCGGGCGCCGATTGTAATCGGCCCTTCATCTCCGCGCAGGACCGCGTTGAACCAAATCGTCGATTCCGGACCGACAGTGACGTCTCCGATCAAATAGGCTCCCGGAGCAATGAATGCGGTTTCATGAACATTCGGACGTTTTCCGTTATACGGGTATAGCATCCCCACATCCCCCTTCATTTGGTGAACTGTGTCATGATCAGTATAACACATTTTGCACGGGGACGGAAATAAGCGGAATGCACGATATCTTTTTCGAAGAAGCATCGATTCATGTGCCAATTGCGGTGAACACAAAGATGCAGATGAGATGGAAAAGAGGAAATGGTGCTGTTGGGGAAACGACGATTCCCTGTTATTATACATGTCAACGAAAGGCGGAAAAAGGTTGTTTTCGATAACGAAGAAAACGGAAACGAGGGATGTTTTTTATAAATAATATTATTTTTCTTAATTTATTGTTTTATTCACCTTAACTATAAATCATACAAAATTTTTTTGACAATATAAACATAATGAATTATTATATTAAAAGAATTTAAAGGAGGTAAGTAGTGGTTATGTCATCCATTGACAAGCAACAAATCGCTGCCAGCGTTCCCCAGCGCGGCTTTTTCGGCCATCCGAAAGGGTTGTTTACGCTCTTTTTCACGGAATTTTGGGAACGCTTTTCGTATTACGGCATGCGCGCCATTTTAGTGTATTACATGTATTATGAAGTATCGAAAGGCGGGCTCGGGCTTGATGAGCATCTGGCGCTCGCGATTATGTCGATTTATGGGGCGCTTGTGTACATGTCCGGAATCATTGGCGGTTGGCTTGCTGACCGGGTGTTTGGCACGTCGCGCGCGGTCTTTTACGGCGGCCTTCTCATTATGGCCGGTCATATCGCCCTGGCGATTCCGGGCGGGGTGGCGGCGCTGTTTGTGTCCATGGCGCTCATCGTCTTGGGAACCGGGTTGTTAAAACCGAACGTGTCGAGCATTGTCGGCGATATGTACAAGCCTGGCGATGACCGCCGCGACGCTGGATTCAGCATTTTTTACATGGGGATTAACCTTGGTGGCTTTTTGGCTCCGCTTGTTGTCGGCACCGCGGGGATGAAGTATAACTTCCACCTCGGCTTCGGACTTGCGGCCGTCGGGATGTTTCTCGGATTGATTGTCTTCGTCGCGACAAGAAAGAAAAACCTCGGGTTGGCCGGGACGTATGTGCCGAATCCATTGACGCCAGCGGAAAAGAAAAAAGCGGCTTCCATCATGGCCGTAGGGGCGGTCGTGATTGCCGTGCTGCTAGCCATCTTGATTCCGAGCGGCTGGTTCACTGTGGAGACGTTTATTTCCCTTGTCGGCATCTTAGGCATCATCATCCCGATCATCTATTTTGTCGTCATGTACCGCAGCCCGAAAACGACGGCGGAGGAGCGGTCGCGCGTGATCGCGTACATTCCGTTGTTCGTCGCTTCAGCGATGTTTTGGGCCATTCAAGAACAAGGGTCGACGATTTTGGCGAACTATGCGGATAAACGGACACAGTTGGATGTCGCCGGCATTCACCTTTCGCCGGCTTGGTTCCAATCGCTGAACCCGTTGTTTATCATCCTCTTAGCGCCGGTGTTCGCGTGGATGTGGGTGAAGCTTGGCAAACGGCAGCCGACGATCCCGCAAAAATTCGCGCTCGGCTTGTTGTTCGCCGGCCTGTCGTTCATCGTCATCCTCGTGCCGGGGCATTTGAGCGGCGGAGGGCTTGTCCATCCGATTTGGCTCGTGTTAAGCTACTTCATCGTCGTGCTCGGGGAGCTTTGCCTGTCGCCGGTCGGCCTGTCGGCGACGACGAAACTTGCCCCTGCCGCTTTCTCAGCGCAAACGATGAGCCTTTGGTTTTTATCGAACGCCGCCGCGCAAGCGATCAACGCCCAGCTTGTGCGCTTCTATACACCCGAAAACGAAACGGCCTATTTCGGCACGATCGGCGGGGCGGCGGTTGTGTTAAGCGTCATCTTGTTTTTGCTCGCCCCGAGCATTCAGCGGCTCATGAAGGGAGTTCGTTAATATCACGCTGATGTTTGTATCAACAGGGAAAACAGATGATCCAAAAGATTACAAATCTGTGACAGGATGCTCTGTGTTGGCAGAGCTTCTTTTTTTATTCAAAAAATATTTACATAAATCAAAAAATAAGTTCAGATGGTGTTTACAAAAATGGATTACGATGGAATAGAAAAAGAGGAAAGGGGAGAAAAGCGGATGGCGTTTCTTGAGCTGGTCGAGGTGACGAAATCGTATGGAGGCAAAAAGAGCGCGGTCGAGAATGTGAATGTCGCGATTGAATCAGGGGAGTTTTTTGTTCTTGTTGGCCCATCGGGATGCGGCAAAAGCACGATTTTGCGGATGATCGCTGGCCTTGAGCCGCTGACATCAGGATATGTGCTGATCGATGGGCAGGTGGCGAATGATTGGCCCCCTCACGCCCGCCGGTTATCGATGGTCTTTCAAAATTATGCGCTATATCCCCATTTGACGGTGGAGCAAAATATGCGGATTGTCTTGCAGGCGCAAAAGGTGCCGAAAGAAGAACAAGTGAAACGTTGCATGGAAGCGGCGGAATTGCTTGGATTGACCGATGTGCTACATAGGAAGCCGCGGGAATTGTCAGGGGGGCAGCGTCAACGCGTCGCCTTAGGGCGGGCGATCGTGGCGAGAACGCCGCTTTGTTTGATGGATGAACCGCTCTCCAATTTAGATGCCAAGCTGCGGGCGAAAATGAGGAGCGAGCTTCGACGCTTGCAGCGTCAGCTCGGCATGACCGTTATTTATGTCACTCACGATCAAACGGAAGCGATGACCATGGCTGATCGGATGATGATTTTGCATGACGGCCGTCCGCAACAAATCGGCAGTCCACTTGATGTATACAATAGCCCAGATAACACGTTTGTCGCTTCATTTATTGGAACACCGCCGATGAATTTGGCGGAAGCGCATGTGCTGGAACATTCGCTCTTATTGCAAAACGAGCGGCCCATCCGTCTTCTGCGTCGTTCTTTGCCGAAGGCTGAACGGGTGATCGTCGGACTGCGGCCGGAACATATTGAGCCGGCGGAATCAGGAGAAGAATCTATGGCCGTCAAAGTCAGCCATGTCGAGTGGCTCGGCAATGAAACGTTAGTGACGTTTGAGTTGGCAAAAAATCTTTATTGGACAGCACGATGGAATGGACAATGGCGCATCCGCTTGGGAGAGGTGGTGCCATTGACGTTTGATGAGCAGGATTTCCTGTTTTTCGATGCGTCTGGAAAGCGAATTGGAGCCCCGTCCATCAAGCGGGAGGAGGTGCGGGTTCACCAATGAATGAGCGTGTTTCAACGGTTTCCACCCCGACGCCATGGTCGGTCCGGACGAAACGGGCGGGGCGGCAGTCCGCCATGAAATCGTGGTTGGAAGGGATGATGTATCTTTTTCCTTCGCTCCTGCTGTTTGGTGTGTTTCTCTTTTACCCGTTGGGGAGAACGATGTATTTAAGCGTGTTTCACACCGATTATCAAGGGCACCCGACGGAGTTTGCCGGTTTGGCGCATTTTGTCGCCCTTCTTCAAGATGCATCGTTTTGGCATAGTTTAAAGGCGACGATTCTATTTGCAGCGCTCACTGTTCCGACGACGGTCGCCGTTTCGTTCGGTTTAGCGTTGCTCGTTCATGAAACACGGAAAGGAATCGGGATCTTCCGGACGATTTTTGCCTCTACGATGGGGATGAGCGTGGGAGTCGCTTCGGTGATTTGGATGTTTATGTACAATCCAGCGATCGGGATTATCAATCGTTTGGTGTCTGCGATCGGCGGGACTCCTGTTTCATGGCTTCTTGACCAGGACACGGCATTGTATGCGGTGGCGGCGGCGACGATCTGGATGAATATCGGACTGACCTTTTTATTGTTGCTGGCCGGTCTGCAAAACATCGATCCATCCTTGTACGAAAGCGCCCGCATCGCTGGAATGAGCTATTGGCGACAGTTGTGGACAGTGACTGTGCCGCTGTTGTCGCCGACGTTGTTTTTTGTCACGACGGTCTCGCTTATTCAAGCGCTGCAAACGTTTGGACAAATTGACTTTTTAACGAAAGGCGGGCCGGTGGAGGCTACGAATGTGTTCGTTTACGCGATTTACCGGGAAGCGTTCGTCAACTATCAGTTTGGTTCCGCGAGCGCGCAAGCCCTTGTCCTTTTTCTCATCATCGCCATCGTCACGTTTTTGCAGTTTCGGTTTGCTGAGAGGAAGGTGCACTACCAATGAAAATAGCGCGGGCAACGGCTCACTATGTGTTGTTATGCCTATGCTCGGTTGTCATCTTGTTTCCAGTGGCTTATGCTCTTCTGATGAGTTTGATGGATGGAGCCGCTATTTTGTCAGGACGCCTATGGCCTGAGAAGGGGACATTGGTCAATTATGAGGCCGCGTTTCAACAGGCTCCGCTTGGGAGATATTTATGGAACAGCTTTTTTGTGGCTTTCATGATTACAGTGGGGCGCCTCATCGTGTCAAGTCTCGCCGCTTTCGCTTTTGTGTTTCTCCGTTTTCCCGGTCGGGATCGGTGGTTTTACGTGTGCATTGCCACGATGCTCGTTCCGTGGGAAGCGACTGTGATCCCAAATTTTTTGACCATCCAAGCGCTTGGCTGGACAAACCATTACGCAGGACTCATCGTGCCGTTTTGGGCGATGGCATTTGGCATCTTTTTATTGCGGCAACAGTTTAAGCAAATTCCGCACGAGCTGTATGAGGCGGCGCAGTTGTCTGGGGTGGGGAATTTCCGCTTTTTTTGCCGCGTCGTGCTGCCGCTTTCAAAAACGAGTTTGGTGACGCTGGCTGTTTACAGTTTTTTGGACGCTTGGAATATGTATTTATGGCCGCTGCTCGTTACAAACGATGACCGTGTCCGCACCGTGCAGATCGGGCTCAAGCAGCTGCAGACGCAAGAGATCGCCAGCAGCTGGGGCGTCGTTATGGCAGCGGCGGTTATCGCGATGCTTCCAACTTTGTTGCTGTTGTTTGCTGGACAGAAGCAATTGCGAAAAGGGCTTATGCAAGGAGCGATTCAATAGCGAGGAGGAGAAACAAGATGAGAAAGGTTTTAGCCAGTTTCTTAGCTTTAATGTTTATTGGATTTGCCGCGGGATGCTCAAGCGAAGATGCGGGCAAAGCGGCGGGAGGCAAAACAGAAGTGGTGTTTTGGCATTCGATGAGCGGGGATTTGGAGCCGGTCTTAAATGACATTGTCGCTGATTTTAACCAAACCCATCCAGAGATTGAGGTGAAGCCAGTATTTCAAGGCACCTATGAGGAGGCGCTGACGAAATGGAATGCGGCAGCAGGGACAAAAGACGCCCCGACGATCATGCAGACGTTTGAAGTCGGAACAAAGCATATGATCGACAGTGGAAAGATTGTTCCAGTGCAAACGTGGATCGATAAAGACAAGTATGATGTCTCACAATGGGAGAAAAACATTGTCAATTATTATACCGTGAACGGGCGGATTTACTCGATGCCATTTAACTCATCCACCCCTGTACTCATTTATAACAAAGATGCGTTCCGCGAAGCCGGGCTTGATCCGGAAAAACCGCCTCTCACCTATAGCGAGTTGAAGGAAGCGGCGAAAAAGCTGACAAAGAAAAAAGGAAAAGAAACCGAACGGTACGGATTCTCGATTTTGAACTACGGCTGGTTTTTTGAAGAAATGGTGGCCGTACAAGGCGGACTGTATGTGAACAACAACAATGGACGGAGCAGTGATGCGACAAAAGCGGTATTCAATGGAGATGAGGGGAAGCGCGTATTTGAGCTGATCAGCGACATGTACCGAGACGGCACGTTTTACAACGCCGGTCAAAACTGGGACGACATGCGCGCCGCCTTCCAAGCAGGAAAAATCGCCATGTATTTGGATTCGTCCGCTGGTGTAAAAACGTTGATCGATAACTCGCCATTTGACGTTGGCGTTTCGTATTTGCCTGTCCCGGATGGCGTGGAACGTCAAGGCGTCGTAATTGGCGGCGCTTCGCTCTGGATGATGAAAGGAAGCAGCGAAAAGGAGCAAAAAGCGGCGTGGGAGTTCATGAAATACTTGACAACCGCTCCTGTCCAAGCTGAGTGGCATGTGCGCACAGGGTATTTTGCCATTAACCCGGCTGCGTACGATGAGCCGCTCGTCAAAGAGGAGTGGGCGAAATACCCACAATTAAAAGTGACGGTGGATCAGCTGCATGAAACAAAATCAACCCCTGCTACCCAAGGGGCGCTCATCACCGTCTTCCCTGAATCTCGGCAACATGTCGTGAAAGCGATGGAACGGTTGTACGAAGGAATCGATCCGCAAAACGCGCTCGATCAGGCGGCGGAAGAGACAAATCGGGTGTTGCAGGAGGCCGGAAACTGACCTGACCAACCGGACAAGCGTCCAGGTGGAGCTGCCGGATAGGCAAATCCAATGCTCGTTCGGGAAACCGATCTCCTTAATCAGTGAAGGGTTCTGCAAGGACCAGGCATGGACAAGGGCATTTACGTGTAATGTCATACGGAACGATTAGCGATGGCAAAAAAGATTGCCATCGCTAATCGTGTTGATCGGAAAGTTATTCTAAAAAATCAAATAAATAATTTTTTCCAAACTGTAGGGTGCGAAATGTAAGTTGTATCGATTTTATTTTCTTAAATATTGCTTTTTTATCTTAATTAGGCGAGAAGACTCCCACTTCAACGAAGCGAAGCGGAGTAAGTGGGAGAGGAATCGCCTTAACTATATTTTGCTGAAAATAGGATAGATTCAGTAAAATATAGTATAATATAGTTAGATGGGAGGTGAAAAAATGTATTTTTGTAT
>NZ_SDKL01000074.1:0-1310 GCF_004123125.1 Geobacillus sp. PK12
CCTCGGGTTCCGCCCCTTTTTTCGGCCGTCCGCGCCGTTTTTTCGGGCGTACGATCTCTTCGACCGCGGCCTCAACCCGATGAAACCGGGGGCGAAGGGACGCCTTGAGGGACGCCAAGGCTTGTTCGGCATCTTCCCGGCAGGAGAAAGGGTGGCGCTCCCAATGGGCTTGTTCCTCGCGAAGAAGCTCCGCTTCTTTGGTTCGTTCTTTTTCGAGCGTCTTTCCTTTTCGCTGGTCGAGCGCACTCGATTCGACGACGATCAGCCGAACGGGGTGGCCTTCATAGGTGGAGGATGTTTCCCATACCCGGTACGTGGCGCCGTTTCTCTCCGCCAGGGTAAAGGGTTCGCTCCACGGGATGTGAGGCGAATCGGCCTCCGCTAATGCCCGTTTCACGATCCGAAGCGACGAAGGGCCTCGGGTGATCAAAAAGGCGTTGGCCGCTTTGGTTTGCGCCAGAGTGTCTTTTGTCATCGCGGCGGAATCGGCCACGTAAATCCATTCGTCTTCCATCTTGGCTTGTTTGAGCTGTTCGTGGACACGGGACAGCACCTCCGGATTCCACGTTTTGTCAGGCAGGTTGCCGTCGTGCACATCGCCGTAAAACGGGATGCCGTCCTCGTTGCCGACCAGTCCGAAGCCGATCTGTTTTTGCCAACGATGATGGCGGTTATAGCCATGTGTGATCTGCAAAGCCTCTAATGAGGCCGATTCATACGCGCCGTAAACCGTCTTGTCCGTCGTATCGGCGTGAAAGGCTCGGAGGGAAAGGCCTTCTTTGCGATAAATGTGAATCAAGCAAGTGCTGATCACCTTGTGAATGTCGGCCTCATACAAGCGGTCGAGATGACGAGCCAAGGCATCGTCGTTCAACCAGGAAGGATGGAGACCGGGACGGATGAGTTTCTCTAGATCGATCTCCTGAGCCCATCGTTCCACGTGAACGAGGGCTTGCCGGCCGTCAAACAGATTGTAGATGATGGCCTGAACGGCATCGCTGACTCGAGTCTGGCACTGTGGATCAACGGGAACGAGATGGTCAATCAATTGGGGCAGGCCCAGTTTCTTGAATAGGGCACTTATTATATTCAAATAATCATTACGATAGACCTTTTTGACTTGAACGTTCATGAGAGAAAAACTCCTTCACTTTCCTTGTGTGTCAAGGATTCATTCGACATCGGAACGAAAAAATCCTCCCGATTTTCGTTGGGAGGGTGCGAAATGTGAGTTATACAATAAAAAAGAAAAATAATTAATGACACATAATGGTTAAATTTTCGATTTAAAGTACATCGCGAAGTAAATA
>NZ_SDKL01000075.1:0-10770 GCF_004123125.1 Geobacillus sp. PK12
ATTCGCCGTGGAACGGGAGAAAACCTTTATTTCAATTTATATAGATAAACAAAAAATAATTGATTCCATAAAAAACTCCTTATAATTAGGATAGCCGTCACACCAACACCTAATTACAAGGAGATCGCTATCATGGATTGTACTACATTTCAGGCTTTATGGAAAGGTCTTGACCGGAAAATTTTTTCTAGTTCGATCAACGTCTCGATATCGACCGATACGTAAAAACATTATCCGCCTATCGTTTTTTACAGTTCGTGAATTGATTGGAAGAACTTTTGGTGATTAATACAGTTATTCAAATGGAGTTAATGTCTCATTATGAGATTGATATCAATCCTATTGTTAAGCAAATTAGAGAAGCTTACGTATATAAAATGGCTGATGAAATTATTGAAATTGATGATTTGATCGCTATGAAGGCAGGAGAGAAAAATTATTAGGGAGAAAGGTTCATAAGGGACCTGATGCGTTAATCGCAGCCACAGCCATTGTGCATCCAATTCCTCTAGTCACACTCATTAACCCAATTAAAGACAATGAACATTTCAACAAATTTCAGCAAATGTACAAATAGAAAAGGGCAAATAAACATCGGTGATTTATCATAGAAGGTAAAAAATAATGGAGACGCAGTGGTAGTTGACAAAGGGATCATTAGCTCAGTTAACTGGGCTTTTTTTATTGAACAAATAGCAAAAAAAGGGGAAACTACAGTTTTTTAATTGAATCCTTTTCATAAGGTGATTGTATTATTTGTTAAAATATATTACATATAATTGTTATAAATAATATCATTCAAAAGAAATTTAGTTAAAATGCACAAAATAATATTCAAAATTGTAAATATCCTCTAATGTTAAACTATTAAAAAGCGTATATAATAAGAATATATTACGTGTAATGTTATAAAAATTAACATAAAATTGAGATTGGCATAAGGGGTTGAACAAATGAGGACATTATTAATAAAAAATGCCAAAAACATCATTACGATGGACGAAAAGCGAACGGAATACCCAGGCGGCAGCATGTATGTTGTTGGACAAGAAATTAAAGCGATCGGATATGATTTGCCTTTTGAGACAGCGGACACTGTTATTGATGCACGTGGAAAAATTGTTTATCCGGGGTTAATCAATACACATCATCACTTATATCAGACTTTCACTCGAAATATCCCTTGGGTGCAGAATGTTGAGTTGTTTGATTGGTTAATCACTTTGTACGATATTTGGCGCCATTTAAAGCCAGAAGATGTGTATTTAAGTGCTATGGTCGGATTAGGCGAATTGCTTAAAAGTGGCTGTACAACAACCGCTGACCATTTTTACGTGTTTCCAAATGGAGTAAGTGGGGAATTAATCGATGAAGAAATACGGGCAGCTCGTGAGATTGGAATTCGTTTTTACCCAACTAGAGGTTCTATGAGTTTAGGTAGATCAAAAGGGGGATTGCCGCCAGATGAAGTCGTTCAAAGCGAAGATGTTATTCTTCGAGATTCCATGAGGGTTATTGAAACCTATCATGACCCTAGTAAATTTTCAATGTTGCGGGTAGGTGTTGCACCATGTTCGCCATTTTCAGTTAGTAAAGACTTGCTTCGTGAATCAGCAAATTTAGCCCGCAGTTATGGTGTTCGGATGCATACCCATTTGGCGGAAACGATCGATGAAGAGGACTTTTGCAGAGAAAAGCTTGGCATGCGTCCGTTAGAATTAATGGAAGAAACAGGTTGGGTTGGCGGTGACGTGTGGTATGCGCATGGAATTTGGTTTAATGACAAGGAAATTGCAAAGCTGGGTGTTTGCGGCTGCGGAGTTGCTCATTGTCCGAGCAGCAATATGAAAATGGCATCCGGAACGATGCGAATTATGGACATGTTACATGCAGGAGTAAAAGTGGGATTTGGTGTCGATGGTTCATCTTCCAATGATTCATCTAATCTATTACTTGATTTAAAAATCATGAACTTGCTCCATAATCTTCAGCATGGAACAACAGCGCTGAGCGCTGAAGATTGTTTATCGATTGCAACGAGAGGTTCGTCTAAAGTGCTTGGTTGGGAAGATGCCATTGGTTCCTTAGAAGTCGGCAAGGCTGCAGATATGTTTTTGATCGATACGAATCGATTAGAGTTTGCCGGTGCTCTCTTTAATGATACGGCGCTTCCGATTCTTGCGGGCACACCGCAAGTTGATATGACCATCGTTGGCGGGAAGATTGTTGTAGATGAAGGGCGTCTCGTGAATATCGATGAAGAACAATTTGCCATTCGGGCGCAAAAAGCTGCCGAAAAAATGCTGGAAACGGCTGCAAAGCATACAAAAGTCAATTATAGAAAATCGAGATTAACAAACTCAGCTATTCTAACAAAATAATTATGAGGAGGGATAGCGGTGGACGCAATTCAAAACGAAGTTGTCTCATTTCAACATGTTAGTAAGATTTACAATACTGGCACTGTCGCTTTAAGCCAATTTCATTTTTCGATAAAAGAAGGGGAATTTATAAGTTTTCTCGGTCCATCAGGCTGCGGGAAATCAACGGCATTAAGAATGGTAGCAGGATTAGGCGAAGCTACTGAGGGCAAGGTAAAAGTGTTTGGGCAAAACCCTAAAGAAATTATAAAAAATACAAATGATATTGCGTTCGTTTTCCAAGATGCTAATTTACTTCCATGGAGAACAGTGCTCGAAAACGTATTATTACCGTTAGAATTAAGGGGGGCTGATAAAAAAAGACGTAAAGAGGATGCGATCAAAGTATTAGAGATGGTGGGGTTAAAAGATCATTTAAAATCTTATCCTAGGCAGTTATCCGGCGGAATGAAGATGAGAGTGTCTATTGCTCGGGCGTTAGCTGCAAAACCTAAAATGCTTTTAATGGATGAACCGTTTGCTGCATTAGATGAGATTACAAGACAGACTTTGCAGACGGAACTGCTCGAAATATGGAAAAGGGAGAATATGACGATTTTGTTCGTGACCCATAATGTATATGAAGCTGTATATCTTTCTACTAGAATTGCAGTGTTGTCAGCGCGGCCTGGCAGATTATCCTCTATTATCGATGTCGACCTTCCTTATCCAAGGGAGCGAACAGATGAAAGGTTTACAGAGTATGTCAATATTGCCGCGCGAAGTCTTGAGGATAGTACAACTCGAAGGGAGTTGGGATAAATGTCTGTACAAACAGCAACTACTCAAACGAAGGAAATTGTCACTCAACCCAATAATACTGGCAGACTTAAAGTACGGAACAAGTCAAAATGGAAGTTCATTGGTCCGATTGTTGCGCTTGTTGTTTTTCTTTCTTTATGGCAGTTTGTTCCGATTATGGTTGGTGTGAAGCCGTTTATACTTCCAAAACCGACAGATGTTATTCAAGCGGCGATTGAAGATTGGGATTTATTATGGCCAGCCATAAAAATAACGGTAGCTGAATCTGTGATTGGATTTTTAATAAGTGCCATCATTGGGATTGGCGTCGCGGTTTTATTAGCTAGTTCCAGAATTTTAGAAATAAGCATTTACCCATATGCGGTTATTTTACAAACGATACCAGTTGTGGCCGTTGCACCGATCGTTGTTATCTGGTTCGGTTCAGGCTTCAACTCGATTGTGATGATTTCATTTTTAATCGGATTTTTTCCCATCATTTCAAATACTTTAATGGGATTGAATTCAGTCGACAAAAACATGAGCGAATTATTTACTTTATATAATGCGTCAAAATGGCAAAGAATGTGGAAGCTTCGAATACCAGCTGCTATGCCTTACATGATGACCGGGTTAAAAATATCTAGCACACTATCTATCGTTGGTGCTATTACGGGTGAATATATAGCAGGGATTGGCGGAGGGAAAGGTGGTTTAGGTTATGGTATTACGGTCGCAGCTGTTCAATTAAAAACACCATATTTATTTGCTTGTGGAATTGCCGCTGCTATTTTTGGGATTGTCTTTTACCTTCTCATAAGTTTGTTTTCTCATTTCATGCTTAGATCATGGCACGAATCAGCGATGAAGGGAGACAAATAAAATCTACGCAATGCGCGTTTAAAAAGAGATTTATATAAATTTAACATAATATTGCTTATTACTGGCATGAGTGGAATTAAGTTTAAAATCAGAGCAATTAATAGCCAATGGCTTGCTGAATTAAGGGATAAAGTTGGGAGCAGTTTAATATTTTCAAAACTACAATTTTGGTAGTAAAAAACAAAGTGCTATACGAGGGGGAAAATAAAATGAAGGCATTGCGCAAAGCAAATTTTTTATTAATTGGGATTATATTCATGTTTATCCTTGCCGCCTGCAGTGGGCAAGAGTCGAACAGTTCGACAAGCGAGGGAAATAGCAATTCAAATGAAGAACAAAAAAACTTAAAAGATGTAAAAATTGTATTAAACTGGTTCCCTAAAGCGCAGCATGGCGGTTTGTATGCAGCACAAGAAAATGGATTATTTGAAAAAAAAGGTTTAAAAGTCACGATTGAACCGGGCGGGCCGCAAGTATCCTCTATTCAAATGGTTGCATCTGGAAGTGCTGACTTTGGACTTGCACATGCTGACCAAATGGTTATTGCTAGAAATCAAGGAATTGAATTAGTCGCCGTAGCTGCTGCCATGCAAGGAAGCCCGCAAGCATTAATGTTCCATAAAGGGAAAGGAATCAATGATTTTGATGAATTAAATGGAAGAAAAGTGTATATTCAACCTGGTATTACGTATTGGGATTTTTTAAAATCAAAATACAATTTAAATAATGTACAAGAATTGGCTTATACTGGCCAACATTCGAATTTTATTAGCGATGTCAATTCCGTAAGCCAAGCCTTTGTTACATCAGAGCCGTTCTTCTTAAAAAAAGATGGAGTAGAGGTCGAAACGAAGTTAATATCTGATGCAGGGTATAATCCGTATAACATAGTCTTATATGTTACAAAAGACTATTTAGAAAAAAATGAAGAAACTGTAAAAGCTTTTGTAGAGGCTTTTGTTGAAGGATGGTATTTATATAAAGATTCTTACGAAGAGATCAATAAAGTGATTCAGAAAAACAACACTGATATGGAGTTAGAATCTTTGAAATTTGAAGCGGAAGCACAAAAAGATTTTGTATATGGAGGGGATGCAGCAGAGCATGGAGTCGGGTATATGACTGAAGAACGCTGGGCAACACTTATTAAACAGTTGTATGATCTAGGTTTATTAGAAAAGACGTTTGATGCAAAAGAAATTTTTACAACCAAATATTTGCCAAGACGTGAATCGAAGTAAAATCTGAAAACAAAAGCTGGGCAGCTTCATGGTTGCTCAGTTTTTTGTTTTATAAATGTAAACGTCAAATAGCCCCCACCTTTTTGAAGGCCGGAGCTTAAGGTATTATTTAGTTAGCTGATTAAAAGCAATACATGTAACAGGGAGTGTGGTTGACCAAGGAAGCATTTGATCCAATGCATTCTTGTCTGACAAATCCATATTGGGAAGCTGCTCAAAAAGATAGCGAAGATAGTAATATGGATTTAATTGATTCGCTTTCGCTGTCTCCACAATGCTGTAGATGATGGCACTTGCTCGTGCACCTTGTGGTGTATTGGCGAAAAGCCAATTTTTCCTTCCTATGACCACCGATTTGATGGAGCGTTCGCTGCGATTATTATCGATCTCCAGTCGCCCATCCTCTAAAAAGGCTATTAATTTGTCCCATTGGTTCAGACAGTATGCAATGGCTTTTCCTAGTGCGCTCTTTGGCAACACTTGTTGTTCTTGCTTTTGAAGCCATGACAAAAAAGCGTCTAAGATAGGCTTGCTTTGCTTTAGACGTTCTTCATACCGATCTTTAGGATCTAATTTTTTTAATTTACGTTCCACCGCAAACAGTTGATTACAGAAATTCAGGCCTTCGGTTGCGGTCACTGGTTTTACACTATTGGCGGGCATGGATCTTATGGCGTCTGTAAATCCTCTACGCGCATGAGCCCAACAACCAACCAAGGTTACGTTTGGAACTTTATGGTATCCTGCGTATCCATCCACCTGCAAATAGCCTTGAAAACCGTTTAGGAAATTCTTCGGGTTTTCCCCAGCTCTGGTTTCCTGATACTCATAAAGGATGATAGGCGGCCCTTCTATTCCTGTCTGATACTGCCATAAATAGGATGTAGAAGTAGCTGGTCTTCCAGGTTCCTGAAGAACCTGAAGGGTGGTTTCATCGGCATGAATAATATCAAGCTTCAGAAGAAGCTCATGCATCCGATGATACAGAACACTCAACCATCGTTCCGCTCCTATCACCATCCAATTGGCAAATGTTTGCCGGGAAAGAGGGATGCCCATTCGCTGAAACTGTTTCTCTTGGCGATATAAAGGGAGACCCTCTACATATTTTTGCGTCATAATGTGTGCCAAAACAGAAGGAGATGCTAAGCTGCCCGAAATGACGGGTTTCGGCCTAGACGCTGTTTTGATCGGTGTTTCGATCTCATGATGCTCACAATGGCGACAAGAGTAGACATATTGCACATGTTTGACTACTTTTAATTCCGCAGGAATATAGACAAGTTCTTGGCGTACTTCCGTACTCATTTCATGCAGAGCTCCACCGCAACACGAACAGACCTGCTCCTCAGCGGATAAACGGTATTCGACCGTTTCCACAGGCAGGTTTTCAAGCATTGCTTCGCGGTGACCGCGTGTTTTCCGACGGCGCTGATAACGAATGGACTCCAAAGTAGGTTCCGGCAAATCAAGGTTTGATTCGTTTTCTACTTCGTTGAATAGTTCCAATTGACCGGGAAGGATTTTTTCGCTCGAAACGCCAAAGCGTTTATGTTGCAGAAGGCGAAGCTGTTCTTCGTACCATTTTAATTTCGCTTCCAACTCCTGTTGTTTTTTTAGTTTCGCCTGTAATTCTGCATTTTGCTTTTCCAGCATTTCCAAGCGCTTGAGGAGATCTTCAGTTGTAAGGGTTGAGTTAGGGAATTTCGCTGTTGTTTTCATGCCCTTATTATACAACAAAACAGCAAAATTCCCTGAATTTTTATTATTTAAACCCGTGGTGCGGTACCGTCAAGAATTTTGTGTAATGTAAATGGGGTAGGGTTTCTCTGAAATGGATTTGAATTGATAGGGGACTGATTTTCTCCACACAAGAGACTGAATATTCAGTCTCTTGTGTGGAAAGGGAGAATCCCCTTATTTTGTTTATTTACAATATTTGGTTAACAATAACGTTCTTCAAACATTCGTTGAAGGGCTTCCTGCGCTTCGGCAAATCCTCTTAACTTTCGCCCTGCCCATTTCTCATTAAAATCTTGGATGGTCAAATACACGACTTTTTCCGCGGCTTCTAAACTGCTCAAACTGTTCATCGGCTTTAGACGTTTCCGAATCTCTTTGATCGTTCGTTCGATGACATTCGTCGTGTAAATCACACTTCGAATACTGCTTGGATAATCCATAAATGTAAGGAGGACATCCAACTCATTGGCCCAAGATTNNTTGAGATCCTCGGCCACTTCGAATTGGTCTTTTTTCCGAACACGATTTAGGGTGTTGCGGACTTTGTGCACGACACAGCGCTGCACATCGGCTTTCGGATACACCGCCTTAAAGGCTTCCTCCAGCCCCGGAAGGCCATCGAAGACGCCAAGAAGCACTTCCTTGACGCCTCTTTGGTAGAGGTGTTGAAGAATTTCCTGCCATACATAGGCGCTTTCTTGTCCTCCCACGAAGAAATCCAGAATTTCTCGATACCCTTCTTCATTCACTCCTAACACCACATAAATGACTTCTTTCTCTACCGTATCGCGGCGAAGTTTCACGTACAAGCCGTCCAAATATAAGACAGAATAACGTTTGGATAGTGGACGATGGTGCCATTTCTCGATGTCTTCTTTCACGACATCGGTAATACGGCTGATCGTCGCTGGAGAATAAGCATTTCCTAGAATTCGTTCGATAAACTTGCCAATTTCACGCGTACTCATGCCACTTTGGTACATCCTAATGATTGCTTCCTCCAGCCAGCCGGTGTGCCGTTGGTAAGGAGCGAACAATTGGGTTTGAAATTCTCCGTTTCGGTCTCTAGGGACCAAAAGACCTTCAATCCGGCCATATTGCGTATCTAGATTTCGTTGATAGTAGCCGTTTCTCATATTCGGCGTTCCAGCCTGTTCGATTTCGAGGAAATTCTTGATTTCTTCCCGCATGATCAGTTCTAATTTTTCCTTTACAAACTGACGAATGACACTTTCCAGTTGATTTGCCCAGTCGACATTCGGTATACTTTTAGACATAGGTAGGGTTCTCCTTTCTCTGGAATGTTTGGGTTCAATCAGAGAATACCCTACCTTTTTTATTTTGATCTAGCAAAATGCTTTACACAAAATTTTATACATCATCTTTCTCTCCTACTCAATTTCAATCTCGAAGTTCTCTTTTAAAGCCTCTAAAGCTTCCTCTACAGATCCAGCTGTTGAAATATCAGAACCAATTACTTGAGCGATTTTCCCTAAGAAAGTAGCAGAGGCTTTTTCTAAGTGAGGAGTGATACAATTAATGAAGGCTATTAAACCTTCACGCTCTAATGGATCTGTAGTCTGATTGACTAACTCTTGTAATTCTTCTAAAGAAGAATGTACTTTTTCTATTAAAGCCATTATTGCTCACCTCCCTCTAGAAATGTTGATCTATCAAGGCTTTTCGGCCTCTCAGGGGTGTCCAAAAAATATTTTTCGACAAAATCCCTTACATCCTTTTTCAGTTTTGTGGATATCTTACAGACCTAGGGTGCGCTTCGCGGCCACGGCTGGTTATATTTTCCTGCCGTGGGGGGGAAGCATATTCGATGCACCCTTTGGATCTCCGCGTCGCTGATGAGGACGAACCCTCCCATGTCTCCGGGCGTCTTCGCGCCAACATTCCCTCGTTCGGTCTCGTCATCAGGCGGAGGCCGGCCAAGCTCCTTTAGGGACTCAAGGTCGAATGGATGAAATCACGCCAGCTTCTCCGGTGTCATCTCGTTGTCCAACGATTCTTCCGTTCGCAGGGGGAGGCCTTAGGCCGCCCGTTGCACTTGGGACAAGACGTCCTGCTTCATTCGCTCCGCGTCAAACGCTTGTTTCTTCGTACAAATCGCAAACAGCACATTCAACAGCTTCCGGCACAAGGCGACGATGGACTGCTTTCCGGTCAGCGGGTTGACGGGGCGGGTCGTGTAATATTCATGCAGCTCGCGAAACGCCTCGTTGTGCCGGATCAGCGGAATCACCGCCCGAAACAGCACCGAGCGCAGCCGTTTCCGTCCCCGTTTGGAGATGTGCTTTTGCCCTTTGCGCTGGCCGGAGGAGTTCTCCTTGAGCGTCAGGCCCGCCAACTTCACCAATTGGCGCGGGTCCCGATAATGGGCGAAGCTGCCGATCTCCGCCAGCAGATCGATGATCGTGGCGTCTCCCAACCCGTCGACCGTTTTCAACCATTGGTACTCCATCGTCGTTTGAACCAATGCCTTCAACTCGGCGTCCAGTGCAGCGATCTCCGCCTCCAATTGGCGGTATCGGCGGACGAGCGCGGCGATCTCAAACCGGGCCATCGCTGTCCCTTCCGTCACCCCAATCGAGTCCTTCGCGGTGTTGATCAACGCCTGAATTTTGGCCTTCTGCGGGCATTTCATCCCTTCGCTTTGCCGGTACACCTCAAGAAGCTCCTCCACCGTCCGGCCGGCCATATCAGCCGGAAGCGGCGTCCACTCCAACACCGAAAGCGCCGTTTTCCCCAAGTCGCGAAACACGGTCCAAAACTCTGGAAAATACCGATCCGTCCAGCGGACGATCGCGTTTTTCACCGCNNCCAGGTTCAACCAGTAGTGCCCGGTCGGCTCCACGGCGACGATCACCTCTGACTTCCCGAACGCTTGCATCGCCCCCTGAATCGCTTTATACAGCTGTTGAAACCCCTCTTTCGACTGGAAGATCGGGAACGATTTGCGAAGCACGCGCCCCCGGTCATCCACGAAGCAGGCGTAGTGGGTTCGTTTCGCGATATCGATGCCCACGACAAGCGTTTGTTCGGTGACTTGATCAATTTTATAGTTTTGTGTACAATTCATCTGAAGTCCTCCTTGGTATGGTGAGTGATGTGGTTGACACCCCTGCATCATATGATATTATCCCTCTAGTGTAGACAGTTGGGAAAATGCCCATACTGTCATTAAAAACACTGGAGGGATTTGTTTATGTTCGAGACCAAGCAAACACCGAAAGGGAAGACCACTTATTCCGTGGAGTTTAAATGGAGGGCTGTCCAGATGTACATCGAAGAAGGATGGGGATATAAGCGGATATGCCAAGAGTTAGGGATTCCCTGCACGAAAACGATCAGACTTTGGGTAAAACGTTACCATGAACATGGTCTAAAAGGGCTCGAAGAACGGCGCGGGACATCCAAGTCTCCATTCAAGGGAAGGCCTCGAAAAAAAGAGTGCAGTTTAGAGGAAGAGAATCGAAGACTGAAAGCAGAGAATGATTATTTAAAAAAGTTACGAGAGCTGGCAAGGAGGTGAAACCGAAAGAGCGGTTCTCGATCATTCAGGAGTTATCCAACACCTATCCGATTGCCTGGCTATGCCAACTGGCCGGTGTGTCAAGAAGTGGATACTATCGATGGGTGAACCGGCAGGGAATCGTCACAGAGAAGCAAAAGGAAAATGAACAAATCAAACAAATGATCCTCGAATGCCATCAAAAGGTCAATGGGATCTATGG
>NZ_SDKL01000076.1:0-4594 GCF_004123125.1 Geobacillus sp. PK12
ACCATTAAGTATAACGTCCTATTGAGCTGTTTGCGCCTACTCTTCATTATGGAAAGAAAAGGGGGATTTTCATGCCCGGGAGGAGAGCAAAAATTGCTCATGGAACTTTTCTGTGGTCTAAAAATCAACATTGAAATTGAATAGAGACATTTATTAAAAGATAACACTCTAACGATTTCACTTTTCACTAAACGCAATCTGTATACCAATCAGCCCTAATAACAAACCTTTTACAATGTTCATTCGCTTCGCTATGAACGAATTGGTAAGCAGGACATGGCGCAGTTTCTCTGAAAACACGCTGACAGCGATAAAAATCACTAAAGCCTGAACCAGAAAAATAATCCCCAAAATAAACATCTGCAACGTAATGTGTCCCATCGATTTATTCACAAATTGAGGCAACAATGCCAAAAAGAACAAAGATACTTTTGGATTAAGCAGATTCATGAGAATTCCTTTTTTATACAATGATAGATACTTTAAAGGCTTGTTGTTAAAAGCAAAGCCTGTTTCTTTTTCCTTGAATGATTGCCATGATAAATACAACAAATACGCCGCACCCGTATATTTTATGACGGTAAAAGCCAGAGCGGATTGATAAATGATGGTGGAAATCCCAAGCGTTGCAGCCGTGATATGTACAATAAGGCCTGAACAAAGTCCCAGTGCCGTGGCGATTCCCGCTTTTTTGTTCTGTGAAATGCTTTGAGCAATCACAAACAAAATATCTGGTCCGGGCATTAACGTCAGCAATATCGCCACTCCTAAAAAAGACATGGTTAGTGCAAAATCCATTTACAACACCTCTCTTGGATGGAATGGACACCATTTTTGCTTCCTTTTCCTTCATTTGTCTTCCTGATTTATTTCGAGGGAAACCGCTTCATTCCTTCTTAATGGGCGATAAAAAATATAAATTGGTGTTTATCGGAATTAAACATCGCTATCAAGCATGCATAGGCGCATCCGCATTTGTTAACATGTGAGGGGCAATTTCTCCTTCTTTAAAGGTTCTGTTGAGGAATGATGTTGATTTTCTTGTTAATCTATGGTGAAGATCGTTTGGTATAACACAAGATTAATGTTTTTAATCAAAGAGCCATTTTATGTGTGCTAAATTATGTATATTTGGTATATTATTTATAGAGCTTGGTTCAGATTAGTTAAGAAAGGTGAGTGAAGATGAGTAAAGTTGAGTCAGTTAACAAGTGGGATTTAAATCGCATTGTCTTTATTGGTAGGACTTGGGATGAATACATGCGAATGTTTGGCCTTACCAAAGAAGATTTAGTGGGGCGTAAGATTCTTGATTGCCCTGCTGGGGCATGTTCCTTTACGGCAGTATCCAATCAACTTGGAATGGATGTTACAGCATGTGATATTGCTTATTATCTTCCTATTAAACAATTAGAGCAAAAAGGTTTACAAGATATTGAAACCACCATGTCTAACATGGAAAGGGCTGATATTCAAAAAAATTTTTTGTGGGATTATTTTAAATCAGTTGATGAGTTAAAACAGATAAGAACACAAGCAATGAATCAATGTATCTCAGACATGAAACGGAATAAGAATCGTTATATTCCTGCCGTTTTACCGACCTTACCGTTTGATGATAAGCAGTTTGACTTGACACTTTCAGCAAATTTTCTATTTCTTTATGAAGATAAACTGGACTATGAATTTCATTTACAGACTATAAAAGAACTTATGCGTGTAACCAAAGATGAAATAAGGATTTTTCCTACAACTAACTTTGCTTGTGAGAGATATAAATACTTGGATGAACTAATCCGTGATATACGCAATTTAGGATGGATTACAGAAGAAATTAAAGTTCCTTATGAATTTCAAAAGAACACCAATACTATGTTAAAAATTATGAGGTGAAAATAACTAAAAGGGGGTGTCCTGAAAGGGATTGCTTTTGGGACACCCTCAGTTTTAATACTTTACAAAATCAACATTAAACATTGACAGAGACACTCATGCTAATTTTTTGGTACAACGATGCATTAAAATAAGCTGTTTCGTCCATACTATCAGGTTCATATCTTTGTATACCGTTTATTTTCAGGGTAGCCTTTCATTAAGAAAGAAACTCCCAGCAATCCTGAAAAGACCCACTAGGGGTTTCTTTTGTATATCCAAGTCTCAGCGAAATTTCATTGTTTATTTTTGACACCGATTGAGTATAAAGGTGATCCATATTATGTTTTTGTCAAATTTCAGCAGGAATGGGCGTAGCTCTTGTACCCGCTTCGATGCAATATGTATTCAAAAATAAAGTTGTTTATCGTGACATTCAGAATAATCCATTTACCACTACGATGGCCCTTGCTTGGAAAAGTGACAATCTATCACCAACTGTACATGCGTTTATTGATCTAATGAAAAAATCTGTCATTCCACTCTTTAACCAGCATGATTGGAATGATCTCTTTTAGGTCAAGCAAACCGTTAAATGTGGGGGACACCAGCATGAGTAAAGCGAGAACTCATTGGTGAACCATACAGAGTTTGAGTTCCATTTTAAGTCCAAATAATTGTATAAACATGAAAAGACTGATCTGGCATCAAAAATTTCAAAGAGGACAAATATAATTTCTATCTTTAGCTCAGTAAGTGCCTATATAATTCCTAGAAGAGAGTTAAATAATGTAGAGGAACAAGAACTTATCTTAAATCAAAGTTAACACACATTGAGAAAGAAACAGTAAGGTAAAAAAGAATTGATACTTCTGCCACAAAAGGAATCAAAAAGAGACATCATTCTTAATATTTTCATTCTTCTGATGGTTCCGTATAGATGCGGCATGGTTGTCTCTCATGGAAGAACGAATGAACTTCCATCATCTGTAGTGCCGCGAAATGCAGCATGGGTGGCTATGATTCAAAAAGTTATTATCAACAAAAAGGTGGGGGTAATAGTGTTAGACAAGAAAAAAGTAGGAAATATATTAGGTGTCACGTCTTTGTTTCCTGTAATCATAAGTATCATTATTTTCTATGTTGAAAGAGGTCCAGATGCTGATGTTTATTTCGTGATCGCAATTTATGGCATCTTATCAATTATTGGTATTTTATTCGCTGTGTTCTCGTGGTTGATGACGAAACGTTTCTTTCTGCCAATTATCAGCTTGATAGGAAATGGAGCGGTTTTGGCCATTGCTTTTCTTTTGCTATTGGCAATGGGGATTAGTGAACCATAAAAAAATATTCTTATTCAAAGATTCTGCCCGTAGTTGCAATCTTTCTTTTTCTCCTGTAAATACACAAAAGTAGGTGGCATATAAAAATGGAAATGAGTAAGTTTATACTTCTTGGCGATATATTGATTATGAAAGTAAAGATTGATGGCGTTGATTATACATTTAGCATTAGGTGGAAAGCACCGAAGAAACCTTATGATGAAACTTGGGAACTTGTATCATATGCGAAAAATTCGACTGGTGAAAAAGATTTAAGTGAAGAACAAATTAAGAAGTTTATGGATACAGTTAATCCTAAAATGAATTGGAATATAGCAGATTTTCAAAAGTAAACTTCTTGAACTAACGGGTGTAATGAAAAATGCTCATCTACAGTGAAATGGTTGTAGTTTTGAAAGGGTTTATTTTACACGAAGGAAAAGTATTAATTGTACAACGCGCTAATGATGACGAAGTGGGCGGCGGAACGTGGGAGTTAGTCGGAGGGCAAATATACTTTGGAGAAGATTTAGAAGCGGCGCTGTTGCGAGAAATCCAAGAAGAAGTTGGATTGGATGTGACGGTGGAGCGGATTTTATATGCGACGACGTTTCAAACGCACGCAACGCAGCAAGTCGTCATTCTTACATACTTATGCAAAAGCGATCATCATGAAGTTGTTCTTTCGGAAGAGCATATCGATTATTGCTGGTCGACTAAAGAGAGAGTGCGTGAACTGCTGCCTCCGGCCATTCTTCACGACTTTGAAAGAAATGACGTGTTTTCGTTGGAAGAATGGGTATAGAGTAGAGATGGAAGATAGCTAAATGAGTTCAGTTCATGCCGAGTAAGATCCGCGGACCGCGCTATCCAAACAAGATGGTTTGACGGATTGATAAAAGATCAGGTGCTTTTTATCGGGTCACAATCTCAACTTCCAACACACAAACCATATCTACCAATTGCTTAATAAAATATTAATCGGGAGCTGATTCAGATGAGGGCATCACAGGAATTTATAAAGAAATTAGAAGAATTGTATCAAATCTATGAGAATGAGGTAAAAGAAAAATGGAAAGAAGGTCTGTTAGCTGATGACACGGCAAAGACATATCTGTGTCATTCGAGAAACTTTGTAAAATGGTGCCGAAATGAATTTGTTCCAGGTGGAAGAAACGAAAAGAAATAGTTGCAGTCACCATTGAAGTTGAAAAAGATTTCATTGCATCTGATGATGAACAATTTGATGAATATGTAAAATGGGAAGCTTCAGTTAATACAAGCTAAATTAGTATCTGCATATATCTCTATAAAATTTAGGTGAATCGTAATCTGATGTTAGATAACGAATATACGTTTCCGTGAAAATCCCCACCACTTGGTGAGTGCGGTATACGCTC
>NZ_SDKL01000077.1:0-1888 GCF_004123125.1 Geobacillus sp. PK12
GTGCGCCCGGCATGGGTGCAGTCTATAGGGTGAAAGTCCCGAACTGCGAAGGCAGAAGTAGCAGTTAGCTTAACGCAAGGGTGTCTGCGGCGACGCAGAATCTGAAGGAAGCGGGCGGCAAACTTCCGGTCTGAGGAACACGAACTTCATAGGAGGCTGGGTATCATTGGGTGAGTTTGCACGACAAAACGAAGCCCTTTCTGCCGAAGGTGATACCGAGTAAATGAAGCAGATGGATGGAAGGAAAGACTGCACTCTTACCCGGGGAGGTCTGTCCGGGAAGCCAAGTGCGCTTGGCAACCGTTGGAGCGATCCAACGCTGAACGGACAGAAGTCAGCAGAGGTCATAGTACCCGTCTAGCTTAAGATAGAAGGGGAAGGACCGAACCATGAAGGAGAACGGCCACTAGGCGTTCATCTTCTTTGATGAAGCAGATAACCCGAAAGGGCCTGCTTGAGGGGGAAATGGTGAAGTCCATGGGGAACCTCAAGAGGGTGGAGAAGAAGATGGCACAAATAGAACGGACCGTTCACGTAGAGAGGAAGAATCGGAATGTGGATGAAACAGGTATTGTCACGGGAGAATCTCCTGCGAGCACTCAAACAAGTGGAAAAGAATAAAGGGTCCCATGGAACCGATGGAATGTCCGTCAAAGACCTGCGAAGACACCTCGTGGAACATTGGGACGCGATACGGCACGCTTTAGAAGAAGGGACCTACGAACCTTGCCCGGTCCGACGGGTCGAAATCCCGAAACCGAACGGAGGAGTCAGGTTACTAGGAATCCCGACCGTGACAGACCGGTTCATCCAACAGGCCATCGCCCAAGTGCTCACGCCGATCTTTGACCCATCCTTTTCGGAACACAGCTACGGGTTTCGTCCCGGTCGAAGAGGACACGACGCGGTGAAAAAGGCGAAGCAGTATATTCAGGAAGGATATACATGGGTGGTAGATATCGACTTGGAAAAGTTCTTTGATCGAGTCAACCATGACAAACTGATGGGGATATTAGCGAAACGAATTCCAGACAAAATCCTCCTAAAGTTGATACGGAAGTATCTACAGGCAGGGGTCATGATCAACGGGGTGGTCATGGAAACACAAGAGGGGACTCCACAAGGAGGGCCGCTCAGTCCACTCCTGTCCAACATTCTCCTGGATGAGCTGGACAAAGAATTGGAAAAACGAGGGCACAAGTTTGTACGGTATGCGGATGACTGCAATATCTACGTAAGGACGAAGAAGGCCGGGGAACGGGTGATGAAATCGATCACGGCATTCATCGAAAAGAAACTTCGGCTGAAAGTCAACGAAACCAAATCGGCAGTGGATCGTCCGTGGAGGAGAAAATTCCTCGGTTTTAGCTTCACCCCAAGTAAGGAGCCAAAAATCCGAATTGCAAAGGAAAGCATTCGGCGCATGAAGCAAAGGATACGCACCATGACGAGCCGATCGAAACCGATTCCCATGCCCGAACGAATCGAACAGCTCAATCAATACATTCTGGGATGGTGTGGATACTTTTCGCTAGCAGAGACCCCAAGTGTGTTCAAAGAACTAGATGGATGGATTCGACGAAGGCTGCGCATGTGCCAATGGAAAGAGTGGAAACTTCCGAGAACCAGAGTCCGAAAACTGCAAAGTTTAGGAGTGCCCAAGCAGAAAGCATATGAATGGGGAAACACTCGGAAGAAATATTGGAGAGTGGCCGCCAGTCCCATCCTGCATAAAGCCCTTGGCAACTCCTATTGGGAGAGCCAAGGGCTGAAGAGTCTTTATCAACGATATGAATCTCTGCGTCAGACTTAATGGAACCGCCGTATACCGAACGGTACGTACGGTGGTGTGAGAGGACGAGGGTTAGTCACCCTCTCCTACTCGATT
>NZ_SDKL01000078.1:0-9606 GCF_004123125.1 Geobacillus sp. PK12
GGGGAATCATTCCTGAATGTCACCCACAAATATTTTACTCACACTTTTTCTAGTCAGCGACCTTGTTTTCAAGACAGAACAGTCGACTTCCTGTTGCTGCCTAATGGGACGGGCCGGACGCTTCCCCTAATTCCCCGCGCCGCTCTAAGTAATGATACAAAGCGCCGAGCAAGTTCGCATCGTTTTTGAATTGGCACGTCTCCACCACTGGCTGGACTTTGGCAATGGGAACGAGCGACAATAACACCGAAAGCCGCTTGTTGATTTCGTCGACGAAATCGGGGCGGCTGCTAATGGCCCCGCCCAAAATGATTTTTTCCGGGTCATATGCGTACTGCAAGTTAAAAATCCCTTGGGCCAATGAAAAATAAAACCGGTCAATGGCCTTTTGCGCGGCTTCATCGCCGCTCTCGGCCAGCGCAAATACTTTTTCTCCGTCCAACTCCCTCTCCGGCATCCCCTTTTCCTCAGCCGCCATCCGGATCAACGCGCTTGTCGCCGCCAGTTCGCTCCATGTTTTGCATTCGATCCTTCCGTTCTCATAGCGGACATCCATCAACATATAGCCAAATTCCCCGCCGTGCAAATGCGCCCCTTTATGGATGCGTCCGTCTTTCACGATCGCCCCGCCAATGCCGGTGCCGACAATGACAAAGGCGATGTCGCGGCAGCCCCGGCCCGCCCCCTTCCATAACTCGCCAAGCGCCGCGCAATTCGCGTCATTTTCCATCTCTACCGGCAGGCCCGTTGCCCCGCCGAATACGTCTTTAAAGTTGGGACCGTGAATACAAGGCAAGGCGCTGCTTCCGCCGATGACGCCGATGTCGCTATCCACGCTTCCTGCGGAACTGATCGCAATGCCGGAAAGTGGATAGTTGGCCTGCGCCTGGCGGACGACGTTAAGCAAGTCATCGCGAAATTGATGAAAGTCATGCCGCTCCGAACGGTAACGCCCCTTTTCGAAAAAGTCGCCATGCTCGTTCATGACGGCATGTTTGACATATGTGCCGCCAATATCAAAAACGATATAGTAACGCACCGATGACGCCTCCTTCGTTTTTTATCTTTCCTCTCTTCTAGCTCCATTCGGCTTAGCTGTTTCTCCGCTTTTATGTATTCGCCGTCGGTCCATCCGCTCCTCCCCGCTGCAAGGAAAGAGGCCGCCCCGTTAGGCGGGGGCGGCTCGCCATCATCATCGTTCATATCCCATTGACAACGCCTTTTGCGCATTGCGAACATCGTTGTGAAGGAGCTGGACGAGATCGTACGCTGGATAATCACTTCGTTCATACATATAGTTGAACGCTTTTTCGTGCGTGTCAATGGCTTTAAGCAGATGTTTGACAAACGTTTTGCGCAGCACCGGCGTCGCCGCCTCGGTAATGGCAGCAGCATAATTACGCACTGCCGTTTTTGAAAAGCCAAGCAAGTCGCCAGCGTGCAAGGCGCGGTCGCCATCATCATGGTCGCGGCTTTCTTCCATCATCGGTGCCGCCGGAATGAAGGCAAGCAGCTCGCGCAAATTCGTTTCCAGCCCTTGAATCGTCTCAAGGTACAATCCTTTTAATTCAGGACAGTCGATTTTGCCGACCGCCTTTTTCATTTTTATGAGACCGTTTGCTTGAAAAGCGATCAGTTCATGCAACTCCAACGTTTCATGCCAAGCCAAATGGCGATGACCGTACGTATCATTCATTTTGTTTCCTCCTTGTTTTATTTTTCCATTTATTGTATATGCCCACTAAGGAGAAACGGTCACCGTTGTACAAGACATCCGCATCAGCAAAAAAGCGCTTCGCGAAATGCGAAGCACCTTCCATATCATCATTACAGCCAATCCCCGCCATCAAATCCATCGCCGCCATCAAACCAATCATCCACGTCCAACCCGTCAGCGACATCATCGATCACATCGTCAAGCAACTCTTCCGCCACCATTCCCGCCAACATCCCGGCCGCAAATCCTCCAATGGCGCCAGCCCACCCATGTCCGCCATGATGCGAATGATGGACGGGTGGATAATGGCCAACTGGATGGCTATAAATAGGCGAATGCGGCGTTGCCAACGGATGCCCGCTCAGCTGGCCGAACGCCCCGGCCGCCCACACCGCCTCTTCGATGGCTTCCCGAAGCAGACGGGCTGCCGTCGCCGAATCGCGAAGCTGTTCGTGAGTGATCAACAGCTCCCGTTTCATTTCGCGTTCCCCGCCAAAGCCGTGGCGGACGTCGATCTCCATATACAAACGCACCCCTTCTCCCTCGACAAGGGCAAAAAACTCGACTTCTTGGACGATCCCTTGAAATTCGCTCGTCGGGAAGAACGAAAATTCCTGGCCATGCGGCGTAATGCTTCCGGATGTCGCTTTCTCCCGGAATCCCAGGGCGGCCAAAGCGGAAAACACTTGCTCCAAGGCCGTCGGCGGCAAAATGTGAATGGCGTCTTGGTCATATGCATCCGCCCCATCGGCAATATCGAGCCGGGTGACGAACGTATAACGGACCGTTGGGCGGCTGATCGGCAAATGGAGCGGCAGTGCGTACGAAAACGGGAGCACTTTCCGCTCACCGGGCTGAATCGTAAACGAGGAAGCGACCGGGATCACCGCTGCGGTTCGGCGATATGCCTTTCCTTCCGCGTGCACCTCCAATTGCAATACGACATCTAGGTTCCGAATGTGTTGGGCGACCGAACCACCTTCCAGCAAAAATTCCCCTTCCAACGTTTCACCAAGGCGCACATGAGGGCGATGCAGCACGAGATCCACTTTGGCAGCGCCAATGCCGAATTTCGATAAAAACTTTTTCCACATCGGACCTCTCTCCTTTTTCATCAACCTATTTTCACATTTGAATTACGAACGAGCCGCCAACATGGTGTCACCGAAATAATTTGATCAACCCTAGGACAATCAACACAACCCCAGGCAGCATTGTCGCCTTTTTCATGATTCCCGTTTTCGACACCATGTACCCCAACGATAAGCCGACTCGGATGAACATGAGAGTAAATACGCCAACCAACAGGGAAAACGAAAGCGGCGGGAAATGCAAAAGCGACGAACTGATCCCGGCGCCAAATGAATCCATCGACAAAGCGATCCCGATCAACAACGCTTCTTTTTGGCTGATCGTGCCTGAACGATCAAGATCCCCAAGTTCAGGCCGTTTCAATACTTGAACAGCGCCGCTGAATCGGTTAGCCTCCCCTGTTCCATCACATTCCATAGAGGAATCGCTTCCGTCTCCCTTTGGCTTATAGACGTTATAAATCGCCCAACCGCCAAGCGCCATGAGAATGACTGAAGCAAGCCCTCTCTCGACTTGCAACGGCAAAACAAGCGCCAACAGACGGCCGATGTTCATGGACACAAACACCATCATTCCAGACATGCATGCAATAAGCGCCAACGAAAAGCAGGAAAAACGGACACCACCCATTCCATACGTAATGCCTACGCTCAAGCTGTCCATGCTCACGCTGAAAGCGAGCAAAATCATGGACACCCATAACCACATATGAATCCCCCCTGCCGTACAATATGCAATTCCGTACGGAGAGGGGACTTTCTTGCCATTCGACACGCATCGATTTCCGGGGAAATGTTTCCCCTTTTCTCGACATTATTCCCGCAAATGATACGGCAGCGTCGCAATGACAACATCTTTTTTCATGATCAAGAAAAAGCGCAAGATGATGGCTGTTTGGTTATGCAAAAATGTATGCCACCATTTTTTCACGATAAATTGCGGCAAGAGCACCGTCACCGGCGCGCGGTCTGCTTCTTTTTCCGCTTTCGTGATGTATTCTAATAATGGCGACAAAATGGTTCGGTACGGTGAATAGATGACTTCCAACGGAATGTCCGGATAAAACTTCTCCCACTTTTGCCGCAGCTTTTGTTCGTCTTTTTCGTCGAAAATAATCGACAGTGCCGTAATGTCGTCGGAAATGCTGCGAGCGTACTGAACGGATTGGGCGACCACTTTGCTGACGCCGGAAATGGGAATAATGACTTTTGGTTTCAACAGTTTCTCGCGCTGTTGCCACTCCCGTTCGTCAAGCCGCAATTGCTCGCCAAGTTTTTTGTAATGCTCGTGAATTCGGATGAACATCCAGACGAACAGCGGAATCGCCACGATAACGATCCACGCTCCTTGCGTAAATTTAGCGACCATCGTGACGAGCGTGACCATCCCGGTGACCACCGCTCCCGTTCCGACGGTGAGCAGCACGCCGAACTTCCGTCCTTCTTCCCGTTTCCATAATTTTTTAATCAACCCGCTCTGACCGATGGTAAAGGAAAGAAAGACGCCAACCGCATAAAGCGGGATGAGCGAATGAGTTTTGGCATGAAACGCGATGATCAATACGATCGCCAGCACGCTCAACAACATGATGCCATTGGAAAACACGAGGCGATCGCCCCGGGCCGCCAAGCTTCTCGGCAAAAAACCGTCCTTCGCCATAATCGACGTCAGCTGCGGAAATCCGGCAAAACTCGTATTCGCCGCGAGCACTAAAATGACCATCGTGGCCAGCTGAAACAAGTAAAACACAAGACCATTCCCAAATACATGACGCCCGATTTGCGAAATGACCGTTTGATGCTCGGTCGGAGTAACGCCGAATCCCGCCGCCAACACGGTGATGCCTAAAAACATCACGCCAAGCAATGCGGACATCCATCCCATCGTAATGGCAGCGTTTTTTGAACTGTCCGGCCGGAACGCCGGCACGCCGTTGCTGATGGCTTCGACCCCGGTCATCGCCGAACATCCCGACGAAAAGGCGCGCAGCAAAATAAACAAACTGTAACCGGACGCAAACATGTGAGCTGAGGAAGCATGCTCATGCATCGTAAACCCATGCCATCCTTCATGCCACAACTGCCACCCGCCGACAGCGATCATCACGAGAACGAAGCCAATGAACACATACGTCGGGTAGGCGAAAACTGTTGCGGATTCGGTAATGCCACGCAAATTGAGCACCATCAAAAACAAGACAAGGGCGACAGCGAGCTCCACTTTCCACGGCAGCAACCCCGGAAACGCCGATGTCAGCGCGGCGACGCCGGAACTGATGCTGACAGCGACCGTCAAAATATAATCGATCATGAGCGCCGCCCCGGCCACTAAACTAATTTTCGTCCCCAAGTGGTCGCGGGCAACGACATACGCTCCGCCGCCAGATGGAAACGCATAAATGATTTGCCGATACGACAACGTTACTAACAACAGCAGTACTAAAATCGCCACCGCGATCGGCAGCGAATAGAAAAAGACGCTTGTCCCTAATAAAGCAAGCACAAGCAGAATTTCTTCCGTCGCGTAAGCCACCGATGACAGGGCATCGGAAGAAAAAACGGCCAATGCCTTCCATTTGGGTAATTTTTCATGCTTCAACCGTTTCGTTTCCATCGGTTTCCCAATCAACAAACGTTTTAACGAAGCCATGCTTCCGTTCCTCCCAAAAGCATAAGAGTTGACTCATCGATTCAAAAGAAAAAACCGCTGAGGACGCACTCAACGGCTACAAATGTTCTAAAGCCATACTCGTCCCTCCCCAAAGCGCTTGCGAGGTTAGCTGTCGGGTTCGGGCTTGGAGAGATGCCCGTCCTTTCGGATTCACCCCTAGCAACGAGCGTTGCAACGATTGGGTCCCCCGCTCCATGCCGGATTCAGCGCATCGAATCAAGTGATTGTTGCTTCCATATGTTACCCCTTTTCTTGTCCCTCCGCCAACCTTGAAAAAGGAGGAAAACAGCGAGTTTTTAGGCTTTTGGGCTTATTTTTTCTTTATTATTTCCCCTTCGCTCACGCTCCCGACATTTTTCTGTTTTTCACTCATCCAATCATCATTTTCCCTTTCGGATAGCGGAACGGATCGGGCTGACGGCGCAGCGTGACCGCGTACGCGATCGTCAACGGGCCGACGCGGCCGGCAAACATCGTCAAGGCAATGATCACCTTTCCGAGCGGAGACAACTCCGGAGTCAGTCCCATCGACAGCCCGACGGTTCCAAACGCCGACGTCGCTTCGAATAAAATCATGAGAAAGTCTTTTCCGCGCTCGGTGATCGTCAGCACCATCGTCACAAACATGACGATAAACAGCCCGCTCATTGTCACGGTCAGCGACTTGTACACCGTATCGTACACGATCCGTTTCCGAAATAAAATGACATCCTCTTTCCCGCGGATTTGCGACCAAACCGCGCCGAGCAACGTCGTAAAGGTCGTGGTTTTGATTCCTCCGCCCGTCGAACCCGGGGAAGCGCCGACAAACATGAGAAACACGATCAAAAACAGCGTCGGTTGCGTCAAATCCGGGATGTTAAGCGTATTCGAGCCCGCCGTTCTCGGAGTGACCGCTTGGTAAAACGCGGACAAAAACTTGCCTGAGAGCGACAGCGGCCCCATCGTCTTCGGATTGTTCCACTCCAGCAGCAATATCAGCGCCATGCTGGCCAACACCAGCCATGCCGTCGTGATCACCACCACCTTCGTATGAAGAGACAGCCGCCGTGTTTGCCGGTACTCATACACTTCATTCATGACAATAAATCCGATGCCGCCCAGTATAATTAAAATCGGCACGACAAGGCTCACGACCGGATCTTCCACATAGCCGGTCAAACTGCGAAACTCGCCCATCAAGTCAAAGCCGGCGTTGTTAAAGTTGGAAATCGCATGAAAGAACCCAAAGTACACGGCTTTCCAAAACGGCATATCGAACGAGAAACGAATCGCCAACAGCAATCCGCCGATGCCCTCAATGACGACGGTAAAAACGAGAATGCGTTTCACGAGCCGAACAATCCCTTCGATACTCAGCTGATTGAGCGCCTCTTGCAGCAACAACCGCTCTTTCAAGGAAATCCGCTTGCCGAGCAAAAAGGCAAACAACGTAGCAAATGTCATAAATCCAAGCCCGCCCACTTGGATCAGCGCTAAAATGACCAGCTGGCCGAACAACGTGAACGTCGTCCCGGTGTCGACGACGACAAGTCCGGTTACGCACGTCGCGGAAGTCGCTGTAAACAAGGCGTCTAAAAACGGCAGCCCCCTTCCATCGACGGTCGCAACAGGAAGCGTCAACAGCAGCGCTCCAATCAAAATAATGAGTGCAAATCCGGACACGAGAATTTTCGGCGGATCAAAAAATTTGCCTTTCGAATTCATTGACATGGCTTACCCCTTTCTCTTCATCCAATCCCGTATCGTTGTGGATGATGCATAGAAAAAATATACCAAAAACAAGCTTGTTCGGGTACTCAAACCATTTTCATCATAGGCATTCTTTCTGCATAATAAAATGGATAAAGGGCGTGGCCACCGGCTTCAAGAATGTGGATGCATTGAAACCTTTTCCGTCTCCGTTCGTCTATATGAATGGCGAATGGCAGTCCGACTGGGGCCACACAAGCATTGAAGCGCGGAAGGGGGCTTGCACCAGTCCCATAAAAACATTCCATTGACTTTTGGCAACAGACGTATTATGCTACTTGACATGGAGACGTTCCGATGTAAAATCATGTAAGAATAAAATGTTTGTTGCTGTGGGCAACGGTTGTTGATATAAACATAGAAACATCGTTAAGAATACGAGGCAAAGGAGGAGAAGAGGACGTGAAGGCAATTTGGGAAAAATGGTTGAAAAAATGTCGTTCTCTCCCTAACCAATACATCGGCTTTTTTATTTTTGCCGTGCTCTTATTTTGGTTGAAGACGTACGCCGCCTATTTAGCGGAATTTAACCTTGGCATCAGCAACTCCATGCAGGAGTTTTTATTGTTCATCAACCCGATCAGCTCGGCGGTATTCTTCCTTGGGTTGGCGCTGTTGGCCAAGGAAACGCGTGTGTACAAATGGCTCATTATTATTAATTTCATCTTATCGTTCATTCTATACGCCAATATCGTTTATTATCGTTTTTTCAGCGATTTTATTACATTCCCGACGTTGACGCAAACGAAAAACTTCGGCGATCTCGGCAGAAGCATTTGGGAGTTGCTCCGCTGGTATGACGTGTTCTATTTCTTGGATACGATCATTTTGGCGGTGATCGTTTTCTCGAAGCGATTCTCGCTCCCGGAAGTGCAGGCCGGCCGATTCAAAAAAGGCGCCATTTTCGCTTCGGCCATTCTTATGTTCAGCATCAACTTGGCGCTCGCTGAGACCGACCGCCCGCAGCTCTTGACAAGAACGTTTGACCGCAACTATATCGTCAAATATTTAGGCGTGTACAACTATTTGATTTACGATGCGTTCCAAAGCATGAAATCATCGACGCAGCGGGCGTTCGCAAACAAAAGCGACATCACGACTGTGCTGAACTATGTGCAGGCGACGTATGCCAAACCGAACCCGAAATATTTCGGCGTGGCGAAAGGGAAAAACGTCATTTACATTCATTTAGAGTCGCTGCAAAACTTTGTGATTAACTATAAGTTGAACGGTGAAGAAGTCACCCCGTTCTTAAACTCGCTCACCCGCGATCCGAACACGTTCTATTTCGATAACTTCTTCCATCAAACAGGACAAGGGAAAACGTCGGATGCGGAGTTTATGCTCGAAAACTCGCTGTTTGGCTTGCCGCAAGGCGCTGTCTTTACGACGAAAGGACAAAACACGTATCAGGCGGCTCCGGCCATTTTGCACCAATACGGCTATACAAGCGCCGTCTTCCACGGCAACTACAAAACGTTCTGGAACCGCGATGAAATTTACAAGTCGTTCGGCTTTGACCATTTCTTTGACGCCAGCTACTACGATATGAACGATGAGGACGTCTTGAACTACGGCCTGAAAGACAAACCGTTTTTCCGGGAGTCGATCCCGCTGTTAGAAACATTAAAAGAACCGTTCTATGTGAAATTTATTACGCTGTCGAACCACTTCCCGTACCCGATCAGCGAGGAAGATGCGACGATCCCGCCGGCGACGACAGGCGACGGCTCGGTCGACCAGTATTTCCAAACGGCACGCTATTTGGACGAAGCAGTGAAAGAGTTCTTTGACTACTTGAAAAAATCGGGTCTGTACGACCGCTCGGTCATCATTTTGTACGGCGACCATTACGGCATTTCGGAAAACCATAACAAAGCCATGGCGCAAATTTTAGGAAAAGAAATTACGCCGTATGAACATGCGCAATTGCAGCGGGTGCCGCTGTTCATCCACGTGCCGGGCATAAAAGGCGGCGTCATGCACGAGTTTGGCGGCCAAATCGATTTGTTGCCGACGGTCTTGCACCTGCTGGGCATTGATACAAAAAATTACGTCCATTTTGGAACGGATTTGCTGTCACCTGAACATCAAGAAATCGTTCCGTTCCGCAACGGCGACTTTGTCACGCCGAAGGTGACAGCGGTCAACGGCAAGTACTATGACACGAAAACAGGCGAACCTCTTGAAAGCACGCCGGAAATTCAGCGGCTCGAACAAATCGTCCGTACGAAGCTTGACCTATCGGATAAAGTCGTCTACGGCGATTTGCTCCGGTTCTATACACCGAAAGGCTTCAAGCCGGTCGATCCGTCAAAATATGATTACAATAAATCGAGTAGGAGAGGGTGACTAACCCTCGTCCTCTCACACCA
>NZ_SDKL01000079.1:0-2215 GCF_004123125.1 Geobacillus sp. PK12
TATCGTCTTAAAAATTTTATACCGCTAACTTGACGGGTATGGGCTCCCGCCCCCTTCAACAATGAAATGGAGGATTTACGATGAACAGCGAACAACAGCAAACGGTCTTTTTGTGTGTATCGTATTTGTTGTCTTACCCGGACGAACAGTGGGCCCAATCGCTTCCTGACTGCCTAGACGCCATCCGCTCGCTTGACGATGAGGCCGTTCGCGCACCGCTTTTGGCGTTTGCCGAACAAATCAACTTCATCCCAGCCCGTCAGCGGATGGAGCAATATGTCGAAACATTCGATTTCGGCAAAAAAACAAATTTGTACTTGACGTATATGACAAACGGCGAGCAGCGGGAGCGCGGAATCGAACTCGTCGCCTTAAAAGCGCGCTACGAAGCGGCCGGATTCGCCGTCTCCGATCACGAGCTGCCCGACTACTTGCCGCTCATGCTTGAATGGATGGCCTATGCAGATCAAGAGCATACGACCGCCTTGCTCGCCGATTATGCCGGCCATATCCGCGAAATCGGCGACCGGCTGGCAGCGGCAGGCAGCCCGTATGCACAGCTGTTTGACGCGCTCAATCACACATTCACTCAACTCGGCGTGACGCCGCTCCCGAAAGGAGGTGCAACGGCATGGCCAGCCAATTTCTCTGGGTGATTGTTCCGTATTTGGCGCTTGTCCTATTTGTCGCCGGCCATATTTGGCGCTACCAGCGCGACCAGTTTGGCTGGACATCAAAATCAAGCGAACTGCTCGAAAAACGGCAGTTGCGCCTTGGAAGCCTTCTGTTCCACTGGGGCATTTTGTTCGTGTTTGTCGGCCACGTGATGGGCATTCTCATTCCCGAGCCGTTTTACGAAGCGCTTGGCGTGACAGAAGAGATGTACCACGCCCTCGCCTTGGCAGGCGGCATTCCGGCCGGCTTGGCGGCGCTCGCTGGTTTCGTGATCCTTTTTCGCCGCCGCTTGACGGTCAAGCGCGTACGGGTGACAAGCAGCACCGGCGACTGGGTCGCGCTCGGATTTTTGCTTGTCGTGATCACCAGCGGGTTATCATCGACATTGCTGAACGTCAACTCACATGGCTTTGACTACCGAACGACGATCGGTCCATGGTTCCGCGGCCTTCTCACATTCCGCCCGGACCCGGTTTATATGGAAACGGTCCCGCTTTGGTTCAAAATCCATATTCTCGCCGCGTTTGGCTTGTTCGCCGTCTGGCCGTTCACCCGCCTCGTTCACGTATTCAGCTTTCCGCTCCGCTACTTGCAGCGCAGCTACGTCGTCTACCGAAAGCGGATGCCCAAATCCGTCGACTCGCTTGACCGCGCCCAGTAAGCGGATGTCAGGCAGCATAAAGTCCCCAACCAAGACCGTTATCACGAAAAACGGGATGCCGTTCATCCGCCTCCCGTCCCTCTCCGTCACGGACCGGCGCCAACCCGACTCATCCGCGTGCCATGAAGAAAACGGGATGCTCCATACAAAGAAGCGTCCCGTTTTCCATTCCATCGTCACTCGTTCATGCGTGCAAACAGCTCCTCTTTCTCCCCGTCCGACAACAGCCGCTCGGCCATCGGGAAGAGCACGTTTTCTTCTTTCATGAAATGCTCATCCAAAATATGATGCGCCTCAACCACCGCGCCGGCGAGCGTTAACGCCTGTTCGCGGTCCACCGTTTCCGGCAAATGGGCGGTTTTTTCCAAAAACATCGAAAGACGCGCTTTCGCCTGTTCATGTTCGTATTCCATGACGGCGATGGGGCCGGTCGTCCGCCCGATGTACTTGGCCATCATCGGGAACAATACGCCTTCTTCCCGCTCCGAATGAGGATCTAAAACGGCGACGAACGATTCGACTTTTTCCCTCAAATCGGCGAGCGGCCCACGCCAGTTGCGGTCATCCGCCCCTTGGCCGATCGCTTCCGCTGCGGCGAGCACCTGCTCCATTTGGGCGCGCAACGGGCCGTGCTCTTGTTTTAATTGCGCCAAGCCAGCGCATAGTTTCACCCCTTCAGGGCCTCCCATATGGCAAAATGAATGCATCATCGATTCCTCCATTTTCATGATAAACGAAAAATGGTTGGAAAACTGTTACAAAAAAATAAACAGTTTCAATTTTTTATTAAACAGGGTAATATAACACGTTAAAATAAAGGGTTTTTTTATATAATAGCTCACATTTCGCACCCTAACAAGGTCAAAACAAAGGATTTTT
>NZ_SDKL01000008.1:0-81096 GCF_004123125.1 Geobacillus sp. PK12
GCTTGCCTAGTGGCTATGGCGGAGGGGAAACACCCGTTCCCATCCCGAACGCGGAAGTTAAGCCCTCCAGCGCCGATGGTAGTTGGGGCGAGCGCCCCTGCAAGAGTAGGTCGCTGCTAGGCAGGCAAAAAAATGAGGGAGCTGAATGGTTCTCTCATTATTTTTGCCTAATGGGAAATGAGTCATTTTGAATGACGCCATTTTCAATCCTCTCCCCCAAAATGTAAAGCGTGATCATCGTTTCCTAGACCCCCTTTTTCATAAAAGCGATAGGAAACGGAAACTCGCGTAAGGGTGTCCTGTACGGCATGGACACCCTCTTTTTTTATTTTTTTCGGAAAGGCAGGTATCTCCTTTTTTGGACTCGTGGGGGAGATTATTCGCTTTTTTTGATGACAATTTTCTTTTTCGGCTCGTCAGGGATGAGTCGATGCAGGTGGATGAACAACAGGCCGTTATGGTATGTTGCTTCGATGCGGTCCTCTTTGACGGCGAACGGCAGTGGGATTGTTTTTTGGAATTGGCCTTGGAAAAGGCCTTCTTCTACTAGCTCAAACCCTTTGAAGTTTAGATTAATGGTTGCCTTCACTTCCAACGTTTTGTATGATACATACACTTCTGCATCTTCGATTTTTTCGAGCCCCGGGAGGCTGATGACAACGAGCAGCTCGTTGTCTTTTTTGTAAATGTTCATACCGGATGATGGCTTGTTCGATGACGGCAGCAACGGCTGGATGCTTCCCCAAAAATCATTTTGAAAAAATTGCTGCCAATGTTTTGTCCAATCGGAAAACGGCGTAAACGGATTTTCTTTGGCCATCGTGTCTCTCCTCCTCCGCTCATTCATCATATGCCGCCTTCTTCGTTTGGTGATTCAAAAAACACGAACATTTGCTTTGATGAAATACTAAATGTTCGATTTTTTCCTTGACACGCCGAAAAAAAACCTGCTACTATAAAGGTAACTTCATAGTGTATGAGAAGATCCCTCATATAATTTTGGGAATATGGCCCAAAAGTTTCTACCCAATCACCGTAAATGATTGGACTATGAGGGAAAGGATCGGTTTTGGCTTTTTTTCGATCAGCAACTGTCAAAGCCCAGAACGATGCTTTCCCTCGTTTACGGATGGGAACGCATGTTCTGGGTTTTGTTGTGCTAGCAAAAGGAGTGAAACGGTATGAGCCCGCTCGTTGGGGTGATCATGGGAAGCCATTCGGATTGGGAAACGATGAAACATGCTTGCGCCATTTTGGAGGAATTGGGTGTTCCGTTTGAGAAAAAAGTCGTATCGGCGCACCGGACGCCGGATGAGATGTTTCGGTATGCGGAGACAGCCGAGGAGCGCGGCATCCGCGTGATCATTGCCGGCGCTGGCGGGGCGGCTCATTTGCCGGGGATGATCGCGGCGAAAACGACGCTGCCGGTGATTGGGGTGCCCGTGCAGTCAAAAGCATTGAATGGACTTGACTCGTTATTGTCGATTGTGCAAATGCCAGGCGGGGTGCCGGTAGCGACGGTGGCGATCGGCAAGGCGGGGGCGACCAACGCCGGACTGCTCGCCGCATCGATTCTTGGACTGCTTGAGCCACGCTATATGGAGGCGCTCAAAGCGCGGCGGGAAGCGATTCGCAAACAAATCGTAGAAAGCAGTGATCAATTTGACTAAGCAACGGATCGTTCCTGGGCAGACGATCGGCATCATCGGCGGGGGGCAGCTCGGGCGGATGATGGCTTTGGCGGCGCGCGAGATGGGTTTTCGCATCGCCGTGCTCGACCCAACGCCTGACTCCCCGTGCGGGCAAGTGGCCGATGTGGAGATTACGGCGCCTTATCATGATTTGGACGCCATCGCTGAACTGGCCCGCGTGAGCGATGTCATTACGTACGAATTTGAAAATATCGATGCGCGAGCGCTTGAGTGGCTGGAGGCAAACGCCTATGTCCCGCAAGGAAGCCGACTGCTTGCGGTGACGCAAGACCGGGCGCTGGAGAAAGCGGCGATCGTTGATGCCAGCTTGCCGGTGGCGCCCTATGTCGAAGTGAATGGAGCGGAGGAACTTGAACAGGCCGTTCAGACGATCGGTTTCCCGTGCGTCTTGAAAACGCGGCGCGGCGGCTACGACGGCAAAGGACAATATGTGCTGCGCGGCGAAGGCGATCTAGCCAAAGCGGCTGATTTGCTTGGGCTTGGCCCATGCATTTTGGAAGGCTGGGTGCCGTTTGTGAAGGAAATGTCGGTCATTGTCGCCCGCAACCTCGATGGTGAGACGGCTGTTTTTCCAGTGGCGGAAAATATTCATATCGAGAACATTTTGCATCAAACGATCGTTCCGGCTCGAATTCCGGAAAGCGTGCAAGAGCGGGCCATTCGCTACGCGGAAGTGTTGGCCGCATCGTTTTCGCTCGTTGGGACGCTGGCGGTGGAAATGTTTTTGACTGCGGACGGGGATATTTATATTAATGAGCTGGCCCCTAGACCGCACAACTCCGGACATTATACAATCAATGCATGCGCGACGTCGCAGTTTGCCCAGCACATCCGCGCCGTCTGCAACTGGCCGCTCGGATCGACCGAATTGTTGAAGCCGGCGGTGATGGTCAATATTTTAGGCGAGCACGTCGAGCCGGTCATTCGGCATATCGGTGCGTTCGACGGGGGGACCTACGTCCATCTGTACGGCAAACACGAAGCGAAGCCGAAGCGGAAAATGGGGCATGTGACGGTGCTGGCAGACGATGTCGAGGCGGCGTTGGCGAGAATCGAATCGTGGCAAATTTGGCATGATCGGAGGCTGGAACGAGGATGATTGAACGTTACACAAGACCGGAAATGGGAGCGATTTGGACCGAGGAAAACCGCTTTAAGGCATGGCTTGAGGTGGAACTGCTCGCGTGCGAGGCGTGGGCCGAGCTTGGCGTCATCCCAAAAGAAGATGTCCGCCGCCTGCGTGAAAACGCGTCGTTTGACGTCAACCGCATTAAGGAAATCGAAGAAGAAACGCGCCACGATGTCGTCGCCTTCACCCGCGCCGTTTCTGAGACGCTTGGGGAAGAACGAAAATGGGTGCATTATGGTCTCACGTCGACCGATGTCGTCGATACGGCGCTCGGCTACTTGTTAAAGCAGGCGAACGCGATTTTGCGGCGTGATTTGGAAAACTTCATTCAAGTGCTGAAAGAGAAAGCGCGCGAACATAAATACACGGTCATGATGGGGCGCACGCACGGCGTTCATGCCGAACCGACGACGTTCGGGCTGAAGCTGGCGCTTTGGTATGCCGAGATGGTGCGAAATTTGGAGCGGTTTGAACAAGCTGCCAAGATGGTGGAAGTAGGGAAAATTTCCGGCGCAGTCGGCACGTACGCCAACGTGGATCCGTTTGTGGAGCAGTATGTGTGTGAAAAACTCGGCTTGACGCCGGCGCCGATTTCGACGCAGACGCTGCAGCGCGACCGCCACGCTTACTATATGGCGACATTGGCCTTAATTGCGACATCGATTGAAAAATTTGCCGTCGAGATTCGCGGCTTGCAAAAAAGCGAAGTCCGCGAAGTCGAAGAGTTTTTTGCCAAAGGACAAAAAGGCTCATCAGCGATGCCGCATAAGCGCAATCCGATCGGTTCGGAAAACATGACCGGCATGGCGCGCGTCATTCGCGGCTATATGGTGACAGCGTACGAAAACGTGCCGCTTTGGCATGAACGCGACATTTCCCATTCGTCGGCCGAGCGCATCATTTTGCCGGATGCGACGATTGCGTTGAATTATATGTTGAACCGATTCGCGAATATCGTGAAACATTTGCTTGTGTACCCGGAAAACATGAAAAAAAATATGGAGCGCACGTTCGGGCTCATTTATTCACAGCGAGTCTTGCTTGCTTTGATCGACAAGGGGATGACGCGCGAGGAGGCGTACGATTTGGTGCAGCCGAAAGCGATGGAAGCGTGGGAGAGACAAGTGCCGTTCCGCTCGCTTCTTGAAGCGGATGAGCGGATCATGAGCCGGCTGACGAAAGAGGAGCTCGATGATTGTTTTGATTATCGTCATCATTTGAAACATGTCGATACGATTTTTGCCCGCTTAGGGTTGGAGTGAGCGGCTGCCGGCTGGTCGAAGCCGGCCGGCTATACAAAAGATTTTCAATCTTCTGGACAATGGAGGCGTTGATCGTGCCGACGAAACAACAGCTGTTATATGAAGGGAAAGCGAAAAAAATTTACGCGACTGACGAGCCAGATGTGCTTTGGGTCGAGTACAAAGACAGCGCAACGGCGTTTAACGGCGAAAAAAAGGCGACGATCGCCGGCAAAGGGCGGCTCAATAACGAGATTTCCAGCTTGTTGTTTTTGAAGCTGCGCGAAGCAGGCATTGCCAATCATTTTATTGAAAAGCTGTCGCCAACGGAACAATTGGTCCGGCGCGTGACGATCATCCCGCTTGAAGTCGTTGTCCGCAATGTGGTAGCGGGAAGTTTAGCCAAGCGGATCGGTCTAGAGGAAGGGACGCCGCTTGAGGCGCCGCTTGTTGAGTTTTATTACAAAAACGACGACCTTGGCGACCCGTTGTTGTTGGAAGATCATATCTTCATTTTAAAACTCGCCAGCCGCGAGGAAGTCGCCGCGCTGAAGCAGGCCGCGCTTGCGGTGAATGACGTGCTGCGCCTCCATTTTGCCGAGCGGAACGTGCGGTTGATTGATTTTAAGCTTGAGTTCGGCCGTACAGCAGACGGAGCCATCCTCTTGGCGGATGAGATTTCACCGGACACGTGCCGGTTATGGGACGCAAAGACGAACGAAAAGCTCGACAAAGACGTGTTCCGCCGCGACTTGGGCAGTTTGACGGACGCATACGAAGTCATTTTACAACGGTTAGGGGGAGAATCGGCATGTACAAAGTAAAAGTGTATGTCACGTTGCGAGAGAGTGTGTTGGATCCGCAAGGGACCGCTGTAAAAGGGGCGCTGCACAGCTTATCGTATACGGAAGTGAAAGATGTACGAATCGGGAAGTTTATGGAGCTCGTGATTGAAGAGAGCGACCGCGACATCAACGAGCTCGTTCGCGAGATGTGTGAAAAACTGCTTGCCAACCCGGTGATTGAAGACTACCGCTATGAAATCGAGGAGGCCGTCGCCCGATGAAGTTTGCCGTCGTTGTGTTTCCGGGATCGAATTGCGATGTCGATATGTATCATGCGATCGCCGATGAACTTGGCGAAGAGGTCGAATACGTTTGGCATGACGAGGACGATCTAGACCGTTTTGACGCCATTTTGCTTCCAGGCGGGTTTTCGTACGGCGATTACTTGCGTTCCGGAGCCATTGCCCGTTTCTCCAAGGTGATGGCTGCCGTAAAAAAAGCCGCCGAAGCGGGAAAACCGGTGCTTGGGGTGTGCAACGGGTTTCAAATTTTGCTCGAAGCCGGCTTGCTTCCTGGGGCGATGCGCCGCAATCAAGGGTTGAAATTCATCTGCCGGCCGGTCCAGCTGACGGTGGAAAATCATGAAACGATGTTTACGTCTGCCTACGAAAAAGGCGAAGTCATTACAATTCCAATCGCCCATGGTGAAGGGAATTATTATTGCGATGAACAGACGCTCGAGCGCCTTGTCGAGAACCGGCAAATCGTGTTCCGTTACCATGGAGAAAATCCGAACGGCAGCTTGGCGGATATTGCCGGCATCGTCAATGAACAGGGCAATGTGCTCGGCATGATGCCGCATCCGGAGCGGGCGGTCGACGCCTTGCTCGGCAGCGCGGACGGATTGAAACTATTCCGATCGATCGTCAACTATTGGAGGGAGACGCATGTCGTTACTGCTTGAGCCGAGCGCGGCGATGATCAAAGAACAAAAGTTGTACCGTGAGATGGGGTTAACAGATGAAGAGTTTGCGCGCATTGAAGCGATTTTGGGGAGACTGCCGAACTACACGGAAACCGGCATTTTTGCCGTCATGTGGTCGGAGCATTGCAGCTACAAAAACTCGAAGCCGGTGCTGAAAAAATTCCCGACTGATGGTCCGCACGTGCTGCAAGGGCCGGGTGAGGGTGCGGGCATTGTCGATATTGGCGACGGGCTGGCGGTGGCGTTTAAAATCGAAAGCCATAATCACCCGTCAGCGATCGAGCCGTACCAAGGAGCGGCGACCGGGGTCGGCGGCATCATCCGCGACGTCTTTTCAATGGGAGCGCGGCCGATTGCGCTGCTGAACTCGCTTCGATTTGGCGAATTGACGTCGCCGCGCGTCAAATATTTGTTCGAGCAGGTCGTCGCCGGCATTGCCGGGTACGGCAACTGCGTCGGCATCCCGACCGTCGGCGGCGAGGTGCAGTTCGACCCGGCGTATGAAGGCAACCCATTGGTCAACGCCATGTGCGTCGGGATCATCCGCCATGAGGACATTCAGCGCGGCGTGGCGACCGGGGTCGGCAACACGGTCATGTACGTCGGGGCGAAAACGGGCCGCGACGGCATCCACGGGGCGACGTTTGCTTCGGAAGAGTTGAGCGAACAGTCGGAAGCAAAGCGTCCCGCCGTGCAAGTCGGCGACCCGTTTATGGAAAAACTGCTGCTTGAGGCGTGTCTTGAAGCAGTCAAGTCCGATGCGTTAGTCGGCATTCAAGATATGGGGGCGGCAGGACTCACGAGTTCATCCGCCGAGATGGCAAGCAAAGGCGGATTTGGCATTGAAATGAATTTGGATCTCGTCCCGCAGCGTGAGGCAGGCATGACGCCGTACGAAATGATGCTGTCCGAATCGCAGGAACGGATGCTGCTTGTTGTCAAGCAAGGTTGTGAAGACGAAATCGCCGCGATTTTTGCCAAATACGGCCTCGAGGCCAAAGCAATCGGCAAAGTGACCGATGACAAAATGCTCCGCCTCTTGTTCCGAGGCGAGGTGGCGGCGGAAATTCCGGTGGACGCCTTGGCGAAAGACGCGCCGGTGTATCATAAACCGTCTGCCGAGCCGGCTTATTACCGCGAGTTTCAAGCGATGCCGCCGTATACTCCGCACATCGAAGACTACAATCAAACATTGCTCGGGCTGCTCGCCCAGCCGACGATTGCGAGCAAAGAATGGGTGTACGACCAGTACGACTATATGGTGCGGACGAATACGGTCGTCGCCCCGGGATCGGACGCGGCGGTCGTGCGCATCCGCGGCATGAACAAGGCGCTCGCGCTGACGACGGATTGCAACTCGCGCTACTTGTATTTGGATCCGGAAACGGGCGGGAAAATCGCGGTCGCCGAGGCGGCGCGCAATGTCATCTGCTCCGGAGCAAAGCCGCTCGCCATTACGGACTGCCTCAACTTTGGCAGCCCGGAAAAGCCGGAGATTTTCTGGCAGCTCGAAAAAGCGGTCGACGGGATGAGCGAAGCGTGCCGGGCGCTCGGGACGCCGGTGGTGAGCGGCAACGTCTCGCTGTACAATGAAACGAACGGCGAGGCCGTGTACCCAACCCCGGTCGTTGGCATGGTCGGTCTCATTGACGATCTTTCCCATATTACGACTCAGTCGTTTAAACAAGCGGGCGACCTCATTTACGTGATCGGCGAGGCGAAGCCGGAGTTTGGCGGCAGCGAGTTGCAAAAATGGCTGGAAGGCCGCATTTTTGGAAAAGCACCGGAGATTGACTTAGAGGTGGAAGCAAGCCGCCAGCGCCAGCTGCTTGCGGCGATCCGCGCGGGGGTGGTGGCGTCAGCGCATGATATTGCCGAAGGAGGATTAGCCGTTGCGCTTGCTGAGTGTGTCATGGGTGCCTCGGGGCTTGGCGCCAAGGTGACGATCGGCGGTGACCTCGTCAGTGAACTGTTCAGCGAAACGCAATCACGCTTTGTTGTCTCGGTGAAAAAAGAGCAAAAAGAGGCGTTTGAGCAACTGGTTGAAGCGAAACAAATCGGCGAAGTGACAGACGACGGCGCATTCGTGGTGAACGGGGAGCACGGTGAGACGCTCATTCACCTTTCCGTTGCCAAGATGCGAAACGTCTGGAAAGGGGCTATTCCATGCTTGCTGAAATCAAAGGATTGAACGAGGAGTGCGGCATTTTCGGCATTTGGGGGCATGAAGACGCCGCCCGGCTCACATACTACGGGCTTCACAGCCTGCAGCACCGTGGGCAGGAAGGGGCCGGCATCGTTGTCGCGCATAACGGGAGCTTATCCGGTCATAAAGGGCTGGGGCTGGTGACCGATGTGTTTCAAAGCGGTACGCTCGATGCGCTCAAAGGGGCGGCCGCCATCGGTCATGTCCGCTATTCGACGGCGGGCGGGGGCGGCTATGAAAACGTTCAGCCGCTCTTGTTCCGCTCGCAAACCGGCGCGATGGCGCTCGCCCATAACGGCAACTTGACAAACGCCATCGAGTTGAAGCTCGCGCTTGAAGGGCAAGGAAGCATTTTTCAGACGACATCGGATACGGAAGTGTTCGCCCATCTCATCCGCCGCAGCCAAGCGCCGACGTTTGTCGAGCAAATGAAAGAGGCGCTCAGTCAGATCCAAGGGGCGTTTGCGTTTTTGCTGCTGACGGAAAAGGCGCTCTATGCGGCGCTTGATCCGCACGGGTTTCGGCCGCTGTCGCTCGGCCGGCTCGGTTCGGCGTATGTCGTGGCGTCGGAAACGTGCGCGTTTGACGTCATCGGCGCCACATACGAGCGGGAAGTGGCGCCTGGGGAATTGCTCATCATCAGCCGCGAAGGGGTGCGTTCAGAACGGTTCGCTTCTAGGCAGCCGCGGTCGATTTGCAGCATGGAGTACATTTATTTCGCTCGTCCGGACAGCCATGTCGACGGCATCAATGTCCATAAGGCCCGAAAAAACTTAGGAAAGCGGCTGGCCTTGGAAGCGCCGGCAGAGGCCGACATCGTCACCGGCGTGCCGGACTCAAGCATCTCCGTTGCCATCGGCTATGCTGAGGCGAGCGGCATTCCATACGAATTGGGGTTGATTAAAAACCGATATGTCGGGCGGACGTTCATCCAGCCGTCGCAGGCGTTGCGCGAGCAAGGAGTGAAAATGAAGCTGTCGCCGGTGCGCGGGGTTGTGGCCGGCAAACGGGTTGTGATGGTCGACGATTCAATCGTGCGCGGGACGACGAGCCGGCGCATCGTCTCGATGCTCCGCGAAGCGGGAGCGGTCGAAGTGCACGTGCGCATCAGCGCGCCGCCGATCACCCATCCTTGCTTTTACGGCATTGATACGTCGTCAAAGGAAGAATTGATCGCGGCGAATCGCACTGTTGAAGAGATTCGGCGCTTGATTGGCGCTGATTCCCTCGCCTTTATCAGCCAGGAAGGGATGCTTGAGGCCATCGGGCGTCCGGACGTCTCGCCAGAGCGCGGGCAATGTTTGGCGTGTTTCACTGGCCAATATCCGACCCGTCTCGGTCAAACGGCGCGGCCATGTCTGACGATGAAATGATGGAGGAAGTATAACCGGTGCAGCTGACGAGTGTGGTGGCGCGTTTCCACGAGAGAAACGCTGCGCAACAAGAGCGTCGCCTGGCGTCCTGAGCGTGATGGGCGGCGAAAAGGAGGAGTTGACGTGGCAAAGGCATACAAACAAGCAGGGGTCGACATCGAGGCTGGTTATCAGGCCGTCGCCCTCATGAAAGAGCACGTGCAAAAAACGATGCGTCCCGAAGTGCTGGGTGGGATCGGCGGGTTTGGCGGCTTGTTTGATCTATCCGCGCTTGGTTACCGCCAGCCGGTGCTTGTCTCCGGCACGGACGGTGTCGGAACGAAGTTGAAACTAGCGTTTTTGCTTGACCGGCATGATACGATCGGCATCGACTGTGTCGCTATGTGTGTCAACGATATTATTGTCCAAGGGGCGGAGCCGCTCTTTTTCCTCGACTATATCGCTTGCGGCAAGGCGGTGCCGGAGAAAATCGCCGCCATCGTCAAAGGGGTGGCCGACGGCTGCGTCGAAGCCGGCTGCGCCTTGATCGGCGGGGAGACCGCGGAAATGCCAGGAATGTATGATGAAGATGAGTATGATTTGGCTGGGTTTGCGGTCGGCGTTGCGGAAAAAGAGCGACTCATAACCGGAGAGACGATTCAAGCGGGCGATGCGCTTGTCGGCCTGCCATCAAGCGGCCTTCACAGCAACGGCTATTCGCTTGTGCGCCGCATCGTGTTTGAACAAGCGAAATTGTCGCTTAATGAGATTTACGAGCCGCTTGATGTTCCGCTCGGCGAGGAGTTATTGAAGCCGACGCGCATTTATGCGAAACTGTTGCGCTCTGTGCGCGAGCGGTTTACGATCAAAGGGATGGCGCATATTACCGGCGGCGGGTTGATCGAAAACATTCCGCGCATGCTGCCGCCAGGAATCGGCGCGCGCATTCAGCTTGGTTCATGGCCGATTTTGCCGATTTTTGACTTGTTGCGCCAAAAAGGCGAGCTTGAGGAAGAAGAGATGTTTTCCGTCTTTAATATGGGCATCGGCCTTGTGCTCGCTGTCAGTCCGGAAACGGCGGCGCCTCTTGTTGAGTGGCTTTCGGAACGAGGCGAACCGGCGTACATCATCGGCGAAGTGGCCGAAGGAGCGGACGTGTCGTTTGCTGGAGGGGGCCGGGCATGAAGCGGCTGGCGGTGTTCGCCTCAGGAAGCGGCACGAATTTTCAAGCGATCGTCGACGCGGCCAAGCGCGGCGATTTGCCGGCTCGTGTGGCGCTTTTGGTCTGCGACCGCCCAGGTGCGAAAGTCATTGAACGAGCGGCGCGCGAAAACGTGCCGGCGTTCGTGTTTTCCCCAAAAGACTACCCGTCCAAAGCGGCGTTTGAGAGCGAGATTTTGCGTGAGCTAAAGGGACGCCAAATCGACTGGATTGCGTTGGCCGGCTATATGCGCTTGATCGGGCCGACGCTGCTTTCGGCTTATGAGGGGAAGATCGTCAACATCCATCCGTCGCTGTTGCCCGCGTTTCCGGGCAAGGATGCGATCGGCCAAGCGTATCGGGCTGGCGTTTTGGAAACAGGGGTCACCGTTCATTACGTTGATGAAGGGATGGACACCGGGCCGGTCATCGCCCAGCGCGTTGTTCCGATCGTGCCGGGCGAGCCGATCGAGGCGCTTGAGGCGCGCATCCATCAAGTCGAACACGAGCTGTACCCAACGGTGTTGCGCATGCTGCTAGGGGAAAAGGAACAACAGGAAGAAAGGATCGAGAACGATGGCAGTGAAACGAGCATTGATCAGCGTGTCCAATAAGGAAGGCATCATTCCGTTTGCGAAGCAGCTGGCTGAACTTGGCATTGATATCATTTCGACCGGTGGGACAAAACGAGCGCTTGAAGACGCCGGCGTTCCCGTCATTTCGATTTCCGATGTCACCGGCTTTCCGGAAATTTTGGACGGGCGCGTCAAAACATTGCATCCGGCCATTCACGGCGGCATTTTGGCGGTGCGCAGCGATGAGCGCCACCAAGCGGCGCTTAAAGAGCACGGCATTCGCCCGATCGATTTGGTCGTCGTCAACTTGTATCCGTTCCAACAAACGATCGCCAAACCGGATGTGACGCTCGCCGAGGCGATTGAAAACATCGATATCGGCGGCCCGACGATGGTGCGGGCGGCGGCGAAAAACTATGCTGATGTCGCGATTGTCGTCGATCCAGCCGACTATCCGATAGTGATTGAAGAACTGAAAATGACCGGTTCGATCCAAGCAAAAACGCGGCAACAACTGGCGGCGAAAGCGTTCCGCCATACGGCGGCGTATGACGCGATGATTGCGGAGTATTTGACAAACCTCACCGGAGAGAACTATCCGGAAACGCTCACGGTCACGTATACGAAAAAACAATCATTGCGCTATGGCGAGAATCCGCATCAATCGGCAGCGTTTTATGCCAAGCCGCTCGGTGCGGCGTTCTCGATTGCCAACGCGGCACAGCTGCATGGAAAAGAGCTGTCGTACAACAACATTAACGACGCCAATGCGGCGATCAACCTCATTCGCGAATTTCAAGAGCCGGCTGTGGCCGCCATCAAACATATGAACCCGTGCGGCGTCGGCGTCGGCGCGACGCTTCTTGAGGCGTTTACGAAAGCGTACGAAGCGGACCCGGTGTCGATTTTCGGCGGCATTATTGCGGTCAACCGTGAAGTGGACAAAGAAACAGCCGAACGGATGCACGACATCTTTTTGGAAATCGTCATCGCTCCGTCATTCAGCGACGAGGCGTTTGCCATTTTGACGAAAAAGAAAAACATCCGTCTGTTGGCGCTTGATTTTACCGCGCCGGACGTCAAGGAAAAAATGCTCGTTTCCGTCAATGGCGGCTTGCTCGTCCAAGAGGCCGATACGTTCACGCTCGAAGACGCTGAATGGAACGTCGTTACGAAGCGCGAGCCGACCGAGGCTGAGCGCGAACAGCTTCGGTTTGCTTGGAAGGTTGTCAAACATGTGAAATCGAATGCGATTGTACTGGCCAAAAACGGGATGACAGTCGGCGTTGGCGCCGGGCAAATGAACCGGGTCGGCGCGGCCAAAATTGCGATCGAACAAGCCGGGGAACAGGCGGTTGGCGCCGTGTTGGCCTCCGATGCGTTCTTCCCGATGGACGATACGGTCGAGGCGGCGGCGAAAGCCGGCATTACCGCGATCATTCAGCCGGGCGGCTCGATTCGCGACGCCGACTCGATTCGCAAAGCGGATGAGTACGGCGTGGCCATGGTGTTTACCGGCGTGCGCCATTTCAAACATTAAACGGCGGCAAAAAGGAGGAAGACAATGAACGTTCTGGTAGTCGGACGCGGCGGGCGCGAGCATGCCATCGCCTGGAAAGCGGCGCAAAGCCCGCTTGTGGACAAGCTGTACGCGGCGCCAGGCAACCCGGGCATCGGGGAAGTGGCGGAGCTCGTCGACATTGATGAGCTCGATATCGACGCGCTTGTGCAGTTTGCGAAGCAACGCGCAATCGGTTTGACGATCGTTGGGCCGGAAGCGCCGCTGGCTGCTGGCATCGTCGATCGGTTTCTGGCTGAGGGGCTTCGCATTTTCGGCCCAACTCAAGCGGCAGCGCTCATCGAAGGAAGCAAGGCGTTTGCGAAGGAGCTGATGAAGAAATACGGCATCCCAACGGCGGACCATGCGACCTTTGCGTCGTATGAAGAGGCGAAAGCGTACATTGAACAAAAAGGCGCGCCGATCGTCGTGAAAGCGGACGGATTGGCCGCCGGAAAAGGCGTCACCGTCGCCCAAACGGTGAAAGACGCGCTTGCCGCGGCGAAGGCAGCGCTTATCGATGGCCAGTTTGGCACAGCCGGCTGCCAAGTCGTGATCGAGGAGTATTTGGAAGGCGAAGAATTTTCGTTTATGGCGTTCGTCAACGGCGAGAAGGTGTATCCACTTGCCATCGCCCAAGACCATAAGCGGGCGTATGACGGGGATGAAGGTCCGAACACCGGTGGGATGGGAGCGTATTCGCCAGTGCCGCAAATCTCAGCGGAGACGGTGGAAACAGCGCTGGAAACGATTTTGCGCCCGGCCGCCAAAGCGTTAGTGGCTGAAGGCCGGCCGTTTACCGGCGTGCTGTATGCTGGGCTGATCGAAATGGCAGCCGGGCCGAAAGTGATCGAATTCAACGCCCGTTTTGGCGATCCCGAGGCGCAAGTCGTGCTGCCGCGGCTGAAAACCGATTTGGTTGAAGCGATCCTCGCGGTGATGGAAGGAAAAGAGTTGGCGCTTGAGTGGACGGACGAAGCGGTGCTCGGCGTCGTGCTGGCAGCGAAAGGTTACCCCGGCGCGTACGAGCGCGGGGCCGAAATCCGCGGGTTGGACCGAATTTCCCCTGATGCGTTGTTGTTCCATGCTGGCACCAAACGAGAAGGCGGCGCATGGTACACCAATGGCGGACGCGTTCTCCTGTTAGCGGCCAAAGGGGAGACGCTTGCCGAAGCGAAGGAAAGAGCGTACGAGCAATTGGCCGCGATCGACTGTGACGGTTTATTTTACCGCCGCGATATCGGCCGGCGCGCTATCGAACGCGCCTCCGCCGCATATACACGTATGAAAGGGCGATAATGCCGCCGATTAACGCGGCCAATACGAACGACATATCGGTCATATACTCGAGCAGCATGGTGGTTCACTCCTTTGTAGTCGAAGGTGTCCCAAGTATGGGACACCTTTTTTGATGATGTTTGGCTAGTCCACAATGCCAAGCCGCAGATCATTTTGCTTTCTTCTCTTTCGTTGACAGTTGGCACTCTTCATTGGCCGTTTCGATACATAGCAGCACGTATCGCTCACGATGCGAAAAATGTTGCCGAATGACGGTGGAATGGAAGACATCGGCAAAAGCGGTGCGCAACGTCGGACGGATGTCCTCCCTCATGTCGGATTGACGACCGCTTCCTTTTCCTCTTCAAACAGCTGCCGGCGCTGCATATTGTCAAACAGGGCGGTCATCGGACAAAAACGGGTGATCCCTTCTCCGACTTTCATCGCCCCAAGCAAAGCGGCCCACAAATAGGATGTGCACCATGGCCGCCGGGCGAGGCGGGCGGTGGCCCAGGCGATGACAGTCAGGCCAACCGTGATGCGAATCAATGCGTTCACAATGCCGATATTCGCCATCGGTCTGTCCCCTCCTTATATTTTTATTGTGAAAGTCGCTTTTGTGCGTTAAAATGGTTGTATGGAACGATTAGGAAACAAGGGACGGGGTGTCAATGGGCGAACAACGTTACCGATGGAAAGGCAGCGAACTGCGTGCACAAGCAGCGGTGATTGATGGCAAACAATCGCCGACGAAAGTATTGGTGAACGCCACATATTTGCATTCGTATTTTCGTGAATGGGTAAAAGGAAACATATGGATCCATGGCGACCGCATCGTGTATGCCGGAGAGCGTCTTCCCGATCGTGTCGACGAGGCGTGTGAGATCGTCGACTGCCGTGGGTACGTGCTCGTTCCCGGCTACATTGAGCCGCATGTTCATCCATTTCAATTATATAATCCCCATTCGTTTGCTCGTTATGCAGCGGCGCACGGAACAACAACACTCCTCAACGATAACTTGTTTTTGCTTTTGCAGCTCGATGATGAAGACGCGCTTTTATTTTTACAAGAAATGAATGCGCTTCCAACGTCGATGTATTGGTGGTGCCGGTTTGATGGGCAAACGGAGCTCGAGCGCGAAGAGGAACAAGTGTCCAATGCTCGGATCAAGCGCTGGCTTGACCAAGAGGCGGTGCTTCAAGGCGGTGAGTTGACCTCATGGCCAAAAGTGGCGAGCGGCGATGACATCATCTTGTATTGGATGCAAGAAGTGCATCGGCGGCGCCGCAAAATTGAAGGGCATTTTCCGGGGGCGTCGGAAAAGACGCTTGTCAAAATGGCGCTCTTTGGCGCAGATGGCGATCATGAGGCAATGACGGGAAAGGAAGTGCGCATGCGCCTTTGGCACGGCTATACCGTCGCGCTTCGGCATTCCTCGATTCGCCCGGATTTGCCGGTGCTGCTTGAAGAGATGAAAGCGCTTGGCATCCGGCATTATGATAAATGCTTGTTGACGACGGATGGCTCGCCGCCGGCGTTTTATGAGAATGGGGTGATCGATTGGCTGATCCGCATCGCGATCGAGCATGGCGTGCCGGTGATCGATGCCTATGCGATGGCGACGATCAACGCTGCCCGCCACTACGGCATCGAGCATCTTCACGGCAGCATTGCCACCGGCCGCATCGCTCATATCAACTTTTTGCGCTCGGCTCACGATCCGACGCCGGCGCAAGTGCTCGCCAAAGGCGAATGGGTGAAGCGCGATGGAGAAGCGCCGCCTCTCTGGCCGGCGCCGGAATGGTCTCGGTTTGGCATTCGGCCGCTTTCGTTGTCATGGGAGCTTGAATGGGATGATTTGCAATTTTCGATGCCGATGGGGCTGCGCATGGAAAACGCCGTCATTTTAAAACCGTATTCCGTGTCGATCGATACGTCGCGCGACCGTTTAGGGCATGACCATGATGAGTGTTTTCTGGCCTTGTTTGACCGAAACGGCCGCTGGCGCGTCAATACGATGTTGAAAGGTTTTTCATCGGTGCTTGGCGGGCTGGCGAGTTCTTACTCGAACACCGGGGATTTGATTTTGATCGGCAAGCATAAGGAAGATATGATGCTCGCCTTCCGGCGGATGAAGGAGATCGGCGGCGGTATTGTGCTCGCTGAGGACGGAGAGATTTTGTTTGAGCTCTCGCTTCCTTTAGGCGGCATGATGTCCTCCTTGGAGGTGGATGAATTGATCAACGAAGAAAAAACGTTCGTCCGTTTGTTGCGCGAGCGTGGATATCCGTTCGAAGACCCGGTGTATTCGTTGCTCTTTTTGCAATCGACCCACCTGCCGTATGTGCGCGTCACCCAACGCGGGATTTATGATGTCATGCACAAAACGGTACTCTTTCCTTCGATAATGCGGTAAAATAAAAAAGAAAAGGTTGTGTGTCCATTGAAACATTGGCTGTTCGCTGTCAGTTGCGCGGTATTGTTGTTAGGCGGCTGCACGACCAAAAGCGAGCCGAAGCACGCCGAACCGGCTCCTCGGCAGGAGCAGCCGTCCAAGCCTCGGGCGGAGGAACAACAAACGTTCCCGCTGACGGGGCTGCCGGCGAAAGGGAACATCCATCAGCGGGTCGTCGGCGTGATGATCAACAACCACCCGAAGGCGCGCCCACAGTCGGGATTAAGCAAGGCGGACATCGTGTATGAGGTGCTCGCCGAGGGCGATATCACCCGTTTGTTGGCGTTGTATCAAAGCGAATTGCCGGAGCGGGTCGGACCGGTGCGAAGCGCGCGTGATTACTATATTGACTTGAGTGAAGGTTACCATGCACTGTATGTATGCCATGGCTGGAGTCCGGAGGCGAAAGCGCGTCTTGAGGGAGGCGGAATCGACTATTTGAACGGATTGTTTTATGACGGCACATTGTTTCAGCGCGTCCCGTTCCGCAAGGCGCCGCACAACTCGTACATTACGTTTGCCAACATTGAAAAAGGGGCGGAACAAAACGGGTATGCTTGGACGGATAACGTTCCCCCGCTATCGTTTCGCACCGATGAGCCGAGCGGCAAGAAGGTCGGGACGGTTCACATCGCCTATTCGCATCGCGCCTATGCCCAGGTCGAATACCAATATGTTTCGGAACAAAAGGGGTATTACCGGTACAGCGGCGGCGAGCAAACGATCGATTATGATACGCATAAGCCGGTTGTCGTGCAAAACGTCATGATCATCGCCGCCCACCATCAAGTGGTTGACAGCCACGGGCGGCGCGACATCGACCTCGTCTCCGGCGGCAAGGGGTACTTGCTGCAGGGCGGCGTCATGCAGCTGATCGAATGGAAAAACGTCGACGGCCGGCTGCTGCCATACCGCGATGGGGCTCCGATCGGATTCGTGCCGGGAAAAACGTGGATCAATATCGTGCCGGAACTGGCGATCGTCCAGTGGAAATCATAACCGCCTTGTCTGTTGCAAGGCAAAGGGGCGGTGGATTCGCAGATTGGTTGGCTACAACATTTTTCCCGCCAAAACGCAAGGAGGAAGCAGCTATGCAAATTGACAAACTGCGCGGCAGAGAGTTGGATCAACTGTTTAAAGCGATTTTATCGCTGCGCGATTTAGAAGAATGTTACCGTTTTTTTGATGATTTATGCACCGTGAATGAAATCCAGGCGCTCGCCCAGCGGCTTGAGGTCGCCCGCATGCTGCGCGAAGGATATACGTATCACAAAATCGAAACGGAAACCGGAGCGAGCACGGCGACGATTTCGCGCGTCAAGCGCTGCCTCAACTACGGCAATGATGCTTACGCCATGGCGCTCGATCGCATTAAAGAGGAGCAACAGCAAGAAGAGAAAGAAGCCAACGAAGCGGTCACAGACTGACGCGGCAAGGAGATTCCTTCCATTTGCAAAGGAACTCCTTTTCTTTTTGCGGATTTGTTATAATGGAACAATGGAGACGGAGTGGAGGGTTGCCGCTATGGAGGAGATTCGCGCTTGGCGCCATGTGTTTAAACTCGACCCGAATAAACCGATTGATGACGAGCGCCTTGAGCGCCTTTGCGAGTCGGGAACGGATGCCGTCATCGTCGGCGGAACCGACGGGGTGACCATCGACAACGTGCTGGATTTATTGGCTCGCATCCGCCGTTTTTCGGTGCCATGCGCGCTCGAAGTCACCGACGTCGAAGCGCTGACGCCGGGATTTGACGTATATTTGGTTCCGATCGTGTTAAACAGCCGGCAGGCGGAGTGGATCATCGGCCGTCATCATGAGGCGGTGAAACAATACGGCGATGTCATGAACTGGGATGAGATTTTCGCTGAAGGTTACTGCATTTTAAATCCAGCCTGCAAAGCGGCGGAGCTAGCCGAGGCCGACGCGGCGCTCACCGATGATGATGTCGTGGCGTACGCCCGCCTCGCCGCACATTTGTACAGGTTGCCGATTTTTTACCTTGAGTATAGCGGCGTCTATGGCGATCCGTCTTTAGTGGAAAAAGTGAAACAAGTGCTTGATCAGACGCAGCTGTTTTATGGTGGAGGGATCACAACGCCTGAGCAGGCGGAGCATATGGCGCGTTATGCCGATACGGTGGTCGTCGGCAACGCGATTTACGACGAGTTCGAACAGGCGTTGGCGACGGTGGCGGCGGTGAAGCAGATGGCTGGTCAACGCAGCGGCGATGATGGAAAATAGAACATATGGTTTATTGGTGGTGGACATGATGAATTTTTTATCGGAAAAGCTGCTTGCGCATTTAAACAAAGAGCAGCAAGAAGCCGTTAAAACGACAGAAGGCCCATTGCTCATCATGGCGGGAGCGGGCAGCGGAAAAACGCGCGTGCTGACGCACCGGATCGCCTATTTGATGGCGGAAAAACAGGTGGCGCCGTGGAATATTTTAGCCATTACGTTTACGAACAAAGCGGCGCGTGAAATGAAGGAGCGGGTGCAGGCGCTCTTAGGCGGGGCGGCGGAAGACGTGTGGATTTCGACGTTCCATTCGATGTGCGTCCGCATGCTGCGCCGCGACATTGACCGCATCGGCATCAATCGCAATTTTTCCATCCTTGACCCGACGGATCAGCTTTCGGTCATCAAAGCGATTTTGAAAGACAAAAATATCGATCCAAAAAAATTTGAGCCGCGGACGATTTTAGCGACGATCAGCGGGGCGAAAAACGATTTGCTCACGCCCGAGCAATTCGCGAAGCGGGCATCGACGTACTACGAAAAGATCGTCGGCGACGTGTACCAAGAGTATCAACAGCGCCTTCTCCGGAATCATTCGCTCGATTTCGACGATTTGATCATGACGACGATCCACTTGTTTGACCGCGTGCCGGATGTGCTCCACTATTACCAATATAAGTTCCAGTACATCCATATTGATGAGTATCAGGACACGAACCGCGCCCAATATACGCTTGTCAAAAAGCTGGCAGAACGCTTTCAGAACATTTGCGCCGTTGGCGACGCTGACCAGTCGATTTACCGGTGGCGCGGGGCGGACATTCGCAACATTTTATCGTTTGAGCGCGACTACCCGAACGCGAAAGTCATTTTGCTTGAACAAAACTACCGCTCGACGAAACGCATTTTGCAGGCGGCAAATGAAGTCATTGCGCATAACGTCAATCGAAAACCAAAGCGGTTGTGGACGGAAAACCCGGAAGGGAAGCCGATCGTCTATTATGAAGCGATGAACGAAGTGGACGAAGCGCAATTTGTCGCCCGCCGCATTCAAGAGGCGGTTGAGAGCGGGGAGCGCCGCTACCGCGATTTTGCCGTGCTTTATCGGACGAACGCCCAGTCGCGCGTCATCGAGGAAATGTTTTTAAAAGCGAACATTCCGTACCAAATCGTCGGCGGCTTAAAGTTCTATGACCGGAAAGAAATTAAAGACATTCTCGCTTACTTGCGCGTCATCGCCAACCCCGATGACGATTTGAGCTTGCTTCGCATCATCAACGTGCCAAAGCGCGGCATCGGCGCCTCTACGATCGACAAACTTGTCCGCTATGCGGCCGAGCATGAGCTGTCCTTGTTTGAAGCGCTCGGCGAGCTGGAGATGATCGGCTTCAGCGCGAAGACGGCCGGGGCGCTCGCCGCGTTTCGCGGACAGCTTGAGCAATGGACGCAGCTGCAAGAATACGTTCCGGTGACGGAACTTGTGGAGGAAGTGCTCGACCAATCGGGCTACCGCGAGATGCTCAAGGCGGAACGGACGATTGAAGCGCAAAGCCGGCTTGAGAACTTGGACGAGTTTTTGTCGGTGACAAAGCATTTTGAAAATGTGAGCGACGATAAATCGCTCATCGCCTTTTTAACCGACTTGGCGCTCATTTCTGATTTGGACGAGCTGAATGGGACAGATCAGGCGGCCGAGGGCGATGCCGTCGTCTTCATGACGCTGCACGCCGCCAAAGGGCTTGAGTTTCCGGTCGTGTTTTTGATTGGCATGGAAGAAGGCATTTTTCCGCATCTTCGTTCACTGGAGAATGAGGATGAAATGGAAGAAGAGCGGCGGCTGGCGTATGTCGGCATCACTCGGGCCGAGGAAGAGCTCGTATTGACGAACGCGCAAATGCGGACGCTGTTTGGCAACATCCAAATGAACCGGCCGTCGCGCTTTTTAGATGAGATTCCCGCGCATTTGCTGGAGACAGTCTCGCGCGGGAAACCGTCTGTTTCCCGTTCAGCGTCCGCTCGCTTGCAGGCAGGCGGCGCCATCGGGGTGTGGAAAGTCGGCGACCGGGCGAACCATCGGAAATGGGGAATCGGTACGGTTGTCAGTGTCCGTGGCGAAGGTGACGACCAAGAACTCGATATCGCCTTCCCGAGCCCGATCGGCATTAAACGTCTGCTCGCTAAATTTGCGCCGATTGAGAAAGTATAGAAAGGAGAACGGGTGAACGTATGGACCGCCAACAAGCCGAACGGCGCGCGGCCGAGCTGCGCGAACTGTTGCACCGCTATGGCTACGAATATTATGTGCTCGACCGGCCGTCCGTCCCGGACGCCGAGTATGACCGGCTCATGCAAGAGTTGATGGCCATCGAGGAACAGTATCCGGAATTGAAAACGAGCGACTCGCCGACCCAGCGCATCGGCGGCCCGCCGCTTGAGGCGTTTCGCAAAGTGACGCATGTTGTTCCCATGATGAGTCTCGCGAACGCGTTTGGCGAAGGCGACTTGCGCGATTTTGACCGCCGCATCCGCCAGGAAGTCGGCGAAGCAGCGTACGTATGCGAGTTGAAAATCGACGGCCTCGCCGTCTCGGTCCGCTATGAAGATGGTTATTTCGTGGAAGGAGCGACGCGCGGCGACGGAACGACGGGCGAGGACATTACAGAAAATTTGAAAACGATCCGCTCGCTGCCTCTCCGCCTGAAAGAACCGGTGTCGCTTGAGGCGCGCGGCGAAGCGTTTATGCCGAAAGCGTCGTTTTTGCGCTTGAATGAGGAGCGAAAAGCCCGCGGCGAGGAGCTGTTTGCCAACCCGCGCAACGCGGCGGCCGGCTCGCTCCGCCAGCTCGACCCGAAAGTGGCGGCGTCGCGCCAGCTCGATTTGTTCGTTTATGGTTTGGCCAATGCTGAAGAGCTTGGCATTGAGTCGCACAGCGAGGCGCTCGACTACTTACAGGCGCTTGGGTTTAAAGTGAATCCCGAGCGGCGGCGCTGCGCCAACATCGATGAGGTGATCGCCTTCGTCAACGAGTGGCACGAAAAACGGCCGCAGCTGCCGTACGAAATCGACGGCATCGTCATTAAAGTCGACTCGTTCGCCCAACAGCGGGAGCTTGGTACGACGGCAAAAAGCCCGCGCTGGGCGATCGCCTACAAATTCCCAGCCGAGGAAGTGGTGACGACGCTCATCGGCATTGAGGTGAACGTCGGCCGCACGGGCGTCGTCACGCCGACCGCGATCTTAGAGCCGGTCCGCGTCGCTGGCACGACCGTGCAGCGCGCCACTCTTCATAATGAAGATTTTATACGGGAAAAAGACATTCGCATCGGCGATGCGGTCATCATTAAAAAAGCGGGCGACATCATCCCGGAAGTGGTCGGCGTCGTCGTCGACCGGCGCGACGGGGATGAAACGCCGTTTGTGATGCCGACGCATTGTCCGGAATGCGAAAGCGAGCTCGTCCGCCTGGATGGAGAAGTGGCGCTCCGTTGCTTAAACCCGAAATGCCCGGCCCAGCTGCGCGAACGGCTCATCCATTTTGCCTCAAGAGCAGCGATGAACATTGAAGGGTTGGGCGAAAAAGTCGTCACCCAACTGTTTAACGCTGGCCTCGTCCACGATGTCGCCGATTTGTACTGCTTGACGAAAGAACAGCTCATCGGTTTGGAACGGATGGGCGAAAAGTCGGCCGCCAACCTGCTTGCGGCCATTGAAGCGTCGAAGCAAAACTCGCTCGAACGGCTGCTGTTCGGCCTTGGCATCCGCTATGTTGGAGCGAAGGCGGCCCAACTTTTGGCTGAGCATTTTGAAACGATGGAGCGGCTGGAAAAAGCGACGAAAGAGGAATTGATGGCCGTGCCGGAAATTGGCGAGAAAATGGCGGACTCGATCATCGCCTTCTTTTCCCAGCCAGAAGCGGCCGAGCTGCTCCATGAGCTGCGGCTTTACGGCGTCAACATGGCATACAAAGGGCCGAAGCGGGCGGCTGAAGCGCCTGCTGACTCCGCCTTCGCCGGCAAAACGGTCGTCTTGACCGGCAAACTCGCGTCGATGTCGCGCAATGAGGCAAAAGAAGAGATTGAACGGCTCGGCGGGCGCGTCACCGGCAGCGTCAGCCGCAGCACCGACATCGTCATCGCCGGTGAGGACGCCGGATCGAAGCTGGAGAAAGCCCAGCAGCTTGGCATTGAGATTTGGGACGAATCACGATTTTTGCAAGAGATCAACAGGGGGAAACGATGAAACGAATCTCACCACTTCGCAGTTTGGTTGCCTGCCGTTGGACGAATCGGGCCCGAAAGCGGTTGGCCGCTGTCGGCCTCGCTTCGATTTGTTTGTTGTCTGCGTGTGCGCCGAAGTTTGACAAAGGTGAGGAAGTCGTGCAAGACAAAGGCAGCAAACAGCAAGAAGCCGTCATCCCGAAATACAACATTGCCGACTCGTATTACCGCGTCATCCTTCCGTTCAAACCGTCCGGGGCCCGTGGGGAGGTCGTCAATGATGTAAATACGCGCCTTGATGTCGACGAATTTGAGACGGGGCTCATGCGCTTGGCCACTGAGCAGTTTCCGGCAGATGAGTACTTGTTCCAAGAAGGGCAATATTTAGACAGTGAGACGGTTGGAAAATGGCTCGCTCGCAAGAAGACGGCTCGCCAGCTGAAGGAAGAGAAAATGAAGCCGGAAGACAACATCGGCTTAAACCCACCGATTGGCGACACGGGAACAAACGAACAAAAAAACAAACAAAGCCCGATTTATTTGGCGAGCATTTTGGAACATGATTATTTGGTGAAGATCGACAACGACAAAGTGAAGCTCGGCGGCATCGCTATCGGCCTGGCGTTAAACTCCGTCCACTATTATTCGACCGAGCAAGGCTATCCGCGGGAGGTCAAAATCAAAGACGATGTCATCGAACGGGAAGGAAAGCGGATCGCCGCCGAGGTGCTGAAGCGGCTGCGGAGCATGAAAGGGCTTGGGAACGTGCCGATTACGATCGCCCTGTACAAACAAGCGCCCCGTTCATCTGTTGTTCCAGGCCACTTTTTCGCCGTCGCCCATGTCGATGAAGGAAGCAGCACCATCGATGATTGGGAGGCGGTGAACGAGGAATATTATGTATTCCCGTCTGATGAGGCGGAAGAGAACCATCGTGATGACTGGCTCAAATTCAACAATTTTAAATCAGATGTTGAAGACTTTTTCCCGAACTACACCGGCATCGTCGGCAGAGGGTTGTACGTCAACGACCAGCTTCAGAAGTTAACGATCAACATTACGATGCCGTTTTACGGCAAAGCGGAAGTGATCGGCTTTACCCAATACGTGACCGGTTTGGTGATGGAAAAATTCCCGGACTACATCACCGTCAACGTCTACATCGCCTCGGCCGGCCAGCCGGAAAGCCTCATCGTGCGTCAGGCGAAAGCAGACGAGCCGTTTGTGCATATTTATCAATGACAACGTGCCGCATCCTCTCTGGACGAGCCAGAGGGGATGCGGTTTTTGCGACGTTGCGGTTCGAAAAGGCTGTTGTAAACGGATTCGGTGGCAGCCTGTCGGTGTGATTTGCCGGATGGGGGACAGACTGATAAAATAATGAAGACCTAGATGCGAGTAAAGGTGTGTCGCGATCATGAAAGCCATCTGTGTGTTTTGCGGATCAAGTTATGGACAAAGTGTAAAATACAAGGAAGCGGCGAAAGCGCTCGGAACGTTTCTCGCCCAAAGCGGCACGACGCTTATTTACGGCGGCGGAAAACGCGGCTTGATGGGGGAAATCGCGGAGGCGGCGCTTCGCCATCAAGGGCGTGTGATCGGCATCATTCCGCAGTTTTTAAAAGACAGGGAAGTGGCGCATGACCGGTTGAGCGAGCTGGTGGTCGTCGATACGATGCATACGCGCAAGGCGAAAATGTATGAAGCGGCCGACGGGTTTATCGCCTTGCCAGGCGGGTATGGGACGTATGAAGAGCTGTTTGAAGTGCTCTCATGGTCGCGCGTCGGCCTCCACCAAAAACCGATTGGCCTGCTTAACGTGGAAGGGTTTTTCGATCCTCTTCTTCATTTGCTTCGGCATACAGTCGAAAACGGATTTGCCGCGCCGGAAGATCTCAAGCTGATCGTCAGCGCCGAAGACGTTCCGACGCTGTATGAGCGGATGAGCCTGTTCCGCCATCATCGTAGACAGTGATGACGGGTCTTTTTATGCGATCATGACGGTGCATTTGATCTTTCAAGGCCAATCAAAACGATGGTGCGGGCTGCCAGTGGTTCATCAAGCCTGTGCATTGTTCACTTCATGGGCGACGCGAATGCCGGATTCAATGGCGCCTTGAATCCATCCGTGGTGGGTGGAAGCGTGTTCCCCGGCAAAATGCACCCTCCCTTCGGGAGTGGCGATATACGGCGACAGCTCCGTCACTTGATTCGGCTTCATCATCGTGAAGGCACCGCCGGAGTACGGATAGCGAACCCAGCTATGGCTCGTTCCGGTTTCAAATTCACGGTATACTTGCTCTCCATAGAGGATCGCTAAATTTTTCAGCGTATATTCCAGTCGCTCTTCATCGCCCAAGCTGTCCCAAGGAATGGTGTCATCTTCCCACGTATAGCTCGCCAATACGACACCTGGCCCCGTGGTGCCAATGCCTTGGCTTGGATATTGTGTATACGTAATCGGCAGATCGGAAACCGCTCTGCCCCCAAACATGCCTTCTTTTTCCCAAAACCGCGTTTTAAACTGGATGCCCGTTTTCGTCGAACCGGCATAGTGAAGTTCACGAATGGCTTTCCATTTGTTTTCGGAAAATGAATGGCGGGGTTCGATGTCGACAAACTGCAAAATCGAAAATGGGATGGTGACGATTGCTCGATCGGCGGTGACTTGAAACGGTTGAAGAATTTTGGTGTGCGTGGCGTGGATGGTGACGCCGTTTTCGCGCTGGACGATTTTTTGCACTTTGTGGCTGAAAAGGATATCATCTTTCAGCTGCGGCAAAAAGGCTTTTGGAAGCCGGTCGTTTCCGCCGACGATTTCGTAAAAACGGATGTTCGGGGTAAACAGCACCATCAATTCACGCAACATTTCCAGAAACGACAGTTCCGGCAATCCCCCAAGCGAAAGAACGGCTTTGATCATATCGATGGCGCCGATGGACAACGATAGGCCAAACGGATTGTAACGCAAATAGGCGTCCAGCGAATAGCGGTCGAGCCGTTCGATGACAATTGGCCAATGGTTTTCCGGATTTTGTTCAATGAATTGAACGACCGGACGAATGGCCATCTGCAATAACTCGGAAGCGGTTTTTCCCCGTTCGTGGGGGGCGACGGGAAAGCCAAAGAGGCCGGGATGCCGCTCATATTCGCCAAGGCGTGCTTTCACACCGCGGAAATATAAAATGTCGCGCGGGGTGCTGTTGATAAACGGGTGGAGCGGCAAGTTGAATTTTTTGATATATTCCAATGTCAATTGATGGGTGTGCGGGATGCGCATCGCGCCGGCTTCGAGATACTGGTCGTCGCGAAAGTGGGAGCGGAGCGTGTAGATGCGGCCGCCGACCCGCTCGGATGCTTCTAAGATGGTGATGCGATGGCCGGCTTGCTTCAGCAATGACGCTGCGACAAGCCCGGCCATCCCGGCGCCGATGATGACGATATGTTGAGGCGCCGTCGTTTTCTTTAAGCCGTGGCGAATAATCGAGATCATCGTTTCCATTGAGAGTTTTGGAGAAACATACGGGTGGGACACGGTTGGACTCCCCCTTTGCCGTTTTCACCGCGCGAGGATGAAGGTGCGGTTATTCCATCTTATTCCGCGGCAAAGGGGAGTATGTGAGAATAGGAATGCCCGTCACGGCCTGGAAACGATATACGTCGCGCCATCGATTTCGATGGAGCGCTGTTCCTGCACCCCCACAATCCGGCACGAAAACGGGCGCGTTGATGGATGACGTCGGTCAGCCTCATAGAACCGAATCGCAATGCCGCCGACAGCGAGCTTCGCATACGCTCCCGCCTCATCGCGCCCCACATCGGGTTTGGGCAAGTCAAACAGCCGGCGGTAGCCGTTGACTGCCCGCTGGAGATCGAGGGTGTAGATGCTAATTGACGACAGCGAAACAGAGCCAATCGGGTGTCTCATGAGCGGTGCCAGCTCGTTCATCCGCACGTCATCGCCGTCGCCCCATTGGATGAAAAACGGATAGCGAAATGCACCGTCTGTGTCGTCTTCGATAAACAGCATCGACCATGTCAGCCGCTTGCCGTCATCGCGCTCGCGGCTGCCGGGGAGCGGACCGATTGGGGTAAACCCGTTTCGTTTGAGATGTGCCGCCACCGCTTCGATGTTGTTCGTGCGGAAGGCAAATTGGGAGAAGCCGTTTCCTTCTTGGCGGTCGGCGACAAGCTGGGCGATGAGCGGATTTCCGCACGTTCTCGCCGCCTGTCTATCAGCAATGCCGATCCATTCAATGTAGCGCAAATGCTCAAAGTAACATAAGGCGTTGTACGTTCCCCATGACGGATGGCGGCCGCCATGGATGGCTGTAAACCCCCATTGTTCAAACGCCGTTTTCGCTTGCTCTGGTCGTTCGGTTAAGTGGACGAGATGGTCAAACACGACATGCATGGCGGCGGCCTCCTCCTAGATGGAATCGATCAGCGGAACAGCATTTCTTTGAGCTTGTAAATGATTCGTTCGTTATCGACGGTGCGGTGGGCGATAAAATTCAAATCGAGCTTGATGTCTTCAATTTGGGCGGACAATTGTTCGTAACGGGAATCCATTTTTTGTTCGAGGCGGTCCACCGTTTGTTTCAATGAGGAAAATTCCCGGTGAAGCTGGTGGATGTCAGCAGCGAGAGCTTCCAGTTTGGCGTCTGTTTCGTCTTGGCGGTGGAGGAGAGCAGCCACGATGCCGTTCAATTCCGTTTGCCCAGCGCGAAGCGAATCTTGTTCTTGACGCAGACGCTGTTGTTCCAAACGGATTTCCTGCTGTTCTTTTCGGATTTCTTGCTGTTCTTTTCGGATTTCTTGCTGTTCTTTTCGGATTTCTTGCTGTTCTCTCCGAATTTCTTGTTGCTCTTTCCGAATTTCTTCTTGTTCCTGGCGAATGGCGATTTGTTCACGCTCGAGCCGCTCTTGGCCTTCTACGAGCTTTTGCAGTGTGCTGTCCATGGCGTTCAGGCGATCAAGCACTTGGGCGAGCAAAGCGTCACTCATCGTCATGATTCCCCCTTTTTTCGTCTGTTATGGCCATTATAGTACATATGTTCGGGGTTGTCAATCAAGAAAATTTGAACATCCATGGCGGACAAACTCCTTCCCATTCCTTGTTTGTCAACGGTTTATTCCATATCGATGCCCAACAATCCTCCCGATTTTTGTCAGCAGCATCCAAAATATGAGATGTTCACATGGAAGCAAATACTTTTGGCAATGAGATGAAGAGCTTTGGAAAAATATGAGGGCAAATCGTTTCATCTTTATAGTGCACTCCCGCTTGGTGAAACTTTTGATCTTGCAAGGCATATTTTTCGACGGTCTCATGAACCGGATCGACAATCCAGTATTCTCTGACACCAGCTTGTTCGTAGTTGTGAAATTTCGTAATGCGGTCGTGTTTGGCGGTAGATGGAGAAAGAACTTCTACGATAAGATCAGGCGCCCCATAAATTCGCTCATCACCAATTTTTTGTTTGTCACAAACAACAATGAAATCGGGAATATACCAATCTTTAATGTCATGAAGAGGAGTATCTTTTGTTGCGAATAAACATACATCGATCGGTGCGACAAATACTTCACACGAGGAATGGTGTAGAAAGTCGAAAAACTGTGCTGACAAAGCTGTCACGATACGTTGATGTCTTGGTGTAGGTGAAGGAGTCATAAATAGGACGCCGTCAATTCCCTCATATCGTTTTTCCTCAGGGAAGTTTACGTAATCTGCATATGTCCATGGATGATTTTGATTTGGCAGCGACATGCAATTTCCCTCCTTGTGCTTTCATTTTATCGTATTTCTTTGAATAAAAAAAGGCGTCACGAGCGATTCCTTCCTGTGTCTAAATTAGGAGCGCGTCCTTTTTCTCCCATCAACCGTTTACTCATGCGAGTGACGTCCTATTGTGCGCTGTTCAGGAAAACGAAATATTCCTACATCAAAATTAAATCCTCCCGGTTTCACGCCTGCCTTCGCTATTGGGGGGTGTTATGGAACGTTGTATTCATTTGCATCGCGAATATGTAGATTGATTCTCGCTCAGAACACGCGGCAACGGTTGCTTCATTCGTTGAAAGTTTGGTATCATCATGGTATTGTGATAGGTCGAACTCGTTGGAGGTGAAACCATGTCGCGAATTTCGATTGACCAAGTCAAACACGTCGCCGACCTAGCGCGATTGGCGATTACGGATGAAGAGGCGGAGATGTTTGCGAAACAGCTCGATGCGATCATTACATTTGCCGAGCAGTTGAATGAATTGGATACGGAGAATGTTCCGCCGACTTCGCACGTGCTTGATATGAGAAACGTGATGCGCGAGGATATTCCAGAACCGGGGCTGCCGCGCGAAGAAGTGTTGAAAAACGCGCCAGATCAGCAAGACGGCCAGTTCCGTGTGCCGGCCATTTTAGAGTAAGGAGGGGGATTTATGTCGCTTTTTGACCATTCCGTGCAAGAATTACATACGTTGCTGCAGAAAAAAGAAGTGTCCGTTTCCGATCTCGTCGACGAATCGTACCGCCGCATCGGCGAAGTGGAAGAGAAAGTGCAAGCGTTTTTAACATTAAATGAAGAACAGGCGAGGGCGAAAGCGAAGGAGCTCGATGACCGGCTCGCCAAAGGTGAAGAAACGAACCCGCTGTTCGGCTTGCCGATCGGCATTAAAGACAACATCGTCACAAAAGGATTGCGCACGACATGCGCCAGCAAAATTCTATACAACTTTGACCCGATTTATGACGCTACTGTCATGGAGCGGCTGCATGCCGCAGGGGCGATCACGATCGGGAAGCTGAACATGGACGAGTTCGCCATGGGCTCGTCGACGGAAAACTCCGGCTTTCAGCTGACGCGCAACCCGTGGGACGTAGAGCGCGTTCCGGGCGGCTCGAGCGGCGGTTCGGCGGCGTCGGTGGCGGCCGGCGAAGTGCCGTTTGCTTTAGGTTCTGATACGGGCGGTTCGATCCGCCAGCCGGCGGCGTTTTGCGGGGTTGTTGGCTTGAAGCCGACGTACGGACGCGTCTCGCGCTTTGGCCTCGTCGCGTTTGCCTCGTCGCTTGACCAAATCGGCCCGATTACGCGCACGGTCGAAGACAACGCCTACTTATTGCAGGCGATAGCGGGTGTCGATCCGATGGATTCGACATCGGCAAATGTTCCGGTGCCAAACTATGTGGAGGCGTTGACCGGGGACATCAAAGGATTGAAAATCGCCGTGCCGAAAGAATATTTAGGTGAGGGCGTCGATGAAGGCGTGCGCCAGTCGGTGCTTGCGGCGCTTGCCGTGCTTGAGAAGCTGGGTGCGGCGTGGGAAGAAGTGTCGCTGCCGCATTCGAAATATGCGCTCGCGACGTACTATTTGCTCGCTTCGTCCGAGGCATCAGCGAACTTGGCTCGCTTTGACGGCGTCCGCTACGGCTACCGGACGGACAACGCGAAAAACTTGATCGATATGTATAAACTGACGCGAAGCGAAGGGTTTGGGGCGGAGGTCAAGCGCCGCATTATGCTCGGGACGTTCGCGTTAAGCTCGGGCTATTACGATGCGTATTACAAAAAAGCGCAAAAAGTGCGGACATTGATCAAACGAGATTTTGAGAACGTCTTTGAACAATATGACGTCATCATCGGCCCGACGACACCGACACCGGCGTTTAAAATCGGTGAGAAAACGAACGATCCGCTGACGATGTATATGAACGACATTTTAACGATTCCAGTCAACTTGGCAGGCGTGCCGGCCATTTCCGTGCCGTGCGGCTTTGTCGATGGCTTGCCGGTCGGCTTGCAAATCATCGGCAAGCACTTTGATGAAAGCACTGTCTACCGCGTCGCCCACGCTTTTGAACAAGCGACCGACTACCATAAGCAAAAACCGGTGTTGTAAGGGGGGGTTAGGTGATGAACTTTGAAACGGTCATCGGACTTGAGGTGCACGTCGAGCTGAAAACGAAATCGAAAATTTTCTCCAGCAGCCCGAACGCGTTCGGCGCGCCCCCGAACACGCAAACGAACGTCATCGACTTAGGGTATCCGGGCGTGCTGCCGGTGTTGAACCGGCAGGCGGTCGAGTTTGCGATGAAAGCGGCGATGGCGTTAAACTGCGAAATCGCGACCGAGACGAAATTCGACCGCAAAAACTACTTTTATCCGGACAACCCGAAAGCGTACCAAATTTCGCAATACGACCAGCCGCTTGGCAAAAACGGCTGGATCGAAATCGAAGTGAACGGGAAAAAGAAAAAAATCGGCATCACCCGCATTCACTTGGAAGAAGACGCCGGCAAGCTGACGCATACGGGCGACGGCTATTCGCTCGTGGATTTTAACCGCCAAGGGACGCCGCTCATCGAGATCGTCTCCGAACCAGACATCCGCTCGCCGGAAGAGGCGTACGCCTACTTGGAAAAATTAAAGGCGATCATCCAATACACGGGCGTCTCCGACTGCAAAATGGAAGAAGGATCGCTCCGCTGCGATGCCAACATTTCGCTCCGCCCGATCGGATCGGACCAATTCGGCACGAAAACGGAGTTGAAAAACTTAAACTCGTTCAACTTCGTCCGCATGGGGCTCGAGTATGAGGCGAAGCGGCAGGAGAAAATTTTGCTTTCAGGCGGCGTCATCCGCCAAGAAACGCGGCGCTTTGACGAAGCGACGAAAACGACCGTCCTCATGCGCGTCAAAGAAGGATCGGAAGACTACCGCTACTTCCCGGAGCCGGACTTGGTCATGCTCTATATTGACGACGAATGGAAAGAGCGTGTCCGCGCCTCGATTCCGGAGCTGCCTGACGCCCGCCGGAAGCGGTATATCGAGGAGTGGGGCTTGCCGGAATACGACGCCAAAGTGCTGACGCTGACCAAAGAAATGGCGGATTTCTTCGAAGCAACGGTCGCAAACGGCGCCGATCCGAAACTGGCGTCGAACTGGCTCATGGTCGAAGTATCCGGGTACTTAAACGCCGAGCAAAAAGAGCTCCATGACATCGCGTTGACGCCGGAAAGTTTGGCTGGGATGATCAAACTCATCCAAAACGGCACGATTTCGTCGAAAATCGCGAAAAAAGTGTTCAAAGAACTCGTCGAACACGGCGGCGACCCAGAGAAAATCGTCAAAGAAAAAGGGCTCGTGCAAATTTCCGACGAAGGAGCGTTGCGCAAAATTGTGCTCGAAGTGCTCGACGCCAACCCGCAGTCGGTCGAAGACTATAAAAACGGCAAAGACCGCGCGCTCGGCTTCCTTGTCGGCCAAGTGATGAAAGCGACGAAAGGACAAGCGAATCCGCCGCTTGTCAATAAGCTGTTAGTAGAGGAAATTGGAAAACGATAATGAAACAATAGGAGGCCTGCCCACCGGCAGGCTCTGTTTTCAATAAAAATTTTTGCACTATATAAGTTGCAATAAAGATTTTCCGATTGTTCGATTCTGTTTTCCTTCATAACAAGTCATTTTGATAGAATGCAGCGGGCGCTCTACTGGATGTAAAACAAAGTTTCAACTTATATATTAAAAAAATACAATTGACAAACGTTGTGATCGAATGATAGATTTTTTATAAGAAAAAACCAATTGATTTAGTAGGATATGAAATCTCGAAGGGTCAAAAAGGGGAGAGGAAACGATGAGCAATAAACAAACCTTCCGCCCGGAGACGCTCGCCATCCACGCCGGGCAAAAACCGGATGCGGAAACGGGCGCGCGGGCGGTGCCGATTTACCAAACAAGCTCGTATGTATTCCGCGACAGCGAGCACGCAGCCAATTTATTTGGCTTGAAAGAGGAAGGATACATTTACACTCGCATTATGAACCCGACGAACGACGTGTTCGAAAAACGGATCGCGGCGCTTGAAGGCGGCATTGGAGCGCTTGCGCTGTCATCGGGGCAGGCGGCGGTGTTTTATTCGATCATCAACATCGCCTCGGCGGGCGATGAAATCGTCTCGTCGTCGTCCATTTACGGCGGAACGTACAACTTGTTCGCCCATACGCTGCGCAAGTTCGGCATTACGGTGAAGTTTGTCGATCCGTCTGACCCGGAAAACTTTGAGAAGGCCATCACCGACAAAACGAAAGCGTTGTTTGCGGAAACGATCGGCAACCCGAAAAACGATGTGCTTGACATTGAAGCGGTCGCCGACATCGCCCATCGCCACGCCATTCCGCTCATCGTCGACAACACGGTGGCCAGCCCCTATTTGTTGCGGCCGATTGAATTCGGCGCCGACATCGTCGTCCACTCAGCGACAAAGTTCATCGGCGGGCACGGCAATTCGATCGGCGGTGTGATTGTCGACAGCGGCAAGTTTGACTGGAAAGGGAGCGGCAAGTTTCCGGAGTTCACCGAGCCAGACCCAAGCTACCACGGGTTGGTGTATGTGGACGCCGTCGGCGAAGCAGCGTACATCACGAAAGCGCGCATCCAGCTCTTGCGCGACTTAGGAGCGGCGCTGTCGCCGTTTAACGCGTTTTTGCTTTTGCAAGGGTTGGAGACGCTCCATTTGCGGATGCAGCGCCATAGCGAAAACGCCCTTGCCGTCGCCAAGTTTTTAGAAGAGGAAGAAGCAGTTGAATCGGTCAACTACCCAGGGCTTCCGAGCCATCCGTCGCATGAACTGGCGAAAAAGTATTTGCCGAATGGGCAGGGCGCGATCGTCACGTTTGAAATCAAAGGCGGCGTCGAAGCTGGCAAAAAACTGATCGACTCGGTCAAGCTGTTCTCGCATTTGGCCAACATCGGCGATTCGAAATCGCTCATCATCCACCCAGCCAGCACGACGCATGAGCAGCTGACCCCGGAAGAACAGCTGTCCGCCGGCGTCACCCCAGGCCTTGTGCGCCTGTCTGTCGGCACCGAAGCGATCGACGATATTTTGGACGACTTGCGCCAAGCCATTCGCCAAAGCCAGACGGTGGGGGTGAAGTAGAAGCAACGAAGCGAGAACCATTTAGAAAATAGAAAGAGCGCCCTAATCGACAAACTAGGGCGCTCTTTTTTGATTTGCAGAGCAAAGCTATCTCAGAACACGCCTTCTCTGCACTTGCAAGGGAAAATCAGTACATCAGATTTTCCGGACACGGAGACTCCAGACTATCCTCGCTTGTCAAGTACGTTCCACCTGAATCCGTGATAGAAGTGTACCCGAAATGCCGGGAAACTCTCAATTATGCAGAGGCCTCTACTCTATTTCGAATGTTCACCTATTAGGTGAAGAACCGAGATGTAATATTTGGTTGATTGATCAAATTTTCTTGTGGGGGCGTGAACCCGTCTTGATCACCGATTCAAGGTTACAGTGATGCACCCATTTTGTTTTAATTTTTCGTATTTACTTCTTTTTTTTTTTTTTTTGTTATAATATCCCATGGGACCGGTCCTGTATTTTAAGGTTCATCACCAAAAGATGTACTTGACTTTTAAAGACAAACATGATAGCAATGTTGCTCAAAGAGACGTGTGGTATAAAAAGGAAAAATGCTGTTTTGATTTTCTCTATCATAATCGTCTTTCTTTGTCAAGTACACTTTGTGGTGAAGAGCCTATTTTAAAATATATTAAGGGAGAGGGGATCGAATCATGAAGAAAAAACGTAAAATGGTTGCTGCTTTGCTTGCTTCTACCACATTCATTGTGGTAGGGGGAGTCAGCGCCGCATCTTATGTGACGTATGCGGGGGTTCTCCCTCGTTTTCAAGCCGATACAGAATTAGCAAGCGCCAATAAAGCGACAAACAGTAAAAGCAAAGTGGAAAATTCGGTTGTTGGGAGCGATTATAAAGCGAATATGTGGATTCAGCAAGGCTCCACGAAAGTGTCGCCAACCGCGCTGAATGTAACCGATAATGACACGCGTTATTTCACTGTCGACCAAAGCGCTGTTGGCAAAAAAGTTTCATTAGTGGCGGAAAATGCATCCTTCACTTACGTTACAGTTGATATCGCAGGCAAATTTTACCCCGACAATTGATCGATTTTATAGATATGTTCAGTCAACTTGGACAAGAGAGAGGTTTTCTTCGTCAGGGACGGTCTTCTTCAATTTCAATGAAGAAGACCGTCCTTAAACAGAAGAATTAGGAGATGATTGTATGTATATGGAATTGCTTAAACTTCTGAAAAATAAGAACTTTTATATCAGCGCAGCTTGCCTGTTGTTGCTCGTCATTGGCGCTGTCGTGTTGGGGGTGAAAGATTACCGTGAAAATGTGGAGCTGTTTGAACGAATTTACCACCACAATCCTAATGTTTCCGCCTTGGCATCGCCTCACCTTGAATGGGTTGGTCTAGGAGGCTTCCGATTTAACGTACTCTCTTCTTTATATTACTTCCTTTTTCCACTATTGTTGTCCATTCCATTGGTAGATTCGATTGATCGTGAGCGAAAGAGCGGAAATATTCATTATCAATTGACACGGATGGGAAGGGGAGTCTATTTTCGAAGGAAATTTGTGTTTTCCTATATCAGCGCTTTCTTCTTATTCCTTCTTCCTCTTGTGCTGGGAGTTGTGCTGGTGAATCTTTTGACGAACCATTGGGATTATTCGAGCTTTTCCCAGGCTTATCGGCAATTGGTCCATGGCACGTTGCCGTTGCCGGACAATTCATTTGAAGGGGAAAAGAAAAGCATTTTTTCTCCTTTATTGGAGATCTCCCCTTATTGGTATGTTCTCGCGTATTATGTCATTGGCGGGTTGTTTGCCGGTGGCTACGTTTGTCTCGGTTTAGCCTTTTCTTTATTCTTGAAAAATCGGTATTTGATCACGTTGATGCCACAAATCATTTATATGGTTTGTTGGGCAGCGCTGACCATTACCAACCAATTGGCCTGGGATCCGTTTAATTTCTTAATCCCTTCACAACCAGTGGAAGGATTGTCCTATTGGAAAATCGTCATCGTGTTTATCCTCCAATTGTTGATCGCGGTAGGGGTATTTTCATATGGAGTGAAGAAGAGTGAAGATGTTCTCTAGACAGATTGTTTTTTTTGTTTGGCAAGATTTGCTGTTGCATCGCACCGTTATCCAAATGATTTTGGGCGTCATGGCTCTGTTGATGGTGGTGAGCATCTTGCCGCTAGGAATGGTGGTAGTGGGGAAATGGCACAGCCTTAAAGATTTTATCTTGCTCTATCGGTATGAGTTTTTTCATCTGCCTGTTTTTTTATTTCTTTTAGGTTCAACACTTCAAACGAACGCGTGGGTGATTTTAAGACGATACCGCACCCGGGGACAAATCGGGCTGCATAAAGCGTTGTTGGTCGTCGTTCTGGCGGGGGGCGTGTCTCTTTGGGTTGCCGCAGTAGGCGGATTATGTACAATGTTTGTGAAATACGTCATCTATCCTAATATGCCAAACGCCCATGCGGCTTTTTTGTACGTGCCGCATAGTGGGGATAAAAGCTCGTTTCTCTATTTTCTTGTCATGTACTTTTTCGTCACCGCGATATACGGATTGTTGTTTGTCGCATTCATTGATTTTGGGGGGAACCGCTTTTTCGCCTTCGCTGCCGTCATCATACTGGCTGTATTGGATATGTTCACTGTGCACATGCTCCCTTATTTGTTTTACATAAGTGAACAGACGGCTCCTGTTTGGACCATCCTCGTTCTCATTGTGGTGCTGCTGCTGTTAGTCTATCTCATTTGCCTTTCGTCAAGCCGAAAAAACTATTATGTTCAGGATGATCTGTTATGAAACCGATGGATTTGGAGTTTACCCTGATCAAAATGGATGTCAAAAGAATTGTCATCACCTGCCTCCTGTTCCCACTGTTGGGCACTTTGATGTCCAGCTGGTCAGAGGCGTTTTCTTCCCAATGCCTATCGGAGTTGTTCGCCCGCTTATTCGGAGCGGTGACGATCTCGAATTGGATGTATTGGCTGATGATTTGCTTCGGCTATGTGGTGTTGCTCCAAATCGTTTGGAAAAAGCGGGATAAATATTTTGAACATAAACTGTTCATTTTGTTGAGGGATACGACGTCGTACACGATGGCTAGGCTGCTGGCAGGTGTTCTATTTACATTGGTGTATGTCTTGTCGGTGTTTTTGATCGCTGGCGGCTTCGGTCTCTTTGTGTCGCATATGGCGTTTTCGTTTGACCGTTCGCTCGTGCTCATGTTCGTGGGCATCGCCGTGAATTTGTATTGGCACGCCAGCGTGTGGATGTTGTTGAACGTGTATGCAACCCATCACTTGGCGAATGTTGTCATTCTCGCTTTGTTTTTTGTGGGTGTCAAGATGCCAACGCCTTTTATTCCTTTGTACTACAGCATGGCGGATCTCGTGCGGAGCAGCTCGATGTTCTGGTCGGCGTTGATGGTGGAGCTCTTGTCGATCGTTGCGTTCGGGTATTGGACGATCAAGAGAGTGAAGAACGCGGATTATATGTAGGAGGTTTTCAATTATGAAGGCGATCGTCTTATCCAATGTTTCCAAAACGATAAAAGCAAGGGAAGTTTTGCGCAATATCAACTTAGAGTTGGAAAGAGGAAAGATTTATGGATTTGTCGGGCCGAACGGGTCGGGAAAAACGATGTTATTCCGAGTCATCAGCGGACTTGTGAAGCCGTCCAGCGGCACGGTGGCGGTATTCGGCCAGACGTTGCACCAAGATGTATCCTTTCCGAGCGATATTTCTGTTTTGTTGGAAAAACCAGGTTTCCTTGAACAATACTCAGGATTCGATAATTTGCATTTTTTAGCCATGATTCAAAACAAAATCGGCGAGCGCGAGGTAAAAGAGGCAATCGAGCGAGTGGGGTTGGATCCGCATGATAAAAGGCCGGTGAAAGCGTACTCTCTTGGAATGAGACAAAGACTGGCCATTGCACAGTGCATCATGGAGAAGCCGCAGCTGATGTTGCTCGATGAACCGATGAATGCTTTGGATGAAAAATCGGTGGACCAAGTGTACCAAATTATTCGGGAGGAAAACAAAAGAGGCTGCACCATTTTGTTGACGTCTCACAACAAGGTGGACATTCAGTCATTATGCCATGAAGTATATTCGATGAATGAAGGGGTGATTACGGGTATGACCCATATTACGGCAGAATGACTGTCATGTGTGTAATGTCGAAATTCGCGAGGGGGTGGCCATCTTGAACAACCAACTGTGCGAAGGTGCCGCTTCCGTGTTCATGGGACAATCAAAAGATGGGATTATGGAGTGAACCAAAATAGCTCCCTGCATCCTCCTTAGGTGCAGGGAGCTTCAGTGCAGCTATTCTTTCTTCCTGAAGCCAAATTCGAATTCCCTCATCCCTCTGCTTTCGAACGCGCTGTCATGAAAAGACAAAGATGCTATCTGTTTAGTCGACACCGCCTCTTGTGCACTCCCACTATCATGGGAAGGATTCATTATAGGCAAGTGGGGGGTTCCCGTGTTTTCACATGCACCAAAATAGCCCGATTTGCTGATTTCTTCCTTCAACAGAGAGCATGACATGCTTTGAGAGAGTTCGGTACGATCTTCTCCAAAAGGTACATACCGAAACATTAGAAAAATCTTATGATTTTAATCTATTTTGAATGTGAAAATGTCTCTATCAACAAGGCATCGGTGACATGAGATTCAGGATATAGGGGATGAAATCAGTTTGTTATTCAACTGTATGGGGGGATCAAAACATGAACAAAAAGAAGATTTTGCTTGTTGATGATGATGAAGATATTTGCTGCACAATCAAGCAATATTTGGAGCTTCATCATTATCAGGTAGAAACGGTCCACAGCGGTGTAGAAGCGTTGAAGATGATAAACGACGATTTTGATTTGATTGTGTTGGATATCATGATGGAAGGAATTGACGGAATGGAGCTGTGTACAATCATTCGTGATCGGGTTGATTACCCTATTGTATTTGTTAGTGCTAAAACGCTGGAGGAAGATAAGGTTCAAGCTCTGGCGATCGGTGGGGATGACTACATCACCAAGCCGTTCAGCTTAAAGGAGTTAAAGGCGAGAATTGATTCTCATTTAAGAAGGGAAGAACGGATTCGTTCGAACGAGAGATATCTTTTGAGTTCTAAAAATATTACGATTGATCTTTTGGCTAATGAAGTCTTTTGTAAAGGAAAGAAATTGCCGTTCACAAAAAAAGAATATGAGATTGTGAAGTTGTTGATGCTGAACCAAAAGATCGTTTTCTCGAAAGAACGAATATTTGAACGAGTATGGGGGATTGACTCTGAAAGCCAGTTAGACACGGTGGCAGAAAGCATTAAAAATATTCGAAAGAAAATCAAGGACGTCGATCCAGAAACCTCTTATATTCAAACATTATATGGGCTCGGCTATAAATGGGATGTGAGCAATGAAAAACGATAAAACAATCAAACGAGATTTTTACTTGTTGGTTGTGAAGGTAGTGTTGGCAACAGTGATCTCTTCGGCCGTTACCTATTTATGCGTAATCTATTTGATTATGACATTAACCACCAACCATGTGGTGAAACCGACCAATTATTTCGTGAAAGATTTGGATTTGATTGAGAAAAAGGTGAAAGAAAACGAAGAAGCTATTTTCAAGGGGAGACTCATTCCCATCCATCGTTACAGCGAAAAGATAAAAGGAGAAGTTGTAGACATCAGCGGCAAGCATCTGTATGGCGATCGCGGAATTGTAGACGGTCAAGTGGATATGAGCAAAGTGATCAACCGTGAGATTGTAAAAGGAAGCTATGTGTATCGGTTCATTCCCGTTCAACATGATAACGCCATTCAGGCGGTGTATGTGTTGAAAGCGCCTTTCGGGTTTATCATTAACAATCAAAATCGCTTCGGAGCCGTGTTGATTTATGCTTTGCTCCTTATTTCTCCGTTGATCTTTTTTATTGTCTATTTGATTTTCTTTACATCAAGGCTGTACAAATCATTGTTTCATAATGTCAGGTTGCTGCTTCAGGCTTCTGATCACATTGCAAGCGGGGATTTTGATTTTCAAGTCTCAGGGTTGAAAAGAAAAGAATTTATGAAAATCCAGGATTCCTTTAATACCATGATCAGTGCGCTGAAAGAAATGGTGGAACGTTTAGCCAAGACCGATGACGAACGGAGAATGATGGTATCATCGATCGCGCATGATATCCGAACCCCGTTGACGGTCATCCAAGGACAAATTGATTTGATTCAAGACTTGCGAAAGTTGGACCACTTTGATCTCACTCCCCATTTAGAGATTATTCGCAAAAACTGTGGGAAGATGACCATGTTGACAGATAATTTGTCGTTGCTCTATAAAGTGGAGAATGACCACTTCTCACTGAATGCAAAAGAAGTGGATGTAAGGCAAATTCTTGATGAGAAAAAACGAGAGATCACAACAATGGTTTATCATCAAAAATCGATAAATATTTGCTTTGATGTGAATTTGCAAAAATCATGTTACATCCTTGATGAAGCGATGTTAATGAGAGTGTTGGACAATATTTTATACAATAGCTTGCGGTTTACCAAAAGCGGAGAAATCAAGTTGGAAGTGCATGATGAAAAAGAGGGGGATGAGCGTAAAATCTATTTTCGCTGTTCCGATACTGGAACGGGGTTTAAAGAAAGCGATACGTCGTTGTTGTTCCAGCCTTTTTACCAAGATCAGCAGTATAAACATCATGTTGGATTAGGGCTGTATATTGCCAAACGAATTGTCAATCATCATGGCGGTGAAATTTGGGCATACAACAACGAAAAAGGCGGCGCGACCGTTGAATTTTATATTCAGGAGCTGGCTGATTGATCATTCCATCTCATGGCTTTTCCGCTGTTGTAGAGAACGGAAGGCGGCTAGGGAGATTCCGATTTCCCTAGCCCATCTCTGAGCCTCTATTTTCTTTTCGCAATGAGAAATTGGTGGTTCACCGTAACAGCCACTTCTTCGTCCGGATTTACACCTTTGATGCTGTAAACCCATCCGAAGTTTAAGTGAGTTCGTTTTTCGTCTTTTTGATCGGGAATGATTTCAATCTTTCGCAGTTCTTTTTTGCTCAAAATTTGATGATGCTCATTGATGGTGATCGTCTCCGCTACTTTCCCGATTGGTTTGTGCAATTGATGTCGATCTACTTTTGCTGCCTGAATGATGTACGTTCGGTCTTGATAGTGAATGTCTTGCAAATTGTCTTTGTTCAACTCATATTTTGGCAATTTCCGATCGATCTCCATATTTTTTGTTGCTGTCTTTTTTAAGTCGCTGACAAGTGAACAACCTCCTATAAAGAGGATCCCGATCAACATGAGGGGTAAGAGGAAGTTTTTCATCGCCACTCTAAAACCTCCCTCTAGAAATGTTGATTTATCAAGGCTTTTCGGCCCCTCCTTTTTGAACATCCCATTGAAAGAGAACCACGGGGGTTCATTCATGTGGTTTATTTCCTTCCCAACGATGAAACCAGACTGAACCGATGATGGTCACGATGATAAAGCCTAGAAGGGCATAGGCCATCCCTTCCCACAATGATAGCGAATAGGAATTGAACAACTGCGCCCCCAATGCTTGCTTTACTTCGGGCATCATCAAAATCGGAAATTGTGAGAGGCGAACACCCCAAGCCCAAGGAACATAGCTCCATATATGATCGCCTAAGGACGTTGCGCCAATAAGGGCGGAAATGAGAAATCCGCCGCTCCCGATGGCAATCGATGCTCCCATTCCAAAGGCAAGGCTGATGAACAGATGCAAGGAAAAAAGGATCAGTGAGCCCACGATCGAGAGCATGGCTCCTTGCAAAAATAAGTGATCATGAATGGGCGCGACGTTGAGTACGTATTTCATTCCAAAGAGCATAACCATCGTCGCCAGCAAGATATCCGCGCATGCGATGAAGATGAGCAGCGTGAGTTTGCCAACATACCATTTGATTTTGGATACAGGGCCGGCCAAGATGTTCATGAAATTTCCTGCTTTTTCTTCTTGATAGGACATCAGTCCGGTAAGCAAGGAGATGATGATCGGCAAGGAAACGGTCATCACTTCGAAAAAACCTTGGTAGATTTTCACCTGCCAAAACACGGAATGTCGGTAGTGCGAAAAATACCATACCATAAAGAGCGGATACAGGATTGGTATGATGATGACCATGATCCGAACTGCTGTGCGTTTCGTTTTGATCCATTCGGATGACAGAAGGCGAAGAAACGACATGTCAATGCACTTCCTTTCGCGAAAACCAAACGGCGGTCAGAAAAGATAGCAACAGAAACATGACAAGGGCAGTCGTTAGGCCTATTGGAATGACAGAAGGATCCAATAGCGAATTCCCTTTTTCCAAAGGAACGCCGTTCGGATGAACCCCGACGATCGGGCACATCATCCTCATTCCCCAGCTCCATGGAATGAACAGCCAGTAAGGCTGTGCAGCCATGACGACCCCTAAGGCGAGGCCGATGACACTGACAAGGATCGAGGCTGCCATCCCGAACCGCTCGGCGATAAATAATCCGATCGGGATATAGGATAAAGAACTCATCCAAATGACCAAGCTGGCAAACACCGCGACAGTAGCGGATGAGAGGCTGTTGGGCAAAAACCATTTCAATAAAACAAGCAGGACGATCAGCTCGATAGTGGAGAGCAACATATAATAGGCGATGACGGCGATTTTGCTCCACCATAGACGCACAATGCTAATGTCGAGACAACGCAGCGCTTTATCGTTTCCGGACTTTTTCTCCCTTGACACTGAAAGGGAAGCAGTCAAGGCCGTTCCAATGGGAACAAAAATCAACGGCCACCAATTAAATACCGTGTATTCAAAATAATGGCGCGTTGAATTCATGGTTGGCATGGTGATCATGGCATACAGGACAAAGAAAAGCGGAGCGATGAATATAAGTTTTTTGGCAAACGTTCGCTTGTATTTTAAGTGTTCTGACTGGAACATATTGAGCATGACTCCCATCCTCCTTCATTGCTTGTTCACAACATCGATGAAGAGTTTTTCGAGATCTTGACTCTCGTCTATTTTCCCCTCGTACCTGAGTTTTCCGTTTTGAATAATGCCAATGTAATCGGCTAATTGTTTGACTTCGGACAAAATATGGCTCGATAGGATGACGGTGATCCCGTTTTCGGCAAACGATTTAATGAGTGTTCGCAAGTCCTGGATGCCTAATGGGTCCAAGCCATTTGTCGGTTCGTCGAGAATGAGCAGTTTTGGATGGTTTAAAAGAGCTTTGGCAATTCCTAGCCTTTGCTTCATGCCAAGGGAAAATTGAGATGCTTTCTTTTTCCCCGTATTTTCTAAGCCGACGATGTTCAAAACTTCTTGGATTCGCGAGTCGGGCAAATGAAGCAATTTGGCGTGAACGAGTAAATTCTCATAGGCTGTTAAATTGCCGTAAAGAGCCGGGGATTCGATCAGTGCGCCGATATCTTTCAGGACTTTTCTGCTCCAAGGATGGCCGTTGATGACGATTTCCCCTTTTGTGGGACGCAACAGCCCTGTCAGCATTTTTAAAAGAGTGGATTTTCCCGCTCCATTTGGCCCGAGCAATCCATAAATGGTATGTTTCTTGACTTTTATGGATACATCATCCACCGCGAGTTGTTTCCCAAACGCTTTGCTTATATGACGGGTTTCTAACATATACTCTTCCATGTTCATTCTCCTTTCATAATGGGAACATGCTAGGCGGTTCTTGACTGGCATAAGCGCAAGAATAGGACTGTTAGATCCGTGCTGTTCTCATATTAATGACTCAATCTAATGTTTTTATAAGAAAAGAATGGCTCTTCACCAAAAGTTGTACTTGATTTTTTCTGAACATACNNAACCGTATTGCTTGTCAAGTACATGTTGTGGTGAAGAGCCAAAAGAACACATGGATGATGTTTTTTACCAGACTTGTCACAATCTTGGACAAGTCTTTTTATTTTTCAGGAAGGAATTTCATTGAATTTGTCCAATATTATTTGTAAATATTTGTTCAAGGTGCGATAGGATGAGTGAAAAAGAAAAAAATAGCGAAACAAATGAAAGAAATCGTGGAACAATTGGTGTCGGAACCACAACTGAAAGCGCACATGCTCGTGGCAATCGAGCAACATATGAAAGGGAGCGATTTGTTGTTTGGGCGGTTGGCTTATTTGCATTATGACTTGTTTTCGATACAAGGAGATCACTCAACATATATCGCAGCGGCTATTGAATTGATCGTGATTGCTGGGGATTTATTTGATGATATAGTCGATCAAGATCGTTTCGAGGATACAGCTATTCCTCTTCATATTGCGATCGGGTTCTTGCTGCTTGGTCAGCAAGCGATTGCGAATGTACCGATTTCTAGTAATAAAAAATTAAAGGCACTGTCATATGTTACGTCTTGCTTGTTGCAAAGTGTACACGGACAACAGCTTGATGTGGGGTGTGACGTACAAACAGAGGCAGATTATTTAAAAATGGTAGAGAAAAAATCAGGCTCTCTTGTTGCGATGGCTTGTGTCATCGGAGCATTATTAGCAGGAAAAGAGGACATCGCAGCGATTGAAACATATGCTCGCTACATCGGCATTGCAGCACAAATCGACAATGATCTTGATGCGCTATACAACTGGGATAAAAAAGCGGATATTCAAGCAAAGAAAAAGTCGCTTCCGATTTTGTATATGCTAGAAAGCAAACAAAATAACTTGTGGAAGCAGTATTTCAACAACGATATAGACTACGATCGGATGTATGTCCAAAAAGAAAAAGCACTTCAGCAAATGGAACAGGAAGGAGCGTTTTATTATGCTAAAGTGATAAGCCAGATTTACAAGGAAAAGGCTTTGCAAGAAATCGAGAAACTGGATGTAGACGATAGGTACAAATCCGTACTGAAAACAATGATTTTGTAATGTTGGAGGGAGATCTGCGATGCAAGAAATCATTCGCTTTTTAGTAGAACATCCAGAAGTCATCGAAAAATTACAAAATGGTACGGTGAGCTTGATCGGTTTAAGTGAGTTAGAGGTAAAAGCGGTTGTAAAGGTATTTAGTGAATCGACGGAGCCGCTTGGATATTGGAAGTAGATAACGATGAATCGAGCAGTCATTGCGATGATTGTTGCTTTGATTGCAGCACTATATTTAACCATTTTAAATGTTAGGCATCCATTGATCGGCATGGATGTAGTAGAAAACAAGAATGGTGATATTATTGTTAATGATATTTACGAGTTTGGTTGGGCAAAAAAACATGGTATTCATATTAATGATCAAGTGCTGAAAGTGGATGGAAAGCCTCCGCTCTCCCATTTTACTGTCCGGGAATACAAAACAATTGAACAAGCGAAAACAATAACGATTCAGAGAGAAAATCAAATCCAAACATTGAAGGTTGACTATCAATCGCATGGAACGGAACAATGGCTGTATTATATTGCCTTACCGGCGGGTTTTTTTCTATTCGCTATTAGTTTAAGCATTTTTTTGCTTCGTCTGCGGCCGAATGACAAATCGGCAACCGTGCTGATCTATTTTTTATTATTGACAGGGATTTGTTATATCAATGCCAGCTTATCAGCGAAATATGCGCCGTTTGGGCGGCAAATATTTAACGGTATATTTTTCATATTGCCTGCCGTCTTTTTGCATTTCGTTTATCATTATTTTGAAAAAGAAAAGAAAGTGTGGTTTGCGAAAAAAATTGTCTTTTCCCTTTATGGGTTTAACTTTTTGATGTTTGTTGTCTCACTCGAGTCTTTATCGTTTCGTTCGATAAGTGAAGCGGAAGTGCTATTGACGACATTTTTTATCAACATGGTCATCATTCTCGCTTTGTTAGGAAAAGGATTCGTTTATTTTAAAAAAGATGAACAGCGACATACGGTTAAAGGGGTGTTTTTCGCAATTGGGCTATCTGCCGCACCATTTGTTTTATTTTATGATCTCCCCGTTCTAATCATTGGAAAATGGGTACTACCAGCTGAATTAACCGTTACTTCGTTTTTTGTGTTGCCTTCCGTCTTTCTTTATTTGATTTGTACGGATCGGCTATTTCGATTGCAGTTTTCCATCAATCACTTTGTATACTATGCTCTTTTATCATTATTTCCGGCTTTTCTTGTTACATTGCTTTATGCCAAATTTGTTCATGAAGCAAGGAGATTTGCTGAACTCACTTTGTTGTTTTTACTGATTTATGTAATCAATATCCTTGTTCTCTATTCAAAAGGATATTTTGATCGAACATTAAGAACGAAGTTATATGTACAAAAAAACTTTTATCAAGAAAGTATATATCGAATCGGTGAAGCATTAAAAAAACAAAGAAATATGCAAGAAGTCATCCAATGCTTGGAAAAAGAAGTGAGGGAAGTATTAGATATAGAGAATCTGGCTTTTGTACAATTGGCGGTCCAAAATAGGCAAGCCCCTTTTCATTGCGATGAAAAAGAGTGGATGAAGTTAATCAAAAAGATGGATGGTCAACCACTTTCGATTGGAAAAATGATTGAAAATAAGCGTTTGTTTGCGGTTTTTGTAGGCTCATTCCGACAAAGTCCTTTACTATTGATAGGAAAAAAGAAACATCCCATTCCATTTCGGGCAGAACAAAAAGATTGGTTATCCACCATTGTCTATTATGCCAGCGTCACGATTGAAAATATGTTAAAAGTAGAGGATTTCATCAAAGAGTTAGACAATTTAAAGGAAAGAAGCCATTCTGTTTGGCTCACTCGTTTGATCTTTCAATGGTCGGAAAAGGAAAGAAGAAAGTTAGCCATTGACTTGCACGATACGATTCTTCAAGATTTAATTGTTTTAAAACGAAAAGTGGAGAGCTTGCGCTTTCAAAATATGCGTATGGAAGAAATGAAAAAGCAGCTAAACGACATCGAAGAAGAAATCGTAGATATGATTGATGTAACAAGAGAAACGTGCCATGAATTAAGACCGCCGTTTTTGGAACAAGTCGGATTAAGAGAAGCATTAGCCGAATTAATCAGAAGATTTCATTTGCGTTCAAATATCAAAGTGGAGTGGAATATTCATGTATCAACCAAATTAGATGAAGAACGAGAACTTGCAATATATCGGATGATCCAAGAATTATTAAACAATGCGCTGAAACATTCGCAGGCATCGTATATTCAACTAACATTGGAGACTCAAAATGAGGAAGTTCAACTTCATTATGTTGACAATGGTATAGGTATAGACATGAAAAAATTAAATCATTATGATGGAAAGCTTGGTTTGTTTGGCATAAAAGAGCGTGTGCAAGGCTTAGGTGGAACTTGCGAGATGACATCACAACTTGGCGAGGGGCTAGATATACGGATCACCATTCCATTATAAGCATAGGAAGGAGAGAAATGACTAGATGATTCACATTTTGGTTGTCGATGATCATCGCCTTGTTGGTGAAGGGACAAAGAATATGCTCGAGAGCGAACAAGATTTCCAAGTAGAACTTGTTACATCTGGCACAGAAGCGGAACAGATGATGGAACAACGTACATATGATGTGTTTTTGCTTGATTGGCGTATGCCGGATATGAGCGGTATCGAATTAAGCAGGCGGATTCTCCAAAAACAGCCAAATGCGAAAATTGTCATCTATACCGGATATGATATTGTTCCTTTTTTAAATTATTTCATTGAATCAGGCATTACAGGCTTTGTCAGTAAAACCGCATCAAGCGAGCAATTAGTGACGGCGATTCGCTGTGCGTTAAGAGATGAGGCGGTTATTCCTGTGCATGTACTGCGCCAGCTGCGGCTTTTCGAAGTGAAAGCTAGGATGGAAGAAGAGGAGGAACATATCGCGCTCGACATGTTTGAACAAAATATATTGATAGAGGTTGCCAACGGTTTAAGCAATAAAGAGATTGCAAGAAAGCACTGCATGAGCCAGCGGAGCCTAGAAAGACAGCTATCGCGTATTTTTTCAAAATTATGTGTATCTTCTCGGATAGAAGCGGTGGAAAAAGCAAAACAATTGGGACTCATTCCAGAGCATTATATGTTGTTAACGTCCTCATCGGATGGATGAGGGCGTTTTTGTCTAGTCCGCCAAAATTGGCGGGCGCACCGTCAAAAAATGGCGGGGTTCCGACACAAGTTGGCGGTGAAAAAATGATCGTTTTGATTTACATTTTATAGTATTAGGAATCATAAAAAATCGAACAAGGGAGGGGATTTTATGTTCAAAAAAGGTTATTTATCTATTCTTTCGCTAGTTATGGGATTCACTTTCTTCTCAACTAATACTTTTGCAGCTACTGATATCGTTGATAATGATGCTTTAAGCAGTGCCCCTGGATACTGTGAACAAAAGGGAAATTGGACCTACAAGACAGGTTCTGGATACTACAATGATTATCGGATCGTTTCGGCAACCGTTAATGGCTTTGATACTGATTATGCGTATATTTGGGGATTTTATGCACACGACAAAAATGCCGCTCATTATGTCTACTTAAACAATAAAGATTTTACAAATCCAAGAACAGCTTATCAAATAGATGAGTTTGGCGGTATTGTGTATATTAATCAAAATACAGCACCTGGTGGTTGGAATTTTCTTAAAACCCATAAAGAGTGGAATCATATGATTGTAATTAACACATCTTTAACTACCAAGTTAGGAAATGTGGGAGCAGATGCTACAAAAATTACTTATTAATTAGGGGTGAGTGCTTTGAAGAAAAAATTTTTGATTGCTGGAGTTGCTAGTGTGGTATTAGCCGTTTCATTAGTGGTATATAATGGTACAGATATTGCTGGAAGCCAAGACAACGTGGCTCAGGCAAGCGCAAATATTCAAAAAGTAAAAGTGCAAAATACAGATGAACAAAAAACTAAAATTCAAACCTTGATGTTAAATTCTATTGATCATTATAAAACAGCAAAAGGATCGTTTGAATATTTTAGTGAATCAGGTAATTTTCATATCAGTGTAGATTATCAAACAGATCTTTCTGACAGCCCCAAATCTTATGAAAAAGTTCGCGGACTGGCTAAGGAAAATAAGAATGGTATAACTACTGCAGCTGAACCAGGCTATGAAGTGAGCGTATATGATGGAGAAAATTTGATTAATTACAATAGTGGTTCTAGTGATTATCAAACGAATAGTGTTACTAAAAGCAATGTTCCTATAAAAACTATCGTAAAAGTAGGAAAAGTGAGTGAAAAGGAACGTAATTATTTAAAAAACACGACCATCCATGAACGGATTACTACAGTAGATGGAGAAAAAGCCTACATACACAGAATAGATCCGTCCTATATGGGAATAGCGAAGACTTCTTTATTTCCAGAAGATATAGCAATGGGACTTTTAGCAGATGATGCACGATGGGATATCACAGGGCAGGAAAATATAGCAGGAGTCAAGACGGTAGTAATAGAAGGTAAACTGAATAGTGAGTATTCAAAACGATATAACGCAAAAACTTTCAAATTAAATATAGAGCCAAACACTGGAATAATGATACAAATGGAAGTTTTTGATTCCTCAGGCACCATTAAAGAATCAATAAAAACAAAAAATATTGAAATTAATAAAAGTTTAGACACCAAGTTATTCACAAGTTTTTAACAATTCTGTTTCAATGAAAGCCCACATTATAAACGAAGTAATGATGTATAAAATTTGATTAAGTCTGAAATTTTGCGTGAAAAGAAACGGCAAAAAGCGGTTTGATTTTTCCAAAACGTTCATTTGCTGGCTCTTCACCACAACATGTACTTGACAAGCAATACGGTTTCCNNATGTTCAGAAAAAATCAAGTACAACTTTTGGTGAAGAGCCACATTTGGCTCTTCACCACAAAGTGTACTTGACAAAGAAAGACGATTATGATAAAGACAATCAAAATAGCATTTTTCCTTTTTATACCACACATCTCTTTGAGCAACATTGCTATCATGTTTATCTTTAAAAGTCAAGTACATCTTTTGGTGATGAACCCCTTTTTTGTTTGGTTGTCAATTTATGTTATTTATGTTAGTGAATTTGCTCATCTACAGACCATACTCAAGTTTAGTGGCTTATATCTTGGAGCTGTTCCTTGGAGAGAAAATTCTCCAAGGAACTTGTTTCAGTGAAAATACGCGTGCCTTAATGGGGCATATTCATGCCTAGAAGGCTGGTGATTGAATGAAAAATCAGCTCAACAATAGTTGTTGGAGGACACCTTTTTCAAGACGGCTTCCATCTTAGGAAGTTTTGCGTCAGGGCCACTGTGTTTGTTGGTTGCCTGAAGCGTATGGAAGAAGTCAACATCTGGTGGCCTGTCAAAACCCTTTTGGCGTCACTTTCTTTTCGACTTTGCGCAGCAGCCAGTCAAAGGCAATCGCTAAGATCGCTGCGGGGATGGCGCCGGCTAAAATCAAGTTTTTGTCGGCGATGCGCAAGCCGCGGTCGATCAAGTCGCCAAGCCCGCCAGCGCCGATGAAGGTCGCCAAGGCGGCGACGCCGATCGTCAGCACCGTTGCCGTGCGCACGCCAGCCATAATGACGGGAAGCGAGAGAGGAAGTTCAACCATCCATAAAATTTGCCGCGATGTCATCCCCATCCCCCGGCCAGCGTCCACCAGCGCCGGGTCGACGCCGAGAATGCCGGTGTACGTGTTGCGCAAAATCGGAAGCAAGGCGTACAGCGTCAACGCGATGATCGCCGGCAGTTTGCCGATGCCGAAAATCGGAAGCATAAACCCAAGCAACGCCAGGCTCGGAATCGTCTGAATGATGGCGGCCACGCCAATGATCGGCTCGGCGAGTTTGCGATGCCGCGTCAATGCGACGCCGAGCGGCACGGCGATGACGATCGCAATGCCCATGGCGATAGCGGATAAGAGCACATGCTCTTGAAAGGCGATCCAAATATCATTCTTTCGTTCGATCAACGTCTGCAACAATTCCATCGTATCCCTCCTTGGCGGAAAAAGCGGCAGCGGATGGCTGCTGCTTCGTCGTGAGAAGTTCAGATAAAAACGGTCATCCCTTTTTATTCGCAAGCAGAACGAATTCCGTTGACAAACCGCTCGAGGCCATTTTTCCTTTTCAACATGAGGCATGTTGTTCAAGCGAGGCGATTGCGGCATCGAGTTTTCCGGCTGTGATTTGCCTGCGCATGTTCCGTTGCCCGTTATGCGTGTTGCTGAAACGTCCACTCCGCGAGTGCGCGCATCATGCTCGAGCGCGTAATCCCCCCGATAAGACGGTCGCCATCGAGCACCGGAATGATGCGCACATCAGGGTCTTGGAACAGAGCGGCGACGTTCGTGACGTCCGCTTCTTTCGCCAACGTCGTCACATCGTAATCGGCGATGTCGGCGACTAACAAATGCTCTTCCCGATAGCGCTCCTCGATTTGTTTCAGCGTCACGATGCCGAGAAAGGCCTGCTTTTTATCGACCACGACCAGGCTGTCGACTTTTTTCGCTTTCATCAATCGGAATGCCTCGGCCAAACCGCGGCGCGGCGAGATCGTCGCGACGTCCGCCGACATTAAATCTTCCGCCGTCGGCACGGCCGTCTGGCGGGTCCGCAGCCGGTCTTCGCCGATAAACTCGCGGACGAACGAGTTCGCCGGCCGCCGGAGCATTTGGTCGGGCGTCGCAAATTGGACGATTTCCCCGTCCTTCATCAAGGCGATCCGATCGGCGATTTTAATGGCTTCATCCATATCGTGGGTGACAAAGACGATTGTTTTTTGAATCTCTTCTTGCAGGCGGACGATGTCATCTTGCAGCTGCTCGCGGCTGATCGGGTCAAGAGCGCTGAACGGTTCATCCATCAAAATGATATTCGGTTCAGCCGCCAAGGCGCGGACGACGCCGACGCGCTGCTGCTGGCCGCCGCTGAGCTCTGACGGGTAGCGGTGCTTAAACGTCGCCGGATCCAATCCGACGAGCTCAAGCAGCTCATCCACCCGCTTTTCATAGGCGTGTTTTTCCCACTTTTTCAACTTCGGCACGAGCGCGATGTTTTCCGCGATCGTCATGTGCGGAAACAAGCCGATTTGCTGGATGACGTAGCCGATGTTGCGCCGCAGTTCAACCGGGTCGAGCTCGGAAATGTCTTGCCCGTCGATGTACACTTTGCCCGATGTCGGCTCGATCAAGCGGTTGATCATCCGCATCGTCGTCGTTTTTCCGCACCCGCTCGGCCCGATCAAGGCGACAAGCTCACCTTTGCGGATTTCAAGATTCATATTTTTTAAGGCGACAAAGCCGTCCTCATACTGTTTCGTCACGTTTTCAAACCGAATCATTGACATTCCTCGCTTTCTAGTCGATCAGTCCTTCCGATTTCAAAAAGTTGATTGCCACCTCACGTGGCTGTTTTCCTTCCAAGTTCACTTGGCCGTTGAGTTCCATCATCTTTTCATCGGTCAAAATGTTGGCCAACTTGTTCAGTTTCTCCTCAAGCCCGGGATTGGCATCGAGCACTTCCTGGCGGATGATCGGCACGGCGTGGTATGGCGGGAAGTAGTTCTTATCATCTTTTAGCACGACCAAATCATATTTTTTGATTCTTGCATCAGTCGTATAGGCGGTGATGACGTCAATCTCCCCGTTTTTCGCCGCTTCGTATTGCAGGTCTGGATCGATCGTCACTTTTTTCTTGAACTGAAATCCGTACGCATCGACAAGCCCATCATAGCCGTCGCTTCGCTCAAAAAACTCGGCGTCCGACCCGAAGGTGAGGGAGGACGAGTGTTTGGCCAAATCGGAGTGCGTTTTCACCCCAAGTTTCTCGGCAAGATCCTTGCGCAACGCCAAGGCGTAGGTGTTGTTAAATCCGAGTGGTTTGAGCCAAGCGATGTTGTATTTTTTCTTATATAATTTCTTCGTTTCATTGTAGATTTGTTCGGGCGTCTTTTTGGGGTCGTACGGCTGTTTTAAAATGTTCAAATACCCTGTCCCTGTGTACTCGACATACATGTCGACATCGCCATTTTCAATGGCCTGCTGCAACATAAACGCGCCGCCTAAACTGTCTTTCACTTCAACATCCAAATCCGTATGGGCTTTCACATATTCGGCCAACAAATGCGTCAAAATCACCTGCTCGGTAAACTTCTTCCCGCTAATGACGATTTTCCCTTTCGCATCACTCGTTTCGCTGCAGGCCGCTAACCCAAACACAAGCCCGACAGCGAGCAAAGATCGAATCCATTTTCGCAACACAATTCCTCCTTTTTCGGCTGTTGTCATACAAATAAAGGGGGATGAAAAAAGGCGGCAACAAGACGCGGAGGGGATGAAAAAGCGTCACAAACAAAGGATACCGCAATTTGGGTGCAACTGGCAAATTTGGTATCAGCCGATATGTTTGCCTCTCGCCTGCTCTCGCGGTGATGATGGCCCTCTCCTCCTTGATCCTAAAAAATGCTCCGGAATGCTGGCGAATCCTTCAGAATGCTCCGAATTCGAGATGTCCGAACAAGCCCGCCGTTTATCCATCAACATGCTGGCTATGCATTCCCCCGCGCCGTTGATCGAAAGGTTGGCAGGCTCCATGGCGAAGACGAACGGATCGACACGTGAACAAAAAAAACGGCAGCCCACGGCTGCCGGGTGAAAAAGGAATCCGTGTGGAACGTTTTTTATGGGGAACGCATTAGGCATGAACAAGGCGATGAAGGGTGCTTTCCGTTTTGAAAACGCGGGCGTTCAAGACGTGCAGTCCCGCTTCATGTTCGGCGAGGGCAGGCAGCACTTTGTCTTCGAGGATGGATGTGATATGGGTGAGGTCGCCTTTCATATGGTGAAGGTCGTGCGCCATCGCCTCGTATTTGGCGGTCAGCACTTCTTGCCCATGGCGGAGCGCTTCAACGATCGCCTTCGTTTCATTCGTGCGCTCATCCAGCAAGTCGATTTGTTGCGCAAGCGTGGTCGTCTGCTCGTTCAGTTGGGCGACTTGATGTTCGACAGTGCCCATGCGTTCGTTGAGTTGGGCGACTTGATGTTCGATAGTGCCCATGCGTTCGTTGAGTTGGGCGACTTGATGTTCGATAGTGCCCATGCGTTCGTTGAGATGAGCAACTTGGTGCTCAAGGTTGCTTGTCCGCTCATTCAACTGAGTGAACTGCTGCTCAAGGGCGCTTGTTCGTTCGTTAAGCTGTGCGACCTGGCGTTCGAGAACGCTCGTGCGCTCATTCAGCTTGGTCATTTGAGCTTCAAGAGCACCTGTTCGTTCATTGAGCTGGGCCACTTGCCCCTCCAAGGCGCCAACCCGTTGCTCGAGCGATTCGACCGCCGCGCGCGTCGCTTTCACTTCATGCAAAATTTCCCGCAGCAACGCTTCCATTCGTTTCACCTCCTTTTCCCCTCTATTTTACAAAAAACGCGCGCCGATGGCGAGAAAAAATAGGAAAACGGTTTTTGCTAGAAAAAGAGCGGAGAGAATCGTTACAATAAACATAGGAAAAAACCGAAGCAAAGGTGGACGGAAATGGACGCCACATGGCTCAAGCCCATTGTCGAAACCAAATATTTATCGACGGAAAACGCGCACCGCTACCGGGCGATTTTGCGCTATTTCTACATCCAGCACGAGCGGATGCGCCAATTTTTGTTTCCGGAAGAAGTGTACGCCTTTTTAAAGCAGCACGAGGAGTTTGCCGATTACACGGAAGATGACTTGCAGCAAGACCTCGACCAGCTCGTCAAATGGAACAACTTGATCGCCCGCCAAGAGACGTCCCATGTCCGGACGATTGAAGAGTTTAAGAAAAAGCGGTTTCGCTACCAATGCAGCCCGTACACGGTGGAGATCGAGCGGATGATCCGTACCCTTGAGCAGCTCGGGGATTCGTTCGGAGGGTCCCTCGAGAAAACACGGTTCGACCGTTTGTATGCATCTCTTTCCCGCATGGAGGCGATCATCGCTTCTGATTTTCAAGAACAAGCGGATGAAATGCATCAAGTATGGGAAGAGACGTTCGATTATTTTAAGAAAATCATCCAAAATTCCGCTGACTATATCGCTTATTTGCACAGTGAAAACTTGGAAGAGCGGATGACGTCCGAGTCGTTTCTCGTCTATAAAGAGCAGTTTACGGCGTACTTGCGCGATTTTATCGTCGCCTTGCAAAAAACGTCGATGCAGATTGAACAATTGCTTGAAGATCTGCCGGAAGAAGGGGTTCGGCAGTTCATCGAGCGTGTCGTCGACTATGAGCGGTCGATCCCGCGCTTTGCCGATGCGCCGCCGCCGCGCGCTGTGCAGATTGAAGAAAAATGGGAGACGTGGCGCAGCCTGTGCGAATGGTTTTTAGGCCGCGACGGGCGCGAGAGCGAGCTTTCGTTTTTGCAATACCAGACGAATGAGGCGATTCGCCGTCTGACGCGCGTCGTGCAGCGGCTTGGCGAGCGGCATCATCATTTTCGCAGCCGCAAAGGCGACTACTTGCATTTGGCGCGCTGGTTTTCCCGCCTTGAATCGATTGAAGAGGCGCACTGCCTGTCAGCGGTCGTATTCGGCTGCTTCCATACGAAACATCTCGTGGCCGATTTCGGGGCGACAGACAACATATACCGCGACGTATGGGACGAGCCGCCAGCCGAGTGGGTGACGAAGCCGCGCGTCCGCCATTACGGGGAAAAGAAAAAGCCGCAGGCGATTGAAGACAAAGAACGGGAGAAAGAAGAAGCGCGCCTTCGCTATTTGGAAGAAAAAGCGCGCGAGGAAGCGGCGCTCAGACAGCTTGTGACCGATGGAAAAATCGTGCTTGCCGACCTTCCTGAGGTGACCCCATACGTACGGAAAACGCTGCTCGGCTGGATCGCCAAAGCGATGGGGCGCGAGGGGCAAGCAATGAAGACGGAAAACGGGTGGGTGGTCAAAGTGGTGAACAAAGAGGGGACGATTTGCCTTCGCGCAGAAGATGGGGAACTCGTGATGCCGAACTACGAAATTCATGTGCTTTCGGGAGGTGAGTGAGGATGGAAACGGCGTTTGACGACAAGGCGAAAGAAGCGCTCGCCGCGCTGTTTGAGCAGTTTTGGATCATTCGCGACCAAGAGCCGGATTTGTACCAGCTCGTCCGTGAGCGCGAACATGTGTTGAAACGGTATGTGGAGGAGAAGTTTGGGTATCGACTCATCGTCCACCGCTATTTCGCCAAGCTCGAGAAAATTCCCGCCGATCCCGAGCCGTGGATGGGCATCGAGTCGTTTCAAGAGCCGCTTGACTATGCGCTGTTTTGCTGCTTGATGGCGTATTTGGAAGGAAAAACGGTGGAAGAAAAGTTTTTGCTTTCTGACGTATGCGAAGAAATTCGCGCCATGTACCCGGGGGATCTACCGGTCGATTGGACGAACTACTCGCATCGGCGCTCGCTCATCCGCGTGTTGAAGACAGCGGAACAAATCGGACTCGTCCGCCGGATGGATGGGGAGATTGAGGCGTTCGCCCAGCATGTGGAGGAAGAGGCGCTGTACGAAGTGCCGGTGCTCGCCCGTTATTTTATGCGCACGTATCCGAAAGATTTGTTGCAATATGAATCGATCGACGAATTGCTCGCCGAGGAGTGGAAAGCCTCGCCGCAAGATTATCGGCGCCATCGCCTGTATCGGAAGCTGTTTTTATCCCCGGCGGTGCATCGGACGGAAGGGGACGAGCAAGACTTTTACTACTTGCGCAACTTCCGCCATCGGCTGCGTGACGATATCGAAGCGCATACGCCGTTTCGGTATGAATTGTACAAAAATGCTGCCATGTTGACGCTTCCCGAACGGCAGGCGCCGTACACGACATTTCCCGACCAGAAAGGAACGTCGGAGATCATCCTTCATTTTTCTGCCTTGGTGCGCGAGCGGCTTGGGGAATATCCGCCGGATGAATACGGCCGCATCCGGTTGACGTTTGAACAATTTTCCGCCTGGCTTGCCGATTGCCGCCGCCGTTACGGGGCGGGGTGGGGGAAAACGTACCGCGACATGTCGGCTGTCGAGCTTGTCCGCGAAATGCTTGCGGCGCTCAACGAATGGCGCATGGCCGATGTGGAGCACGGCACCGGAATGATCGTCCTTTACCCGCTGCTCGGGCGGGTGTCGGGACGGTATCCAGATGATTTTGACGCGAAAGAGGGGGAGGAACATGGCGAATCCATGGGTGCTTCATCGCGCGGGGCTGATTAATTTTTGGTATTACGACGAGCAATACTTTCACTTCGCTGACGGCAAGCTGCTGTTGCGGGGAAGCAACGGGGCGGGCAAGTCGGTGACGATGCAAAGCTTGATCCCGGTGCTTTTAGACGGCAAGAAGACGCCCGATCGCCTCGATCCGTTCGGTTCACGGGCGCGGCGCATGGAAGACTACTTGCTTGGGGAAAAAGACGTCGTCAATCGCGATGAGCGGACGGGGTATTTGTTTTTAGAATATAAACGGAAAGAATCCGACCAATACGTCACAACGGGCATCGGCCTGCGCGCGAAGCGGCAAAAAAGCCTCGACTTTTGGGGGTTTGTCATGTTCGACAACCGCCGCATCGGCTATGACCTTCAGTTGTATAAACAAGAAAAAACAGGTGAAAAAATCCCGCTGACGAAACGCGAGCTCGCCGCATTGCTCGGTGCGGGCGGGACGGTCGTCGAGACGCAAAAAGAGTATATGGAGCTCGTGAACAAACATGTGTTTCGTTTTGAGACGATCGACGCGTTTCAAGAATTGATCGAACTGCTCATTCAACTGCGCAGCCCGAAGCTGTCGAAAGACTTTAAGCCGACGGTGATTTATGAGATTTTGGAAAGCTCGCTGCCTCCGTTGACCGATGACGAGCTCCGCCATTTATCCGAAACGATTGAAAACATGGACCAAGCCAAGCAGCAGCTTGAGCAGCTCGAACGCGACGAGCGGGCGTTGAAGCGTCTTTGCGATCAGTACCGCCTGTACAACGAATATATGATCGCCGAAAAGGCGGCAGAATACGTAAAAGCGGTCAAACAAGCGGAACAGCTCGCTGCCGAGCAACACCGCCTTCACGATGAAGAAGAAAAGACGCGAAAGGCGCTTGATGAGCTTGAGGAGTCCATCACCCGCCTCGGCCGCGAGGAAGACGTGCTGCGAGCGCGCGAAATCGACTTGGCTGGCCATGAAGTGTTTCAGCAGGCGGAAAAGTATGAACAGCTGAAAGCCGAACGGCAGCGCCTAGAGGAGCGGCGGGAGCGGCACGAGCAGACGATTGCGGAAAAAGAACGGCAGGAACGTCAGCACCGCCGCCGCCTAGATGAATCGGAAGCGCGGTTGGATGACCTTGAGCAGAAGCTTGAAGATGAGTTGGAGCAGTTGCGCATGGATGCCGAAGAAGGAGCGTTTCCCTTGCATGAAACGAACGAAGGCGACTTTCACCGCCATCGCCAAAAGCAGCAGGAGTTTTCGTTTGCCGCTTGGAAGCAGGAAGCCGATCGTCATGTCGAACGGCTTGAGGGGCTGGCGCGCCTTTGGCGCAGGCATGACGAGGTGAAACGGCGCTATGAAGAAGCGAGCAGTGAGGCGGGCGAAAGGCGGCGGGAAATGGACGAATGGCGCCACCAGCAATGGAAATGGGAAGAGCTGTTCGAAGAGGAGAAAGAGCGGTTTGAACAAGCCGTGCTTGCCTGGGTCGAGCAGGGAGGAATCGACGTTTCCGAAACGGACATTCAGGCGTTTTTGCAACAAATGGGCGCCCTCTATGAGCAGTATTCGCTCGATGATTTGAAGCGCCCGTTCGTTCAAGCGTATTACGATGCCGTCGGCAAGAAAAAGGATGAGAAATGGCGGCTCGAGCATGACATCCGTCTGTTGGAAGAAAAACGGGCAGAGCGCGAGGCCGAACTGCGTCAATGGCGGGAACAACGCGACCCTGAACCTGAACGGGATGAACAAACCGTCGCCGCCCGGTTGGCGTTGGAGGAGAAAGGCATTCCGTTTGTCCCGCTTTATGCCGCGGTCGAATTTGTCGACGATGTGCCTGACGATGTGCGCGAGCGGATCGAATCGGCGCTTTCACACGCGGGGCTGCTTGACGCCCTCATTACCGCTCGCGAGATTGACGTCGCCTGCGATCGTGTGCTCACTCCGAACCCGGCTCATATGGCGCATACGCTCGCCGATTATTTGCGCCCCGACAAAGACGCCCCTGTGTCAATGGAACGGATCGACGAAGTGCTCCGAAGCATCATGATCACCGATGTGGAACAAGAAGGCGGCATGACGATCGATGAAACGGGGCGCTATTCGCTCGGCCTTGTGCGCGGCCATGCGCCGCGGAGATCGAAGGCGATGTTCATTGGCCGTGCGGCGCGCGAACGGTGGCGGCTTGAGAACATCGCGGCGCTGGAAGCCGAGATCGCCGCTGTGGGGCAAGAGATCGACCGTCTGCGCGGTGAGCATCAGGCGGTGGAAGCGGCCATCCAAGCGCTCGCCGACTGGTTGGCGTCCTTCCCATCGGACCGCGATGTGCGCACCGCGTTTGACGAAGCGCAAGAAGCGCGCCGCCAAGCCGAAAGCAAAGAACGGGAATGGAAGCGGCAAGAAGAAAAAGCCGCTCTCTTAGCGCGCGAATGGAAACAAATCAAACAACAGCTCCACGACGAGTCGGCCGAGCTCGATTTGGCCTTTACTTTAGACGGCTGTGAACAAGCCCAGCTCGCCATGAAATCGTACGTCCGCCATGTGCACGAACTCGAAGTGCTTTACCGCGAAACGCGCCATACCGAGGCGATGATCGCCCAACAGCGCGAGCGGCTCGCGGCGCTGGAAACGGAGATCGACGAAGCGAAAGGCGAACGAAATCGGCTTCGGGATGAAACCGAGCGGCTCGCCTTGCGAATCGCGGAGATGGAACGGACGCTCGCGCAAATGGGGGCGGATGACATTCGCGCCGAAATCGCCCGCATCCAAGAACGACTGGCGTTTTTGCGCCGCGAAATTCCGCGCCTTGTCAACGAACGGGCGCGGACGGAACAGCGGCTCATGCGCTTAGTCGAAGAGCGGGAAAAAGGGGCGCAGCGGGAAGCGTTCGCCCGCGAGCTCGCCGCGATGTGGGAAAAGTCGTTTGCCCGTGAAGCGGCGCTTGGGCTTGTGGATCTTGATCGTTCACGTTCCCTTTTGGAACAAGCGAAAGAAGCGAAACAACGGTATGAAGCGGTGTTGAAAGAGACGCGTTCCTCGCTTCTGGCGCGGCTGAACACCGTCTTTTTCCAAGAGTCGTCCAACTTGACCGAATACCGGGCGTCCTTCGAGCCGCTGGAAGAACAAACGAAGCCCGAATGGACCGCCGCTGCCCCAGACGATGAGATGGCCATGAAAGCCGCGGACTGGCGGGAGAAACAAGAACGGCACGTCATTTACCTCGACTACAAAGGCGAGCGCGCCACGCCGTTTGCGGTGCTGGCGGAAGTGGAGCGCGACATCGTCTTGCAGCACGAGTATATGAAAGAACAAGACCGCGAGCTGTATGAGGACGTCATTTTAAAATCAGTCGGCCGCATTTTGCGCAGCCGCATCCAGCGCGCCGAGCGGTGGGTGAATGAGATGAACAAGCTGATGGGCGGCCTTGACACGTCGTCAGGGCTCGTGCTGTCCATTCAATGGAAGCCAAAAACGGCGGAGACGGAAGCGGAGCTGGATACGAAAGAATTGGTGCGCCTATTGCGGATCGATTCACGGCTGTTGAAAGAGGAAGATTTGCAGCGGGTGACGAACCATTTCCGCTCGAAAATCGCCCGTGCCCGCGAATTGCTTGAAGAGCGCGGCCAAGGCAACACGCTCCATCAAATCATTAAAGAAGTGCTCGACTATCGGAAATGGTTTTCCTTCACTTTGTACTATGAAAAAACAAACGAGCCGAAACGCGAGCTGACGAACCACCGCTTTTACCAATTCAGCGGTGGGGAAAAGGCGATGGCGATGTACATTCCGCTTTTCGCCGCGGCGTATTCGCGCTACCAAGAAGCGGGCGATGACGCCCCGTACATCATCTCCCTTGACGAGGCGTTCGCCGGCGTTGACGAAAACAACATCCGCAACCTGTTCGGCCTTGTCGAACAGCTTGGCTTTAACTATATCATGAACTCGCAGGCGCTTTGGGGCGACTACGACACCGTGCCCGCTTTGTCCATTTGCGAACTCGTCCGTCCGCGCAATGCGTCGTTTGTGACCGTCATTCATTACCGTTGGAACGGGCGCGTCAAACAGCTCATGGTCGATGACAAAGAATGGGAGATGATCGAAACGTGAGCACCGTCAAAGAAGCGACCGCCTTTTTCCGATCCGAACCGGGCTTCAAGCGGCTGTTTGCCGAAATGAAACGCAAGTACGAGTCGCTCGGCCGCGTCGGCGGCGCGGTTTCATTGCAGTCGTTCTCCAAGGAAGAGCGGGAGTCGATCGCCGCCTTTTTCGGCAAAGACGTCTCCCGCGTCCTGCTCTCCGACTTTGAAAAACAGCTTGGACAGACGAGGTTTGCGGGTGTTGGACTCGTCGAACTGCTCGAACATTATTTCGGCGTCCCGCTTATGTCGAACAAAGAACGGCGCCAGGCAGAAGCGGAAGAACGGGGGCGGTTTTTCGCGCGCCTTGCCGAGAAACACCATTGGTTCGAAGCGGTTTGCGGCCAGCGCTTCGTCCAAACGGCGTACGAAGCCGACCGCGATGGCCTTGAGGCCGCCGTCGGCCTTGTCGGCGCCGCCCTGGGCTACTTCCCGCTCCCGTCATACATGCGCCTCCCGCTCTTTGCCCAGCAAGTGGCGGGCGACCCGCACGCGTTCGATTTGTCGACCCTTCCAGGAAGATTGTTGCTTTCGGCATTGCAAGCGACCGTGCCCGGGGATTGGGACATGGCATCTGTAGAGAGCGTCAATGAGTTGCTCCAGTCCGTCGGCTTGCTCCGTGAGGATATCCTGAACTTTGTCACATGCGCCAACATTCTTGCTGAAACCAAGGACGGACCGCATCCTGTTTTCTCCGCTGCCTGGGAGGCGAACACGGCGCTGAACATGCCGCTTAGAGATGTGCTGTCGCTTGTCCGCGCCCGCCCTGCCCATGGGGGGACGGTGTACATTGTCGAAAACGCGGGCGTCTTTTCGACGCTGCTTGACACCCGCGCCCCGCTTGTCAGCACGAACGGGCAAATGAACTTGGCGACGATGAAGCTGCTCGATTTGCTCGCGGCTTCTGGCGCCAAGCTGTATTACTCCGGTGACTTCGACCCGGAAGGATTGGCCATGGCGGAGCGGATGCAGGAGCGGTACGGACCGTCCGTCACCCTTTGGCGCTTTTCCGTGGACGATTATAAGGCTGCCAACCCTGTCGTCGACCTCACCCCCGAGCGCCTCGCCAAGCTCGCGTCCATCACATCGGAACCGCTGCAGCCGCTGAAAGAGGCGATGGCGGAAACGAAAAAAGCGGGGTATCAAGAGGCGATTATCGGGAGGCTGACAGAGGATATCAACGGGTAGTCCATCCACGAGCCAGAGAAGGAGCCCGGAGCGATCGGGTCTCCTTCTCCAAAAGGAATTTTTGCGCATGCTCGTCCGTCTCGAGCTGGATGAAGCGAAACAGCGGCTGTTGTTCGGTTTTTTCGAGACGTATTTGCGGCTATCTGAAGAGGAGGAAGCAAAACCGCGACACGAGGTGAGCCAAATGGAAACGAAGGAAGCAAAGCGTGTGATGGAGCTCATCGTCTCATACGAACAGCGGGGGATGGAAAAGGGAATCCAACAAGGAATCGAACAGGGGTTAAAGCAAGGGATGAAGCAAGGACTCCAACAAGGAATCGAGGAAGGGAAGCTCGACGTGGTGAAGAGAATGCTGGCGAAAGGGTACGATGTCGACACGATTCACGAACTGACCGGACTGCCGATGGAGAAGATTGAAAGGATGAAGGGGTAAGACGGCCCTTCGCCGTCAAGCTCCGCATTGTCGTCGACCTCCAATCGTGCAAAAACCCCTGGGGATCGACGACAATGTTCTTTTGCGCCAAAATCCTACAGCCAACACGGCTGAACGATATTGACAGAATATTTGAAACGTGATATTCTGAAAACAGCCAAAAGGGGAAAAGCTTGATTTTATGCGCATTGTGTGGGTTTTTATCGTACCTATGAGGGATTGAAACAAAAGAATGAAGAAAGGTGTTTTCATCGTATTCTTTGTTTTTATCGTACCTATGAGGGATTGAAACTCGATCGAGTTTTTTATTTTATAATGTCTTGTTATCGTTTTTATCGTACCTATGAGGGATTGAAACAATGCTCGATACCAGCAAGACCGATCACTTAAATAGTTTTTATCGTACCTATGAGGGATTGAAACAAATCACGGCGCGCTAGCTGTAAATGAACACTTCGGGCAGGTTTTTATCGTACCTATGAGGGATTGAAACTAAGCGAACATAAAAAATATAATAATAAATACATAAGTTTTTATCGTACCTATGAGGGATTGAAACATTTTTGATTCTAGTATTTCAGAGACGATGGAAGCAATGTTTTTATCGTACCTATGAGGGATTGAAACATTTCTTCGCCGCGTTCCCAAAGGATTCGATAATATGTTTTTATCGTACCTATGAGGGATTGAAACTCAGCAGCCTCATTTTCATATCGGGGAACTGGATCAAGTTTTTATCGTACCTATGAGGGATTGAAACCGAAAAAAGGCAGTTTTCTGCCGTATAACAACAGCGTTTTTATCGTACCTACAAGGGATGAGACCTGTGCCGGTGTACCAAAATATTTGTGTTACCCGTGGTGCTAGTTGAGCGTTAGAACTCAACTAGCCCAAGTGTAACTAGGGAATAGGCTAACAATATGCCGTCGAGCGCTACTTCAAATCCGATCATGGAATTTGCTCGAATCCCTGTGATCCGGTATTGGTCAACCAGAACCGAGAACACCGTCTCGATCACTTTGCGTTTTTGTTGGATCCATTTCTCCCATGCCTCGGACGAGCAATGTTTCTGGTTTTTTCGAGACGGAGTCCAAAGCGCCATTTGGTACTCTTCGTACAGCCTTTTTTGCAACTCACGGCTGATGAATCCTTTGTCCCCAAAGTTATAGGGATGAGGAATTTGAGTCATCACGCTTTCAGCGGCGATACGATCATGGCAGGATGCTTCCGTTACCACATAGCCCATGGGCAACCCTTGATCGGTCACTTGAAGGTGCAGCTTCAACCCATAGTACCATTGCTTTTTGGAAGCGCAATACCCGATGTCTGCGATCTCTTGAAACCGTTTGACGCGATGCATTCTTGCGGTATGGCACAACGGGAGCGGCAAGCGGTCGACGACGGCATAGGCATGATGTTGGCCGCGTTTTGCTCACGACGGCGATCCATTTGATGGCGAAGTCAAGCGTCAGGCAACGGCGGTTGTACCGGGAACGTTCGAGAAACGAGCCATTTGTGAACAAATTTCCCGTGACAAAGCGATGCCATGCCCGTTCGGATGTCAAACCGAGCAACTTTCCTAAAAGATGAATCGCGATGACCACGGCGTCTTCCTGTTTGACCAAATGGCGGTTGCGGCGCTGTAGGTACATCTGAATCGATGACAGTTGGGCAGAGACAAAAAAGAAAATGGCGGCATATTGCTTTTGAATCTTGGCTCGATCTGTAGTAAGTGGAGACGAATTTATTTTATAAGGGCAAAGGACGGCACTCAACAAGGAAGGACAGGATAAAATATGAGATTGACAATCACAATGAGCGGTCGGCAAGGGCCTGTTTCCTTGCCTCTCTATTACCAACATTTGTTACAAGGGGTGGTGTATCGCTCGTTAGAGAATGAACAATTAGCCGCGTTTTTGCATGACAAAGGATTCCGTCACGGGAAACGGTCATTTAAACTCTTCACATTTAGCCGTTTATTTGGAACGCATCAAGTGAATCGAGAAAGGAAAACAATTCATTTTTTGGGGGATTTCCAATGGCATATCGACACCGTTCTCCCAGAACTGACTCAACAACTTGGGCAGCGATTCTTGTTGCAGAGAGAGATTGAGCTTTACGGACAGTTGATCGAAGTGAAAAGTGTCAAAATGGAGAACATCGACATACGCGAAAACGAAATGGACATTGTCATGCTCTCTCCATTGACCGTATATAGCACATATGAAACGTTCGATGGAAGAAAGAAAACGCAATTTTTTGATCCCGATGATGAGGTGTTCCCCCACCTGATTGAATTGAATTTCCGTCATAAATATGAAGCATACTACGGTGTTCCGCCGACGGAAAGACTGTTGATCGAGCCGATTCACGTTCATCATCGTTATCGTGTGGTGACGATGTTCAAGAATATATATATTACAGGATGGCTTGGCTATTACCGCCTCTGTTCTTCGCCAGAACAGTTGACATTTTTATATCATGTTGGTCTAGGCGGCCGAAATTCACAAGGATTTGGCATGTTTCGCCTCAAAAGTGGATAAACGAGTCACGGGATTGTCGTCGACCTCCAATCGTGCAAAAATCCCGGGGGATCGACGACAATGGTTTTTGGTGGTTCAGACTTACAGCCATCGAGGTTGAAGGTTATTGACAGAATTTTTGAAATGTGGTATTCTGAAAACAGCGCTAGATCGAAATGCTTGATGCAACAAGCATTTTTGGGGGTTTTTATCGTACCTATGAGGGATTGAAACATCCATTAAATAGTTGTATAAATCGATAGGACCTTCAGTTTTTATCGTACCTATGAGGGATTGAAACTATTCCCATCCGTAGATTTTCTCCATCCCAATGAATATGTTTTTATCGTACCTATGAGGGATTGAAACTTTCTCCTGTTTCGTAACGCCTAATCGTCTTTTTGGGTTTTTATCGTACCTATGAGGGATTGAAACCGAAGATCAGAGAATTGCGGATTTTTCCCGTTTAAGTTTTTATCGTACCTATGAGGGATTGAAACTTTTTGCTTGCGGCGGTCAAGCCAATCTATGATGTTTTTATCGTATCCACAAGGAACTGAACCCTCTTCATCTTCGCGCGCAGGTGTGATGGGGGGCTCGTTGTTGTCGCAGAGTTAGTTCAGACCACATCTCTCATTTGCTTCGTTTGCGGTGATGAAGCATTGTGCGTAACGGATGGGCGCCTGCGGAACAGGCAGTACAGCATTCTAAGTTGGGCAAAGGCATTTCTAGTCTCACGGGTTGCCTTTCTAAGTGACGGGAGAAAAAAATAAGATGGCAGCGATCTATGTTGGCGGCATCTTTCGATCGAGGGAATCCCTTCTGAGCAGGGGATTCTTTTTTTGTGTTTCGTCCTCCGACGTTGTTTTGCGTCGCTCCTTAAAAGGGGGAAGCAACGGAAAAACCAGCTGGAAGAGACGCTCTTTTACTTTCGAGGGCCCTTGTTATTTTCCATTCGCCTTCGTGAAGTTGGGTGGAAAATTCGTTTTTCACCCGTCTCTTCAGTGGGAAAATGTTTGAAATTGTTAAAAATATCCTCCTCTATAATTGAAAAATAGGATAATAATTGATATAAACATAGCTATATTTTCCTGAGATGAAAGAAATATGGAGGGGAAGGGCGGTTGTACCAGCATATTGTTGTAACGTGTGGTGTGTCGTTGCTGACAGGAAACAGGAACGTTTTCTCGATGAATCGGGATGAAATCATGGGGGAGATTCGTCCTTGGTTGAGCGCGACCAACATCGACGAGGAAAAACAACGAAAAATTGATGAATGGATTCGCCATGCCGGGCAGTTTGCTCATGAGGCCGCCCGAGATCCCAATCGTGTGTCGGCGGAATATTCGATGATTTACGAACTTCGTAGACAAGGGAAATTGGCGGAAAGGCCGACGGTCGTTCTCATTGTGACGGAAACGGTTGGGGGACGGATTGTGGAAGCCATCTTGACGAGGTTGCTTGAGGAGGACTTTCAAGCAAATGTCCGCATTATATATGTGGACGTTGATGTGAACCATCCGAGACGGATGCAGGAGACATTGGGAGAGTACATGTGGAAGGTGGCGGATGCTCTCTCCCACGGGGAACCGTCAACAACTTGTTTTGCGCCGATTGGCGGGTATAAAGTGATGACATCGTTGGGCTACATCGTCGGGGCATTTCTGCACTATCCGACAGCTTATATGCATGAGGACGGCCAAGTGTTACATGAGATTCCTCCTGTGCCGATACATATTGATGAGCAATTTGTTCATGATCACTTTGATCTGTTGCGGAAATGCCAAAAGGACATGGTTGATGCGGATTCGCTTTCTTACCGCGAAAAACAATGTATTCTTCAATATCCGTTTTTGTTCCAGCAAGAGGATGGTCTTGTGTATTTAAGTGCATTTGGACAATTTTTGTTTGAACATGAAAAATATAAACATTTGTTTGCGACCACGTACCTTGTATCCAAACAAGTCGCCAATATGTTGCAACACAATCATCACCAGTTGCTGTTTGTGCACCAACAAATGCGGGAGCTGGTAAAGAAGCTGAAGCATGAAGAGGGAGACATGGGCGTTTTGTACCACGAAAAGTCATTCAAAACGATTGATGTCCGAAAAGTGAAATATCACTTGTACAAAGGAGCGAGCAACGGACAGACGGCGTTTCGCCTTGCTTACCGATACGATGAAAAAGAAGATTGCTTGTATGCCAACTATTTATGGCTTGACCATAACCGATATGAGCGGGAAGCGGAAAGAGGAAAAGGGATTTATGAAGAGGATTCTGAGTTTATCGATATCACGAAACAATTGGCGGGAGTGGGGAGATAAGCGTGGGGAGAAGGGTATTGTTGTCGTTTCTTGGATTGAGCGATTATGAATATTGTTATTACACATACGAGGGCAAATCGTCTTCTTATACGCGTTTTATCCAGACAGCGGTGTATGAGTTGTTTCGCGGGGATGGACCGATGGATGTGGTGGTGTTTGCGACGAAAGAAGCGCGGGAGCGGAATGGGCGAGACCGCTTCAAAGGGGAGGAGCGGCTGGAGGGCTTGATCACCGCTTTTCAGCGCATCGCTCCTGAGGCGAATGTGAAGCTCGTGGAAATGGAAAGCCGTCAGGATGAACAGGCCAATTGGCGGTTGTTTGACTGCATTCTGAATGAAATTCGGGAAGGGGATACGATTTATTTTGACATCACCCACAGTTTCCGTTCCATCCCGTTTGTCGCGCTCATCGTGTTGAACTACGCCCGCTTTGTGAAAAAAACGGACATTGGCGCGATCGTTTACGGCTGGTTTGAAATGCTTGGGCGTCCAGCCGATGTCAAACAGTTGCCTCCAGAACGGCGGTTGGCGCCGATTGTCAATTTGACAAGCATGGCGAGGCTGCTCGATTGGACGAACGGGGTCGATCAATTTTTGCGCACGGGGGATGCCTCCATCATCCAGGCGCTGACCGCGAAAGAAAACAGCGAAGTGTTCCGCAATCCGTCTTCGAGCCAGACAATGCGAAACGAAGTGAAAGAATTAAATCAGTTGACGAAGCAGCTTGATCAGACGGAAAAAGTGATCCGCACGTGCCGAAGCTTGCAAATCGATGAAGAAGTGCGGAAATTTCATGAACAGCTCGGCCGCGTTCGCTCAGCGTCGGCGGAAGCGATTAAACCGCTTGTCCCATTGTTGGATGTGATGGAGAAAAAGTATGCGATGTTTGATGATGATCCGATCATGAACAGTTGGAAGGCTGTGCGTTGGTGTTTGGACCACGGATTGATTCAGCAGGCGCTGACGATGTTGGAGGAAAATGCGGTGACGGCCGTTTGCCGGGTGTTGGGGCTTGATTTGCGGAATGAGAAGGCCCGGGGAGATGTTCATTCGGCTATTGAAATTTTATTGCGAGATATTCCGAAAGAGGAATGGCGCGTTCGTTCCGTAGAGCGGGTTGAACAAATAATCGATTTCTTGTCTCCTTATAAGGGCGACTTAAAACGATTTAGCACGCTTAAGGAGCGGCGCAACGACATCAATCATGCTGGGGCGCGGCCGCAACCGCTAAAGGCGGAAAAGTTTTGGCCCGATGCGGAGCAGTCGTTCCGAGAACTTGGTGCGTTTTTTGAACGTATGTCAGCGCTCGCAAAAACGATGCAAATCTCAAAGGAGAATGCGTGATGGCCTATCAGGAAAGCGGGGTAACAGCTGTTGCTCAGTCGTCATATCCGCTTGTTCTCTTGACGCCGGCCGCCATTCACGGCGCTGATCCGAGGGAGAAGGCGGAGTTTCGCCTTCCGTCGTTGCGAGGGGTATGGAGGTACTGGTGGCGGACGCTGCAGGATGAACCTCATCACGAAAAGCTGCTTGCCAAGGAGGAAGAGTGGTTTGGCGGCACGAGGAAAACAAAGCAGCAATCGCCTGTCCATCTAACGTTGGCAAGAGCGATGGAAGGGACAATGAGAGAAAATATTTTGCCGCATCGTACGTCTCCAACGTTTGTTCCGGCGCTTCCTGCCGGCGGGGAGGTGACCGTGACGCTCTCGGTGCGGAAGCGTCATCAAGAGCGATTGGCGCAATATGATTGGCACTTTCAATATATGCTTCACCTCGCCAGCTTCGGGCAGCGGTCGCGCCGCGGATTCGGAGCTGTGCAATGGACGGAGCATCAATGGGATCACGTTGAGGAATACGGTGAAAGTTTGCGTATGACGCTAGAACGCATCGGGGCGGCGGATGCGTTTTCCTTTGCGGAGCGCGGCTGCCTTGTGGCACGACGTGAAGACATCGCAACACCTCATCCGGTATTGTCCGCGGTGTGGGTTGGAGAAGGAAAAGAGAGCGCGGCGGAAGTGGTGAAGGCGTTTGGCAGGGCATCGCATGAAGCGAATCGTTATGGCAGCCTAGGATATATGAGAGGGAAAGAAGGAAAGCTTTCTTCCCCGTTATGGTGCACGGTGAGGAAAATCGGAGGCCGCTACTATCCGATTGTAACAGAAGTGAGAAACCATGACTCGCGCTACAGCGAGCCGCGCTATGAGCGAGATCGAAACCGGTTTTTAGAGATCGTTGGGGTGAGGATATGACCAATCGCTATATCGTCATTTTTACGGTCGGGCCTGTGCAGTCGTTTATCGCTTCAGCCCGCAAAACGGAAGATTTTTGGAGCGGAAGTTATATTTTGTCCCATTTGGTGCGAGAGGCGATCAAACAGTTTTACCAGTTGGATGCCAACTGTGAAGTCGTATACCCGCTCGTCACAAGGGAGGAGTTGCGGTCGCCATCTGCGCGGGATTTTCGCATTGCTTCGATCCCGAACCGCGTGACGGTGGTGATGGAGGGAACAGAAGAAAAGGTTGGCGGCTGGCTGCGCGAAGTGGAGGACAATGTTCGCCAAGTGTTTCTGGACTTCTGCTTTCAAGCCATTCGACGCGTGTTTCCACATCTCACTGCCGAAGAGTATGAATGGCTGGAGATGATGGTGGAACAGCAAGTGCAGTCGTTTTTAGAAGTGTACTGGGTCGCTGAACCGTATGAGCCGTCCGCTTCGTTCCGGACCGTGCGTGAACGCGCCGAACGGCGGTTGGGGGCGCTGAAAAATGAGAAGCATTACATTCCTGTTTCCCAATTCGGCCTTGTTTGTTCCGTCTGCAAGGAAAGGGAGGCGCTGCGGCTTGCCGAGATCAAGGAAACGGATCATTACGGTGAGATCAAGCGGAAAACGCTCCACCTTTGGAAGCGGCGGGCGGAGAAATTTCAAGGAGCTGGAGGCGAAGAAGACGACCGCCGCTCGGGACGAATCAAGGACAACGAATTTTTATGCGGCATTTGCTTAGGCAAACGGGTGGCCCGCGATTACTTCTCCGCTTTGTTTGGCGCTTCGGTTTTGTCGTTTCCGTCTGTTCTCGAGATCGGAGCGGGCGATTATTACGCCGTGCTCATGATGGACGGGGACAACATGGGGAAATGGTTCTCCGGGGAACGGAAAGAGGAGTATAGTCAAACGAGCCAAAAACTGGCCCGGTTTGCGAAGGAAATCGTTCCGCGGATTGTCGAAGAACAGTGCCGCGGCAAGCTCGTTTATGCAGGGGGGGATGACGTCCTTGCCTTCCTGCCGACCGAGACGGTGCTGAAAGCGGCTGAGGAGCTCCGATTGGCGTTTGGCGATGAACGGAAAGGATTAGGTCATGGAGCGACCGCCTCGTTTGGCGTGGTCATCGCTCACAAAAAGTCGCCGCTCCATCTCGTTCTTAACGCTGTCAGAGCGTTGGAGAAAAAGGCGAAACAGTATTCCAACGACAAGACGGGGCAGCGAAAGGACGCCCTTGCTTTAGCGCTTCACACCCGCTCTGGCGAGATTTCGGAAGCGGTTCTCCCATGGATGATTGGAGGAGAGAAGGTTTCACAATTATTGGATCAATGGATTAATCTGTTGAAAACATCCCTGTCGCCGAACTTTATTTTTCATTTCGCTTCCGCGTTTGCCCCGCTGCTGCATGAGCGGCACTGCCCTAAATGGGAGAATGGCGACATGCTCGCGACAGAGCTTCGGCGTTTGCTTAAGCGGTCTGTAAAAGAGGGAAGCCATCTGAGCGCCCAAGAGATCGCCCATCACACGCAAGTTCTTTTGTCTTTGCATGAAGCGGTTCGCAGCGGCTATGACTTTTTGTATCTGTTAAAGATATTGACCTTTTTCAAACGGAGCGAGGGGAACGGGCAATGACAAAATTAGTCTTGACACCGGTAGACACGTTTTTCTTTAAAAACCATCATGCGACGCAAGCGGGGGAGGCGACGGTGATGGAGTCGATATTCCCTCCGCGCCCGAATACGATTTACGGCGCGTTGCGGGCGGCGTACATTTATGCGTACAGCACGTTTGACGATTTTACGAGGGGCAGTGATGAACAGGTGAGGAGATGGATGGGCACCCCGACTGAGCGGGGGCAGTTCTGTCTCCATTATTGCACGCTGGTGAAAGAAGACGTCTTGTTCTTTCCCCTGCCCTTTGATTATCAAGTCATAGAGGAGGAAAAATCGCTCAAAGCGTATCCATTGCGGCTTGTCAAAGACCGAAAGCCTTCATCATCTGCTTCGATGTGGCGTCTGGCTTCTTCGCGGCGTGACAAAACGAAAAGTCCGCAGCACTATTACGTCCCGATGGAGGAATGGAAGCAGGCGCTTCTTGAGAATAAGCCAATCTCTTCCCTTTGTTCATTGTCATCGTTCATCGCTCGGGAAGATAAGGTGGGAATTCAACTCGACACGTCCAGCCGAACAGCCCAAAAGGGGCTTTTATACCGGGTGGCGAAAGGGCGTTTTGTAGATGGGGCGTCCCTTGTCGCTTACATCGGTGATGGTCCTGATTTCTCCAAGGTAAAGTGGGCGCGGATCGGCGGGGAAAACCGGCCGTGGTCTATCCGCCAGCAGCCGGAAACGCTTCGTATATGGAATCCAGACGAGAAAAAGGGGATTGAACAAGACATTCAGCGGACAAAGCTGGCGAAAATCGTCTTTTTGTCTCCAGCTATTTTCTCGAACGGATCCCGTCCAGCGGCAATGGACGGCGATCAGTGGACATGGCCGAACGGGGCGGTCGTCACTTGGCTTGCCGCTTCCATCGGACGTCCGGAGTTGTACGGGGGATGGGACATCGTCCGCCATCGGCCAAAACCGCGGAAATGGATGATCCCAGCCGGTTCGGTCATTTATGTGAAGATCGAACGCGACGATGCTTTGCCGCTTGTCCTCTCCGCCCTTGACGGCGTTCATCTCACCGATGAAGGGGCGGAGGAAGGGTTTGGGTTTGCGGTGATCACGAGTGCGAAAGAAAGCGAGGAGGAGTTGTAATGTATTCGATCGTACGGCCTTTTCTTATGCATGCCATTACGTCTGTCCATGCGGGGAGCGGGAGCGAGATCGGGTTTGTCGACTTGCCTATTCAGCGAGAGAAGCATACAGGATTTCCAAAAATCGAAAGCTCCTCGCTCAAAGGGGCGCTTCGATATCATATGACAGAGTCGCTTCCTGAAGATGGGAAGAATCCTGAACGGAAGAAGCTTGAACTGATTTTCGGCGCGGACAAAGGACAGGAAAGCGTCACACAAGCGAGCGCCATTGCTCTGAGCGATGCACGCGTTTTGCTGTTTCCGGTTAAATCGCTTCGCGGCGTATTTGCTTGGATTACGTGCCCGTTTGTGATTGAGCGGTGGAATCAAGAGATGAGCGTCCATCAGCAATCGATCGGGAAAGAAGTTCAACTTCTTCCGGTGCCCGCACCGAACACGGTCAGTTCCGACCGGTTGATGGCGGTCAATGGACGCATTGTGCTGGAGGAGTATGCGTTTTCGGTCACCGTCTCTTCTGAAGCGAAACAGCTGGCGGAACAACTTGCCGCCCTCCTTGGGGAGCATTGCCGCCTGCGTCTTGTAGATCGACTCGTTGTTCTCTCCGATGACGATTTCACGGATTTCGTCAAATTGTCGACCGAAATTAACGCGCGCATTCGCATTTCACCGGAGACAGGGACCGTTGACAACGGTGCGCTCTGGTATGAGGAAAATGTTCCGCCAGAAACGGTTTTTTACAGTTTCCTCTACATTGGTGATGTACGGGGAGACGGAATAGACGGTCTTGCGAAGGCTGCGGATATTGAACAGTACTTTGTGAATGAAAACAAATTTCCATCCGTCTTTCAGCTTGGCGGGAACAGTACATTAGGCCGCGGAATGATGAGAACGATTTGGGTGTGAACGGAGGAGGAGCCATGGAAACAAACGTGAAGCGTGTGGGGATTGAGAACGGGAGAGCCGCATTTGCGTTTCAAGAAGTGAAACAGGCAAAAGAACGATTGAGAGGAAGCTTCGAAAACTATCGTTCTTACGTCAAAAAAATGCCGTCCTTAATTCAAGTCAACGGTCTCGGACAAGCATTGGCGTTTTGTTTTCAAAAAGGGAAGGAATACAAGGCGATTTATCAATCCCTCGCAAAATGGATGAGGGAACAGTTTCCGGATCAATTTTCATCGGCAAACCAAGAACTCGTCGAGGCTGTCGTCAACTTATCGAGCGTTGATTACCGGTTATGGACGATGGAAGCCATGGCGCTGCTAGATTGGATGCGCAAGTTTGCCGACGGGATGGCGAAAGACGATGCAAAGGCGGCAGAGTAAGGAGGGGAGGGCATGCTTTTTCATCCAAAGGACACCCTAGAAGTCGTGCAAAAGGCCAATAAATCGATCGGGCATTTGGCGTACCATCTCCATTATTTTATCGAGCATCGGTGGAATGACCGTAAAAAAGTGTGGGAGCCTTCGAAACAGTTGAAATCCGCCCCGATTCTCCCCGAGCTGAAAGAGATTGGCGAGCAGCTACGGGCGCAGCGAGAACAGGCCATGGTAGAATGGGCGCAAACAGGGGGAGTCAAGAAGCTGAAAGCCCGCCTCTCTGGCCGAATTGTCCACGGACTGGGCGCGGGGCATGTTCGCGAGACGTCATTGACGATCCACCCCGTGTACGGTCTTCCTTACATTCCTGCCTCCAGTTTGAAAGGCCTTGTGCGCCATTGGTTCATCGAGGCGTATTGCGAAGGGGACGAGAAACGGCTCAGCGAGCATGAAGATGGATGTGCGATTTTTGGGATACAAGACCATAAAGGACAGGTGCAGTTTTACGATATCTTTCTCATCGATGGCTTGCGGTTGGAAAAGGATGTGCTCGCTGTACATATGAAGGAGTATTATGAGGGAAAAAACGCTGCGACAGATAATCAAAAACCTGTTCCCGTTTCGTTTTGGACGGTCATGGCTGCAGAGGCAGACATTTATTTAACGGCCCATGGCTTTCGAGACGATGAAAAAACCGCCCGTTTGTTGGAGGCAGCATCGTTATATACCAAACAGGCGTTGATGGAATGGGGGATCGGTTCGAAAACATCGTCAGGCTACGGTCGATTTTCTGAAGTGGACGACGTGACGGAAACCGAATTCCTCCCAATGGTGCAAAAAGAACGCGCCCGTCTTGAGCGTCGAAAAATCGAGCAGGATATGTTGGAGCGAAAGAGACGCGAGGAAGAAGAACGAGCAAGGCTGGCTCTTCTCTCCCCCGAAGAACGGTTGGTGGCCGAAATTGAACGGTTGACTGACAGCGAAACGGATAGGCAGCGAAGCAAGGATAGCCTTTACCAACAAGTGATCGAGCAGCAAAACAAACAAGCCGCCGTTGCGTTGCAGGCGTATTGGAAACGCATCGGAGAATGGGGAAAAGCCGTCAGCAAAAAGCAAAAGCAAAAAATGGACAAACTTCAACAACTGTTGGAGGAAAAGTGAGGGTCTTGCGATTGTCGTCGACCCCCAATCGTGCAAAAATCCCGGGGGATCGACGACAATGTTTTTTGCGCCAAAAATCCTACAGCCATCACGGCCGAACTGTATTGACAGAATTTTTGAAACGTGATATTCTGGAAACAACCCAAAGGGAAAAAGCTTGATTTGATGCGCATGGTTTGGGTTTTTATCGTACCTATGAGGGATTGAAACCTTGGGTATATCCGTTAAGGCTTATAGCATGAAAGAACGGTTTTTATCGTACCTATGAGGGATTGAAACTACAACACGTTTAATATTTTATGGTATTTTTCATGAGCGTTTTTATCGTACCTATGAGGGATTGAAACAATAATTCTTGTAATACGTAGATCTACTCGATTGGCGTTTTTATCGTACCTATGAGGGATTGAAACGAAGCGGTGAAATGGTTATTGCGATATGGAGCAGACGTTTTTATCGTACCTATGAGGGATTGAAACCCCGCGTCGTCCACAATTTTCACCACATGTGGTGTCGTTTTTATCGTACCTATGAGGGATTGAAACAAAATTTCCGCTATCCTTTCTTTAAGGAATAGCGCTTGTTTTTATCGTACCTATGAGGGATTGAAACACCTGATAATCGTTAGTTGACGGGTTCATCGCTGCCATCGTTTTTATCGTACCTATGAGGGATTAAAACTTATCCAACTCCCCGTCTTCCACACATATCTGAATCGCGTTTTCACCCACGCAATTTGGTGATCTTTTCTCCTCTTGTGCTGTCTTCGCTGGCAATGTGGAGATGACCCACCATCTTCCCTTGATCCTCGCCACGCGCAAAACTTCTTCTTCGTTCTGTTTTTCTCGCGGCAGCTTTGTTCGATGCGCTATACTTGGATAGAAGGAGCAACATTTGTTTGCTTCCGGATGGGCGTTTGTTTTTGCTTTTTCACGATGGGGGCAAGCAAAGGAAAGAAAGGGGAACGGTTATGCGCTGCAAGCTTCGCGATCTCGGTTTTTCCATCGGCACGCTTCCGACAGGGGAGCGCAATCAAATCACCGATGTGCCCGGGGTAAGGGTGGGGCATGTGACGATTCGCGAGGACATCGATGAACGGACGGTGATCCGCACCGGGGTGACGGCGGTGCTGCCGCATGGGGGCAACTGGTTTTTGGAGAAAGTGCCTGCGGCTTGTTTTGTGCTGAATGGGTTTGGGAAAACGGCTGGACTCGTGCAAGTCGAGGAGCTTGGGACGATCGAGTCGCCGATTATGCTGACGAATACGTTCAGCGTCGGGGCGGTTTGGCAAGGGACGCTGGAATATATGTTGGAGGCGACGCCGGAGATTGGGGATGTGACGGGGTCGGTCAACATTGTCGTCGGGGAATGCAATGACAGCTATTTGAATACAGCGCGGGTGATGGCGGTGACGAAGGAGCATGCGAAAGAGGCGATTGCCGCGGCGCGGGTGGAGATGGAAGAAGGGGCGGTTGGCGCGGGTACGGGGATGATGTGTTTCGGGTGGAAAGGAGGCATTGGCAGCTCGTCGCGGATCGCGGGCGGGATGTATACAGTCGGGGCGTTGGTCGTGAGCAACTTTGGACGGCGCGAGGAGCTGCGGTTGGCGCCGTATGTGCCGCCGTCGTTTGATGAGCGGGACGTGCCGCCTGGGTCGATTATGATGATCGTGGCGACTGATGCGCCGCTTGATGCGCGGCAGTTGAAGCGGCTGGCGCGGCGGGCGGCGGTGGGGCTCGGGCGGACGGGAAGCTGCGTCCATCACGGGAGCGGCGACATTGTCATTGCGTTTTCCAATGCTTATACCATTCCCCATTTTTCGGATTCTGCTCTTCAACCGTTCCCTCCGCTCGTCCGTGATGACGCGCCGCTTATGAATGAGCTGTTCCAGGCGGCGATTGAGGCGACCGAGGAAGCGATTTGGAATTCGCTCACGACGGCCGAGACGACGACCGGGCGCAACGGGCGGGTTGGGGAGGCGATTCCGTATTCGCTGCTTCGACGGATGGGAGAATGATCGAAAACGGCCTGAAAGGGATTCCTCTCAGGTCGTTTATTTATGATCTTGGCCGCGCTGTCAGTGGCGGATGTGAAGGCGGTGCGCCCAGGCGGCGATTTTTTCTTTCATGTCTTCGCGCCATGCGCGGTCGTGGACGGTGTATCCGACCAAAGCTCCTGTGGCGATGAGGAGCAGCCCTGACAAGGCGAAAATGGCCGAAATGGATGCGAATCCTGCGATGGCTCCCGCTGCCGTCGGACCAGCGAGGTTGCCGAGAAAGCGGGAGCTGGCTGTGACGCCGAACACCCGCCCTTGGATGCGGCGCGGGCATTGCGCGTTGATCAGCGCTTGAAGGGCAGGCCATACCCCGCCGACGACAAGCCCTTGCAAGAAGCGCCAGACGTACAATTCATAAAGATGGTCCGTCCATACTTGCGGCAAGGCGAACAAGCCGGACAGCACAAGCAGTATCGGTAATGTTTTCTCCTGCCCGATCCGGTCGCCGAGTTTCCCTAAGTACGGTGCGCCGATGATCGTGGCGATGCCGGTGATCGAGGAGGCGAGCCCTGATAGAAATGCGAGATTGCGAGAATGGCCGACGAGCGACTGGACAAAAATCGTCATCATCGAGTTGACGCCAAGAACCGCAATTTGCACGAGAAAGGTGGCGACAAACAAGATGACGAGCGGCCGATGGGCGAATACTTCTTTGAAACTGGCATGGCGCTCTTGCGTCTGCGGCGCGACGGGGTCTTTGTCGAGCCAAAAGACGACAGGAAGCAATGTCGCCAAAATGCAAAACCCGGTCACGAGAAACACCGGGCGGAAGCCGAACCAATCGGATAAGGCGCCGCCGATGAGCGGCCCGATGATGTTGCCGGCGATGCTTCCCGTCTGCAGCGTCCCGAGCGCCTCGCCGCTATGGTCTTTTGGCACGACGCGCGCCAAGTACGAAAACGAGACGGTGATGAATCCCGAGAAAAAGCCGACCAAAAAGCGAAGAACAAGCAGCGCCATCGGCGAATGGGCGAACGCCATGCAGCTGGTGATCAGCCCCATGCCAATCCCTGCACGGATGAGGTTGGCGCGCTGGCCGTACTTGTCGGCGAACATGCCCCAAATCGGCGCCATGATGGCCGCCGACAAAAACGTCGCCGAAAAGACAAGACCGGTCCAGACGCTCAACGAATGGTGCTCGGTGACGCCCATTTCCCACAACAGCAGCGACAAAAACGGAATGACCATCGTCATTCCCGCCGACACCATGAAATTGCACAGCCAAAGGATGCGGACGCTTCGTTTCCAGTTCAAGGCAGGTCATCTCCTGTATTCTTTCGTCTCTCTAATTAATTTTAGCACGATGGAAAAACAAAGGAAACGATTTTGCTTATCAATGGGGCAAGACCATGGCATCGGGCATCGTTCAGGCTTGTCGCGGGCTGCATGTGCTTTTGGCCGCCGCTTGTCCAAGGGAGCGAAACAAACGAATCCCCCTTGCCAACTCGCCAAGGGGGGTGATCTATGTCAAAAGGGGGGAGGGGAAAATTAGGCGTTATGCGCTTGGGCGTCTTTCCATTTCGCCAGTTCACGTTCCACTTCTTCGTCAAACGGCACAGGGGACAACACGGCGTTCGTTCCGAATCGGGCGGCTGCCGCTTCGGCTTCTAACGCGATGACGCGCTCTTCCATGCGGGCGAATCCGCGCAGCGCCTCGTCGGCGGAAAAGGAGGCGAGCGCCGAGTCGATTTGCTTCAACGCTTGCGCGGCGTTAACGCGGGTAGCGAGCTCCAGCTGCTTAGCTGCGAGCTCGTCGTACCGCTCGCGCAGTTGGTTTAGACGGTTGGCGACTTCGGCTGTTTTCGCTTTGATGGCGTCGTATTGTTGTTTGTACGCCTCCAGCTTTTTCTCATACAACAGCTTGTCGCGCAAGGCGAGTTTGGCGACGGCTTCTTCGTTGCGCTCGAGCGCCAGTTTCGCTTGGCGGCTCCGTTTTTCAATCGTCGCCTCCGCTTGGGCGATGAGCGTCTCATAGCGCCGCTCGGCGACCCATTGCTGGGCGAGCGCTTGGCGCCCTCGTTCTAGCTGTTCTTCAAGTTCGCGCAAATATTGTTTCGTCATGGCGACAGGGTCTTCCCAGCGGTCGATTTGTTCGTTCACTTCAGCGAGAACGATCGTCTTCATTCGGCGAAAAATGCCCATTTGTTTGTGCCTCCTTTTGAATCGTTTTTTCCCATTCATCGAGCCAATCGGCGGAAACGGATGGCGCCGCTGGCATCAACACCTCAACAGCAGATGGTTTGCGCCCTTGACGCCGCCCCGAGGCGTACACCACGGCCAGTGCAAGCAAAATCAACACCCATTTCGGCAGCAACGCCGCAATTCCGAGCGCGACGAGCACCCAGCCGATCCAGCGCTTCGACCGCGCCGCGGCGAGCCATACGGCCCCGGCGGCGGCAAGCAAAAGAGGGATGAGCCACTTTAGGAACAACATCGGCATCATCCAGCCTCCACGCTGCTCCATGATGAACTCCCGATGGGGATGACCGAATCCGCCCGGCATGCCGTCAAACGGAGCGCCCGGCCGCCCGTGCGCCATCACTTCATGCGGAGCGAGAATGTGAAACAGGCTGACCCCTGCAAGGGCAACAAGGGCGAGCAGAAACACCGCTCGAGCTTTCTTCAATCTCGTCACCTCCTTTTGTGTGGTGGACTGGCTTACGGTTTGTATTGTAGAAGGGGAAGGAGAAAATTAGGTGAAAAGCGAATGTTTTTTGAAGGGGTTTTGAGCATATCATCCATTAGGTGGGGAGCTGCGAGATGAACGGTGATGTTCGCATGACAGGTGGGGGAGGAAGGAAAGACGTGGTTCGGTCGTATGGGGTTGATGTGGGCGGCGCTTTGTTGGTGTTGTGGTTTTCCTTTTTGTTTCCGACGTTTTATGTTGGATATTATGCGTACGGCTCGTTTTTGGGGTTTGCCATCGGTTCGTTGATCGTCGGCCTGGCGAGAATTCGATGGCATCCGCAGGCGCGGTTCGGCGGTACTCTGATCGGTTCGTTCCTCATCATCGCGGTGTCTGTCCTCATCATCCGCCTGTTTCCGATCGAAATCCGCGATGTCGGAGACTTGGTCATGCCCTATGTCAATGCCGTGGTGAATGCGTTGATTTATTTTCTGGTGCTGAACGCCCTCCACTTGTGGCATCGCCTGGCAACGGGAAACGTTTCGTTTTGGAACAAACGGTGAAGCCGCGCATGCGGCCGTCGCAAGCAAAAGGCGCCCCAGTCTGTCTGGAGCGCCTTTTGCTTCAAAAGTCTGCTCGCCATGTTTTAACGCCTAATACAGTGAATACATGAACCCTAAGTTGATCGGTTTTCGATAATACATATCTGACCCGAATGAGTAGCCGTACGTGAACCCAGCCTCTTTAAGAGCTGAAATGGAAAATGATCCTGTTATACGATCGCTAGTCTTCACTTCAATTGTTGCACTTCCTGATGTCTGCACTTTTGTAGTAGGAAAAGATCCGGTCATATATAGATGCAATTTGAAGATTTACCATTTGCAGCTTTTATCGACTGTCAGGCGACCGAACAACGCCGCTTCCAGACCCATGTATGGGTCTGGAAGCAGGTGGTTGTTCGGTCTTCCGTCACGCCTTGGCGTGACGGGGCAAGCCATAGGCTTGCCTTCGACAGTCGAAAATGGACAAACCGCTTTTCCGTCAAGGATATGTTAAACTTCTTCGTTGCATCTATGTAGAAACGGTGTTTGCTACGTCACGAGTCAAATACCATTTCAATCGGAAGGAAACAGAAATCATTCGAGCGGCAAGTAGAATGGATAATTTTTTCCAAAATCTATGAAATTCGAGACAAGAGAAAAGTAAATAACCCGTGGTGCTAGATCAACTTGATCAAGCATAAAAATAGCCCTTGCTGGCGGATCGCCAGTAGAATGAAAGTGTCACCCAACATTCGAAAGGAGAGATCCCCCATGC
>NZ_SDKL01000080.1:0-3785 GCF_004123125.1 Geobacillus sp. PK12
TCCATCAGGCGCGCTGGAAATCTTCATCTGAAAGAGCGTGCAAATGTTCCGAAAGAATGTGCAAAATCCGCAATAATCCGCAAAAATTTTGCACATTATTTCAGAATCCATCTGAAATAATTTGAAAAAGGGATGCTGAAATAATGTGCTAATTTACACTAATACTTCTTTTACAAATACTAACGTTATACCTCCAATCCAAATTCCCCCAGCAATTCCCTCAATAATATCCATTAACGTTATAATTCTAAGGTTTACATTCTTATACAAAATAAGCCAGCCTACTTTGATCAAATCCCAATTAGGTTTTGACTTACTCTTCCCATGAAATTTTTCACTTATAAGGGTGGTTGATAAAGCAGACAAGATATACAAAGTTAATGTAAAAAACAAAACTTTAACACTTCCAAGGTGAACGACTGCTACTCCCCCTAAAGACCACCCCAAAAGAGCAAGAGACTGATCCGTTGTACTCATTAAACTATTTGCTCTAGCCAACTTTTCTTTTTGGACAATTTTGGGTGTTAAAGAGTTCCTAGCGGGATTTGTCCATCCATCTAAGAAACCAATAGAAAATATAGCAGAATACAAAATAATACTAAGAAGGAAATAATGAATATCATTAAAATAAAACAAATGAATAATCATAAAAAGCAAGCACGACTGTCCAAATAAAGAAACTCTTAAAATAGCCTTTAAAGGATAGCGATCTGTTATCACAGGCATAAAAAAGCTACTTAGAAATTTTGCTATAACGTGGGTAAGGGTCACTAAAGATGCAAAAGTACCCGATTTTGTTATATGATAAATGACAATAGTTAAAGTCATCATATATAGGGAACTAGCTAACCTTCCCAACGAATTACTAATCCATAAGAGATAAAAAGATTTGTTCAATGGTATACCCCTTCCTACATTTCTTACATTGGCTAATAAACACATCTAAACCAATTCTCACCATACGGTACCATAAATCATCACCACTAATATTCCACCTAAATATGCGTAAATGCATCTTTTTTACCGAATTTATACACTTTACTTATCATTTTTTGTCGATTAATACCCAACGGCTTAAAAAGTAATTTATATTAGGCAACACTTTTTACAATATTATACTAAGTATCCTTTTTATATAAAAAGTATAGAGAAGTTTCGGTACCGTCAAGAATTTTGTGTAATGTAAGATAGATAGGGTATCTCTGAAATGGATTTAGAATAGAGGGGAGGCTGTTTCCTTCAAACAGGAGACTGAATATTCAGTCTCCTGTGTGGAAAGGGAGAATCCCCTTATTTTGTTTATTTACAATATTTGGTTAACAATAACGTTCTTCAAACATTCGTTGAAGGGCTTCATGCGCTTCGGCAAATCCTCGTAAGTTTCGTCCTGCCCATTTCTCATTAAAATCTTGAATGGTCAAATACACGACTTTTTCCGCGGCTTCTAAACTGCTCAAACTGTTCATCGGCTTTAGGCGTTTCCGAATCTCCTTGATCGTTCGTTCGATGGCATTCGTCGTGTAAATCACACTTCGAATACTGCTTGGATAATCCATAAATGTAAGAAGGACATCCAACTCATTCGCCCAAGACTGGACTTCTCTCGGATACTTGCTGGACCATTTCGACTCAAACTGTTGAAACATCTGTAACGCTATCTCCTTATTCGGTGCGCGATAAATCAGTTTGAGATCCTCTGCCACTTCAAATTGATCTTTTTTCCGAACACGATGTAAGGTATTATGTACTTTGTGAACGACACAACGCTGCACATCGGCTTTCGGATAAACCGCCTTAAAGGCTTCCTCTAGACCCGGTAGTCCATCAAATACGCCCAGAAGCACTTCCTTGACGCCTCTTTTGTAGAGGTTTTGAAGAATTTCCTGCTATCCATAGGCACTTTCTTGTCCTCCCACAAAGAAATCAAGAATTTCGCGATACCCTTCTTCATTCACCCCTAACACCACATAAATGACTTCTTTCTCCACGGTTTCGCGACGAAGTTTTGCGTATAAGCCATCCAAATATAAGACCGAATAACGCTTGGGTAGAGGGCGAGTGTGCCATTTCTCGATGTCTTCCTTCACGACATCGGTAATACGACTGATTGTTGCGGGAGAATAGGCATTTCCTAAAATTCGTTCGATAAACTTGCCAATTTCCCGCGTACTCATGCCACTTTGATACATTTTGATGACGGCTTCCTCGAGCCAACCAGTATGACGTTGGTAAGGGGCAAACAGCTGCGTTTGAAATTCCCCATTTCGATCTCTTGGGACCAAAAGGCCTTCAATCCGGCCATATTGCGTATCTAGATTTCGTTGATAGTAGCCGTTTCTCATATTCGACGTTCCGGCCTGTTCAATTTCGAGGAAATTTTTCATTTCTTCCCGCATGATCAGTTCTAATTTTTCCTTTACAAACTGACGAATCACACTTTCCAGTTGATGAGCCCAGTCTACATTCGGTATACTTTTAGACATAGGTAGGGTACTCCTTTCTCTGGAATGTGTTATGGTTTGTTCAAATCAGAGAATACCCTACCTTTTTTCTTTTGGTCTAGCAAAATGCTTTACACAAAATTTTATACATCATCGAAGTTTCCTACAGATATTATTAAGCACTTAATTATCCGACTATCGTTATGTTTTAAATAACTTATTAAACACAAAGAACCCCGTTAGCCATTCATGCCCTATTCCGCATTTACCAGTAGTAAACTCTCGACTGTTGGATTTTAGATAATCACTTCTATGGCATATTGTGTTATTTAATGATTGGTCCGCGTATAGGCTCAAATAAAAACTCACAATAGTTCTGTATTGTTAAATTTAATAATGGTTCTTTCAAGAATCCCTTACTGTTTCGAGAAACTTTTGCATAGCTAACGTAGTAACTACGTTTTTACGTTGAATAAAAAAAGTAGTTACTTCCGCAAATTCTTTAGGTATCTCATAACAAGACAATGAATAGTGATATTGAAAACGATCTATTACAGTTTTCGGTAAAAGGGTAATGCCTAATCCCGCATTGACACATCCTAAAATTGTCTCCAATGAACCAAACTCCATTATCTTGTTGGGTATGATCTTTTCTGCATTAAGCCACTCTTCCAGCCTTTTGCGATATGAACACCCCTGTCTAAATACCAATAAATTACTTTTGTTTAGATCTGGTATATCATTTACAGATGACCCTTTCTTCTGTGCAACAAGCACTAACTCTTCTTCAAAGATTGCTTGTTGTGAAAGATCTTGATTATTAACTGGTCCTGCTACAAATGCACCATCTATTTCATAGGCAAGAACAGATTTTATTAGTTCATCTGTCGGTCCCGTCTTTAATGATAATTCTACTTCGGGGTAATTAAGGATAAAGGAATATAAAGGTGAAGGCAATCTTACTGCAGCTGTTGTTTCCATAGAACCTATGGATAAAGGACCCTTGGGAATGTCGGAGTAGATAATCTCCTTTTCTGCTTCCGTAAATAAATGAATGATTTTATCGGCATACGTTAGGAGTATTTTGCCCGATGATGTTAATGAAACACCATAACGATGTCGATGGAATAATGGTGTTTGAAAGTGTGCCTCCAACTTTTGGATTTTGGAAGTAACACTGGATTGAACAAAGTTTAGCTCTTCTGCTGCTTTTGAAATATTTCCGTGTTTTGCTACAACCTGAAACACCTTTAAATCCTCGATATCCATTTTTCTTCCTCCTTATGCTTATGTTAGATATCCAGGCGTGTTGATTATCCAATAAAATCCAAAGGGTATAGAAAA
>NZ_SDKL01000081.1:0-1499 GCF_004123125.1 Geobacillus sp. PK12
TTTTTTCATGGAAAAACAAATGAAAGCATGGGTTCAAACCATTCGTCAACTCTTTTCTCCCGAAGAATTAACCCGTCTCGCACGGAAAACAGGCTTTATCCGGCGGCAGCGTTCGTTAACGGCGGAAGCCTTTCTGACTCTCTGTGCATGGGGAGATGGCTCACTGGCCAAACAGTCGCTTCAGCGGTTGTGTGCGGCCTTGACGCTCTGGCATGGCTGTTCCCTTTCAAGCGAAGGCTTGAATCAGCGTTTTACCGATCGGGCCGTGGCATTTTTGCGAGAAGTGTTTTTCCTTCTCCTCCTGCATCAACGTCCATTGCTTTTGTCAGCCATGGAGACCTATCGAACTTGTTTTACCCGCCTGCGGATTTTGGACTCAACCAGCTTTTTGGTTCCCGCTGACTATGGGGAAGACTATCGAGGTTCCGTTTCGTCGGGGGTGAAAATTCAGTTTGAATATGACTTGTTATCCGGCGCCTGCCTTCAGCTATGCGTTCAATCGGCCAATGACTCGGACGCTCGTTTTGCCTATCATGCCCAGCATACGATTTTACCGAATGACCTATGTATTCGGGATTTGGGCTTTTTCTCCGTTGCCGCACTGGCCGAGATCGACGCCCGCGGAGCGTATTATATTACTCGGCTCCGTTCCGATATGAAAGTGTATATCAAGGAGAATGGCCAGTGGAAGGAATGGGATTGGGAATCCCTTGGGAATCAATTAGAGGAAGGGGAATCAGTGGAAATGGAACATGTATACATCGGACATGAACGCTTGTATGTTCCACGGTTGGTTTTCCGCCGTCTGACGGCGGAAGAATGGCAAAAACGGATGGCGTATGTGCGGAAAAAGGAAAAAAGAAAAGGGAAGGCGCTGGCACGCCAAACCCTCGAACAAAAGAAATACCACATCTTACTGACGAATTTACCACAAGAGTCGTTTGATGGTCAACAGGTTTATGAGCTCTATTCCCTGCGCTGGCAAATTGAATTGTTGTTTAAAGCCTGGAAATCCGTATTTGATTTGGAGAAAGTCAAGGAGATGAAAAAAGAACGTTTCGAATGCCATTTATACGGGACGTTGATTGCCATTTTGGTCACCCAGACGTTTCTGTTTCAAGCTCGGATGTATTGGCATCAAAAGGAAGACATTGAAATCAGTGAACGGAAAGCGCTCGATCTTCTCCAATCGTATTGGCACCAGTTGCTTTTGCGTTCGCATATGGCGGAAATCAACCTTTTCTCTCTCCTTTCCCTGTTACGAAAACATGCCAAGAAAGGTCGAAGGAAAGGGGAAGAAACGGCATCAGATATCTTAACGAAATTAGAGATATGGTAGAATTAGATATGGATATAAATACCAAATACCCCTCTTCTGGAGGGGTATTTGGTATGCCCAATAATGGGTGTGATCCCCAACATTCACTGCGGGGACGAACGCGAGTATCGTCTTAAAAATTTTATACCGCTAACTTGACGGGTATGGAATTGGATCCCCG
>NZ_SDKL01000082.1:0-3598 GCF_004123125.1 Geobacillus sp. PK12
AAAATCCTCCCGATTTTCGTCGAGAGGGTGCGAAATGTGAGTCACAAAGGACACCGAGCCTTCTTCCGCACCGAACCCATGGGTCGGACGGCAGCTGCCTTTAAACGTCCGGTTGAATCGCTCGATGATCTGCTTGAGAGGGCGAAACTCTTCCGAGACCGGATCTTCGTTGGTCAGGCCGATCACCTGGCGGACGTCAAACGAAATCCCGTGTTGGGCAAAGAAGTGTTGCGCCAGCCGGTAAATCGGGTTGCCGTCGACGACAAATGACAAGTCGTCCGGGAGGGACACCAACTTCCTGAGGACATCATCGATGGCCTTGATGGCCGAGAGCGTGTCCCGGTTGGGCGAGACGCGATAGGACAGCACGATCTTTTTGACGGCGTCAAATAGAAAGAACAGGTAATGCCAGCGCCCTTTGACGCGAATATACGTCTCGTCCCCGCAAAACGAACCGGACAGCTCATACGGGAACCGGTCGACAAAGGGCTTGATCCAAAGCGCGACGCTGTTGGCGTAGTGGAGCACCGTCTGATGGGAGATCGAGACGCCATGGATGTCCCTCATGGAGGCGGCGGTTTCCCTCGAGGACATCCCAAAGTTGACGCAGCGTCAACACGAGCCCCAACACGTGCGGCGACGCAGCCAGCCGGGACAAATTACGTTAGCGGATTTGCTCATCTATAGTTGATAAGTGTTTATATTGTACATCATATAAAAAATAGGTTTAAAACTTCGGCAACGCCTCCACCGCGTCCGCCAAATCGCTGTAGCTATCCTTTAAGTACCTTGACGTCGTCGCGATGTGACTATGGCCGGCCAACCGACGCACTTTTTCAATATCGTTGTTCGTCGCCTTTAGCATCCATTTGCAAAACGTATGTCGGAACATATGTGGAGTTAATTTTTTATTCGGCAGGCTGTAGCTTTCGATCATTCGCTGAATGCCCCGGACCGAAAACTTCGGCGAGCGTTGGCTGTAAAAGACGTATGGCGATTCGGCGACATGCGGCTTCTTTTTCGCCATTTCCGCGCGAAACTTCAGCCAATCCTCAAGTTCCGCCAGTAGGATGTTTGAGATCGGTACGGTCCGGACCTTCATTCCCTTCCCCACGATCCGAATTCGTTTCATTTCTAAATCCAAGTCCGTTAATTTTAAATTTGATAACTCTTCCACACGCAATCCTGCATAGGTAAGCAAGTACACCACCGCACGGTCCCGACGATATTTCTCCTCGGGATCGACTCCCCGGCTTTGCATCGGCTTTTTCCGCATCCGATGCAATAAGTCCTCGAATTCTTCTTCCGTCAGCCACATAATTTTTTCGTTATCTTCATCGGCTGATTTTAAATCCTGGATGTCTTTCATGGGGTTCTGTTCGATCTTATGATGTTCGACCGCCCAAGCATAAAAGCTTCGCAACGAATTCAAGCGACGATTGATCGTGGAAATGGCCAACGGTTTTCCTTCCGCCGGATTCAACATTTGCTGGATCCATTTGCGAATGTCGGCCGGCGTGACGTAATCACTTGGACGGATATGTAAATCATTGAAAAAGATATTCAAGTCATTCGTATAGGAGATGATCGTATTTGGGGAAGCTCCTTTTTCCTGAAGGTAAGTGACATACTCGTTGAGCATTTTTTCACCCTTTCACTTATACGACGAGTTTAAAAGGATTCGAAGAGCAAATAATCGGTTTAAAAAATAACATTATATGACGAGTATATCATAAAAAAGAATCAATTGTTAGTCATATAATGTAAATTATACGATGAGTTAAATTGATTTAATGTAACAACTATTATGTTGCATTCCAAACTTCTCAATGAAATCATCCCCCCCTTTGAAACATCAGGGGGGACGAATATATCATAAAAGCATCATTTTGACAATTTTAACGAAAAAGTTATTGAGTTTTAGTGTTTTTAGCAGCGTCTATAAGAACTTGAATAGCCTGTGTTACCAAATTAGTGTTTAAGGGAACATTAACTAAGTCAGAGTTAGCGTTACTTGTCGGTGTAGTTTCTTGGCTAACAGCGACTTCTTCTTTACCAAAAATATGAGGAAACAATTGTTGTTTAAGTTTTATTTGGTCTTCAGGTGAGAAAGATGCAAGATATGGGTTTAAAGTTTTTAATTCGACTTCCATCTTTCTATTTTTTCTTTCTTCAGCTTCATTATATGCTGCTTGTTTTGCTGTATAAGCGGTTAGGGAACCTAGGGCAACAGTAACAATAAATCGTGCAATTAATCCAGGCCAATCAATTTCGTGGTTATTCCATATAAAAGCGTAAAAGCCATATGCAATTGTAACTAAGAACGAACCTATAGTTCCTATTTGCCACCAAAAAGCTGCTTTTCTCTTATAATCAGCGACTTCTTTAAAGTGTCCAGAAATTGAACTGGTTGATATAATACCCACTAATTCCTCAACTGATTTTTTATGGGACTCTAACATACTGTCGTAATCAGCCAGTTTCTGTTTGGTTTCTTCTAAAAAGGATTCATATGTTGAAGTTAACTCTTCTGTTATAGAATCAAATTTTTCCCGAAATGACGATATAATTTCTTGGGTTTTGTTATTTAAATCTTCAGTAATCTCATCAAATTCTTCAATAAAATTTTCTTTAAGTTCTAGAAATTGCTGAGATCTAGACTCTTGAGAAGTAATGAAATTTTGGTGGAGTTCATTATATTTATCTTGAATTTTTTGTAACTCCAAATTAAGCTTTGACTCATAATCTTCTATCTTCTGTTTAAAATCTTCAATCTGATCGTAAATAGAAGATGACTTTTCTAAAAATTCTTCTTGTTGTCGCTCCAAAAAAGATTTCTGTTGTCCAACTGATTTTCTAAAAGAAGTAACAGTTTCGCGAATTGTTTCAATTGACTCCTCATTAACTATGTTAACTAATTGGCTTGTAAAGAGTAGGATATTATCTAATCTTTGATTTAAAGTGTTTAAATGATTGTGGTCTCTAAAAGTTACATTAAAATTAAATAATTGATTATTAATATTATTAAGTTCGGCATTTATCTGATCTTGCAATGCCTTACGTAATAATAAAGGGTCTATCGAATTTATATGTACTTCTAAACAGGAGAGAACAGCCCGGACTCTATTTAGTGTTTGTATTGAGTACTCATCAAGACTTGTGGTAAAATCCTCATCATTTTCAATATTTTCTAAGGATTCTTTTGTTTTATCCAAAATTGAATACATTGGGTGATTAATAATTTGATCAATTAATGTCAAATTAGACCCCTTCCTTATTTAGCCTAAACATTTTCTTTTTGAGCCTCTTATTTACTATATTTGTCTTTATTGTTATCTAAATCCTATTTATTCTATAAGCGCATATAAAGATACCATGCTGTGCTCATTAAGTCTACTAAATTTACGCTTATAAACCATCTATTGAAATTATACCAAACATTTATTCTGTATGTATACATATTCGTTAAATTGAGATATAACGCAAACTAGTGAAATGATAAAGAATCCCTCCTTCTCTTCTTGGTTGGGTAGACAAATATAGATGTACAGGGACACGAGTGTTGATTATCCAAAATTATACATATGCCTTCCATAAA
>NZ_SDKL01000083.1:0-15966 GCF_004123125.1 Geobacillus sp. PK12
CGAAAAGGAATAGAGTACATCGTTGAAGGAACGACACAGGCATGGCCTGCGTCGTTGGGCAGTTGTCAACCTGCCCCTAATGCAACCCCAAGTCAAGGAAGGAGGACGAAGTCCGCTCGCACTTCTGGGGAGTTGCAAGCCCCCACTTCAAGCGTTAGCGAAGTGGGGGTAGTTGACACCGCTCTTGATAGCTCGGCGAATAGTTGACGTCGCCGACAAACGCGATGTCAGTATGGTTGAGCTCCAACAAATGCTGGACGGCCACATACGCCCCGAACCGATTGTTGGTCAGCACCGCATCGGTATTGACTGGCTCGGCTCGCCCATCTTAGCCCCGCTCGTCATTGCGCTCATGATGGCGTGGAAGTTTGTCGGATATTATGCGCTGCTGTTTTTGTCCGGCTTGGAAAGCATCCCGAAAGAAGTGTATGAAGCGGCGGAAATGGACGGGGCGGTCGGCTGGAAGCGGGTTTGGCACGTGACGATTCCGATGCTGTACCCTTCGTTTTATACCGTGACGATTTTGGCGGTCGGCTTGATGTTTGGCATTTTCACCGAACCGTATGTGTTGACGGGCGGCGGGCCAGAGTATGCGACCCATACGTGGCAGCTCGAGATTTACAACCAAGCGTTTGAAAAATTGAATGCGGGTTACGGAACCGCGGTCGCGATCATTAATTCGATCGTCACCTTTGCGTCGATTTTCGTCTTTCGCAAGGTGTTGGAAAAATGGGGTGGCAAACATGGCTGGGAGTAAAACATGGAAGGTCGGACTGCTTTATGTTTTGGCGTTTGCCGTTTTGTTCGTCATGGTTTTCCCGTATTTGTATATGGTGTTAGGCTCGCTTGCTCCATGGGATGAAGTCGATCGAAAGTTGATTCCGTCGTCATTGACGCTTCGCTCGTATGAATGGTTGTTTCAAGGCGGCGAAGATGTCGTGCCGCGGCCGTGGCTTCGGGCGTTTTTCAACAGTTTGCTCGTCACGTCGGCGTCAACGGTGCTTATGCTTGTGACGGCGGTGATGGTGGGCTACGCATTGTCGAAAGTGAAGTTTAAAGGGAGACAATGGGTCAACAACGCGATTTTGTTTCAAATGTTTTATCCGTCGATCATTTTGTTGATTCCGCTGTTTCTAATCGTCCGGTATTTCGGCTGGTACAACACGTATTGGGCGATGATCGTGCCCAAAGCGGTCAACTTGTGGGCCATTTTTATGTACACAAACTTTTTCCGCAGCATTCCCGATGAATTGATCGAAGCGGCCAAGATGGATGGAGCGGGCCATTTCACCATCATTCGCCGCATTGTCTGGCCGATGTCGCGGTCGATCACCACGATCATTTTCTTGTTCCTTTTCATGGAGCGATGGGTGGAACTGCTTTGGGATATGCTTGTCGTGAATAACGAAAAGATGTTGACGTTAAACGTGTTGTTGGCGCAAATGTTTGGACCGTACGGCGGATATCCGGGGCCGATGTACGCCGCCTCGGTGCTTCTCACGCTGCCGATTTTGATTTTGTTCCTTTTGTTTAGCAAGAATTTTAAGGAAGGGATGCAATTCATATTAAAATAATAAAAACATCATAATCGGAAGAGGGAGCAGGGAGAGACGTGATGCAGACAAGGACGCCGACCATGAAGACTTGCAAGACACTGCTTGAGGAATTTCAGCGTGCACCGCAGCCGCTTCGGGTGGAGAAGCTCGTGTTTGCCGGCGTTGGGGGGCGGGACGTGTACAACATTTCCGCGCCGTTTGAAGATGATGGCGAGTGGGTCATTGCCGGACGGGTGGAGGCACGAGACAGCGAGCAATCCGAAGTCTACTTTTTCGTCGAGCGTGAAGGGACATGGGTGCCGCGGGAAGGGGCGCCGGTGTTTGCTTTGCAGGATCCGTTTGTTTCGCGGGTGCACGGGCATCTCGTGTTTGGCGGCGTGGAGACGTTTCCGCATCCCGTGCTTCACGGGAAGCTGTATTGGCGGACGGTGTTGTACCGCGGAAACACGATCAAGGAATTGGCGCGTTTTTTCACCGGTCCCGACGGGATGAAAGACATTCGTCTTGTCGAGCTGCGGGATGGGTCGGTTGGGGTCTTCACCCGTCCGCAAGGGGCAAAAGGCGGACGCGGAAAAATCGGCTTCACCCGCATCGGTGCGCTCGATGAGTTGACGGTGGAGGCGATTGAGAAGGCTCCGCTCATTGACGGCCAATTTTCGGATGAAGAATGGGGCGGCGCCAATGAGGTGCATTTGCTTGGCAATGGGCTCGTCGGCGTCTTGGGCCATATCGCTTGTTTCGATCAGGAGCGGAACCGCCACTATTATCCGATGGTGTTTGCGTTCAATCCGGATACGGGGGAAGCGTCGGACATGGAGCTGATTGCCACGAGAGCCCATTTCCTCGATGGCCCGGCGAAGCGTCCGGATTTGGCGGATGTCGTGTTTAGCGGCGGACTGATTCGCAAAGGGGACGGCACGGCCGATTTTTACGCTGGAACAAGTGACGCAGAAGCGCAAAAACTCACGATCGTGGATCCATTTACGAAATACGAAAGGCAGGGGTGACGATGCACCTTTACCGCTATGAAGAGAACCCGCTCATTACGCCGGAAGATGTGCCGCCGCACCACGACGGGTTTGAAGTGATCGGGGCGTTTAACGCCGGGGTGGCGACGTTCCAAGGGGAGGTGTTGCTGCTGCTTCGGGTGGCGGAGCGTCCCGTGTCGGATGACCCGAATATCGTGAAAGCGCCGGTATGGAATCCAAAGACGGGGAAGGTCGATGTTTACGAATTTCGCCAAGACGATCCGCGCTACGATTTTTCCGACCCGCGGGTGATCAGAGAGGCGGGGGCGGAGCGGTTCGCCTATTTGACGTCGCTTTCGTATTTGCGCCTCGCCCGGAGTCAAGACGGGCGGCGGTTTACGATCGACGACCGCCCGTTCGTCTATCCATCGAATGAGCTCGAGACATTCGGCATTGAAGATCCGCGCATTACATGCATTGACGGCACGTATTACATTTATTTCAGCGCCGTGTCGCCGAAAGGAGTCGGCGAGGCGATGGTGTCGACGAAAGACTTTCAGACGGTGACGCACCACGGCATGATTTTCGCGCCGGAAAACAAAGATGTGCTCATTTTTCCGGAGAAGATCAACGGCAAGTATTACGCCCTTCATCGCCCGGTGCCGAGAAGCAACGGCCGCCCTGAGGTGTGGATTGCCGAGTCAGAGAATCTGCTTCATTGGGGGAATCATCGCTTTTTGTTCGGTCTGCGCGAAGGGAAGTGGGACAGCGCCCGCATCGGCGGCGGGGCGGTGCCGATCAAAACGGAGCGAGGCTGGCTTGAGTTGTACCACGGCGCGTCGGATGACCACCGCTATTGCATGGGGGCGGTGCTGCTTGATTTGAACGACCCATCCAAAGTTCTCGCCCGCTCGGAGCAGCCGCTTGTCGAGCCGGAAGCGGATTATGAGGTGAACGGCTTTTTCGGCCGCGTCGTGTTTTCATGCGGGGCGATTGTCGATGGCGATATCGTAAAAATGTATTACGGCGCCGCGGATACGTCGATGGCGTGCATCGAGCTGAAGCTTAGCGAGATTTTGGATTCGCTTGTCAAGGAATGAACTTGTAAACGGGAAACGCCTGATGCGTCGGGCGTTTCTTTTTTTGGCTTGTGGCTCCCTAGGCGCTTTTCTGTCGAAAGTTCTTCCTTTTGTTTCTTTCTTGGCAAAGGGATTTGATATAATGGAAAAAAACGTCGATTGATCGGGACAATCCATTACGATGTGAACTCGGCGTACGGAAGCTGCCCGCGCGCTGGTCGGGGCAATGGTGGTGACGGCATGACAATCAAACGTTCATTATGGTTGAAGTTGTCGACGATTCAGTTGATCATTCTGTTTTATTTGGCGGCCGTCGCGGTGTCGACGGTGCTGTTATGGCTGCCGATTGTGCATCAGCCGGGAGTGGAGCTTCACTGGATTGATGCGCTGTTTACGGCGGCGAGCGCCATTAGTGTGACCGGGTTGACGGTTGTGTCGATTCCGGAGACGTTTAATACGTTTGGGATTGTTTTGTTGATTGTGATGATGCAGGTGGGCGGCGTAGGGTTAATGATGCTTAGTACGTTCATTTGGCTGTTAGTTGGCAAAAAAATCGGGTTTCGTGAGCGGCAGCTGATCATGACCGATCAAAACCGTCTTGCGCTCTCAGGGCTCGTGAAGCTCACGCGGGACATCTTTTTCTTGATTCTGGCCATTGAAGCGGTCGGTGCGCTGATTTTGGGCGTGTATTTTTTGCGTTATTTTCCGACGTGGCCGGAGGCGCTTTTGCAGGCGGTGTTTGCGTCGGTCAGTGCCACGACGAACGCTGGATTTGATATTACCGGCCAGTCGCTGATTCCGTTCGCCGGTGATTATTTCGTGCAAGTCATCCATATCATTCTGATCATTCTAGGCGCGATTGGCTTTCCTGTGCTCATTGAGGTGAAGGAGTTTTTGTTTGCGCGCGACCGAGGGCGCTACCGGTTTTCGCTGTTTACGAAGTTGACGACGGTGACGTTTTTTGCCCTCGTCTTCTTTGGCACGGTGGCGATTTATGCGCTTGAATGGAGCCATTTTTTCGCTGGAAAGCCGTGGCACCGGTCGCTCTTTTACGCCTTGTTTCAGTCGGTGTCATCGCGCAGCGGCGGGCTGGCGACGATGGATATGAACGAGTTTTCCGACCCGACGTTATTGCTTTTGAGCGCGATGATGTTTATCGGTGCTTCCCCGAGCAGCGTTGGCGGGGGCATCCGGACGACGACGTTGGCGGTGATTTTGTTAACGGTTTGGCATTATGCGAAAGGGCGCTCAGCGGTCAAAGTGTTCGGGCGTGAAATTCATGAGGAAGATATTTTAAAATCGTTTGTTGTCTTTATCGGTGCGCTGTTCCTTTGTTTTGCGGCGGTTCTTGCGCTTTCCGTCTCGGAATCGTCGCTTCCTGTCGTTATGCTTTTGTTTGAAGTATGTTCAGCGTTTGGGACGACCGGGCTGTCGCTCGGCATTACCTCTGAGCTCAGCCCGTTTGGCAAGCTGGTGTTGGTGATCGTCATGTTCATCGGCCGGGTCGGCATCATTTCGTTTTTATGGCTCGTCCGCGGCCGAGCGGTGAAAGATAGCTACCATTACCCGAAAGAACGAGTCATTATCGGCTAGAAGAGGGGGACGGAATCATGAAAAAAGTGCGCAAAGCGATCATTCCGGCAGCGGGCCTTGGGACGCGGTTTTTGCCGGCGACAAAGGCCATGCCGAAGGAGATGCTTCCGATTGTCGATAAGCCGACGATTCAATATATTGTTGAAGAGGCGATGGCATCAGGCATTGAGGACATCATCATCGTCACCGGGAAAGGGAAGCGGGCGATTGAGGATCATTTTGACTATGCGTTTGAGCTCGAGCAGCTGCTGAAGCAAAAAGGAAAATTGGACTTGCTTGAGAAAGTAAAAGAGCCATCAAAAGTGGACATCCACTACATTCGCCAAAAAGAGCCAAAAGGGCTGGGGCATGCCGTTTGGTGCGCGCGCAATTTCATCGGAGACGAGCCGTTTGCGGTGTTGTTGGGCGATGATATCGTCCAAGCGGAAAAACCTTGTTTAAAACAGCTCATTGAGCAGTATGAACAAACGTTCAGCTCGGTGATCGGCGTCAAGCGCGTGCCGGAGGAAGAGACGCACCGTTACGGGATCATCGACCCGCTCGAGCAGAAGGGACGGCGCTACCAAGTGCGCCGCTTTGTCGAAAAACCCGCTCCGGGCACAGCGCCGTCGAACCTCGCGATCGTCGGGCGGTACGTGTTGACGCCGGAAATTTTCTTGTTTTTGGAGAAGCAGGAGGTCGGCGCAGGCGGGGAGATTCAGCTCACCGATGCGATCGGGCGGTTGAATGAAATTCAGCGCGTGTTTGCCTATGAATTTGAAGGAAAGCGGTACGATGTCGGCGAAAAGCTCGGCTTTATCGAAACGACGATTGAGTTTGCCTTGCAAAACGAGGAGCTGCGGGATGACTTGCTTTCGTTTTTGGAGCGGGTGGTGGCAGAGGCGAAGGGATCGAAGAACAACTAATCAAATTTTTCAGAAGATGAAGACAAAAAAGGAGGGTAGGATGTGGCGCGCATACGGATTGAACATTTTGGTCCTGTGAAGCTGTTTGATGAGGAGATCACGGATGTTACCGTTTTGATTGGCCCCCAAGCGAGCGGAAAAAGTACGATCAGCAAATTGATTTTTTTCTTTCAATCGATTCCTGATGAATGGGTAAACTATTTGCTTTCAGTACGTCAAACGGAAGAAAACAACCCATTTTTTGAGTTCAATAAACGTCTTCGGAGAAAATTTGTTGGGTACTTTGGCACAACCAAACATATGAAACCGTTTCATATTCGTTATGAGTATGATGTTGAAAAGTTTGTCCGTCTTGATTTAAAGGACGGTTATGTACAAATCCATTTCAGCGATCCGCTAAAACGGGAGATTCAGGAAAATTTTAAACATGTTGTGCAGATGAAAAAGGAAATGCAATATGAAGAACAACAGTTGGATGATTTTTGGAATGTCTCCTCCTGGAAAGTGCGGCAGCAAAATATATTGGAAACGGTCAAAGCCTCCATCGCTGAAGTATTCGGTGATTCCAAAACACCTATTTTTATCCCTGCGGGCAGAAGTCTAGTGGCGACCTTGTCGGATCAGCTTCAGGACATTAATCCGCAACAGCTCGATGTGTTGACAGAGCAGTTTATCGAGCGAATCAATTTGCTGAAGAAGATGTTTTCCCATTCATTTGAGGAAATCATCGAAGATCGCAAAAAATTCTCGACAGAAAAAATTGACTTTGAAGCCATTCGACTGGCCATCAAGATGATCGAAGGCGTGATGAAAGGAAAATACATGTTCTCTGATTATGGAGAGCGGATTTTTTTTAATGAAAGAGAGTATACAAAACTGAAGTTTTCCTCTTCTGGACAGCAGGAAGTGGTTTGGATTTTATTGCTCATTTTCACCGTCATTTTGGAACGGCAACGAGTGTTTATGGTGATTGAAGAACCGGAGGCGCACTTGTACCCCAACGCCCAACAAGAAATGGTGGCCTTATTTGCGTTGCTGCTCAACGTAACGAATAGTACACTCGTGATCACGACTCATAGCCCGTACATTTTGTCTGCTTTTAATATTTATTTGTACGCTGCCAAAATCGGAAGGAAATTGGATGGGCGTGCCAATCCGATTATAGACCGAAAGTTGCGGCTTTCTCCGCAAAGGGTAAAGGCCTATATTCTGAAGAATGAAGGAGGGAGATTCCGCTACCGAAGCATTATCGATGATGAATTACGGTTAATCCAGGCCGAAGCGATCGATGAAGCATCGTCTGCCATCAACCGTGTTCTGGATGAGCTTATGGAGGCGGAGGAAGCGGGGGAGTAAACATGTCGGTTGTAGAATGGGAAAGTTGTTTGCAATATTGCGACCGTCGAAAATTAGCGGTTGTTAAGGAAAAAGGGAGAGAGATTCGTTTTGTCAACAAAGGGGAAAAGAGGGTGGCTTTATACCGTGTAGACGGTTGTTTGATTCAAGAGGGGGTAAAATGCGACTTTTTATTTTTGGTGATCGAAGGGGAGCAGGCATTTTTCATCGAATTAAAAGGGTCTGATCTCGTGGAAGCGGTGCGGCAAATCATGCGGACAGTTGAACAATTAGGCAAGAAGTTGTCTGGATACCGGTTTGAAGGACGAATTATCATGACGCGAGTGAGAACACCTAATGTAAAATCGACCGATAGGATCAAGCTGGAAAAAATGTTGAGGAGAACGGGCGGTTCGTTAGCGGTGAAAGTGAACTGGGACGAGGTAGAGGTGTAAAGGAAAGTAGGGAAACGGACCTGTGTTCCAAACAAAGCAAATTGATATTCCAGCGGAACGGGATGACGGCATCCGCATTCTCGTCGACCGCCTTTGGCCGCGGTGTCAAAGGTCGAAGCGTGCCGTGACCGCTGGTGAAAGAGACTGCCCTCCAGCAATGGTTTGGCCATCGGCCGGAGCGGTTTGCCGAGTTTGCGAGAACGTATGAACAGGAGGACTGATACGACGAAGCAAGCGCTCGTTACGGAGCTGCTTTCGCTTTCCGGAACGGTGATGTTGCTTTATGCCGCCAAAGACGAGCAGCATAACCATGCCGTTGTTCTTAGGGAGTTTTTGCGCAACATCGCTAAGGAGGGGTTCGGATGATTCGCGCCATGGTCGGCGATCTGACCAAAGTGGAAGGAGTCGAGTACATTTGCAATGCCGCCAACGGCATCGGGCCGATGGGCGGCGGCGTGGCAGCGGCGATCCGTCGGGCGGGGGGACGTGTGATCGAAGAGGAAGCGATCCGCGTCTGTCAAGCGCAAGACCCTAAGCCCGGCGATTTGTACGTGACAGGAGCAGGCTCGCTGCCGTTTCGCGGGGTCCTTCACTTAGTGACGATGAAGCAGCCTGCAGGGGCGACGTCGTATGACATCGTTCGGGCGTGTCTCGAGCGGCTCGTCGCGCACTGTCGGGAGAACGGAATCAAGAAGGTGGCGTTGCCAGCGCTAGGGACAGGCGTCGGAAGGCTTGACAAAGAAAACGTGGCGCAGTTGTTTGTCGAGGTGTTGGGTCCGGTCGAGGATGTGGAGTTTGTGGTGGTGGATATTGATCAAGCATTCATCCGTTTTGTCCAACAGCGCCAATAAAGGGAGAAAAAGGGCCTTGACTTCGTCTTGGCCCTGCTTTTTTGGCAATGAATAACGTGTTTCCTTCTTTCTCATATCATATTATAATAAGAACACACGAATGAATGAGTTTCATTGACTTCCTGATCCGGCGACGGGGGGTGGCATCATCGTTGGTGTCCGAATGACGAAGCCGGTGTGAAAGGGAGTGGGGTTTCCTGTTCGAACCGCGATCAGGAAAAACAGCCAAAAATGCCAATGCGGGCGTTTTTGGCGCCATCCGGAGGGATGAATCATGTTATTCTCATTGCCAACATTAAAGACATGTCAAGTGTTAGTGGATGAATTTCGTTCGGCCCCACAGCCGTTTGAGCCGGAAAAGCTTCGCTTTGCGGGTGTCGGGGACCGGGACGTTTATAATATTTCCGCACCGTTTGTGGATGAAGGAGAATGGGTGATCGCTGGGCGCGTCGAAGCGCGCGACAGCGAGCAATCGGAAGTGTACTTTTTCGTCGAGCGCGACGGCGTCTGGGTTCCTCGTGAAGGGGCGCCGGTGTTCGCCTTGCAGGATCCGTTTGTGGCGCGCATTCACGGTCAGTTGGTGTTCGGCGGCGTGGAGACGTTTCCGCATCCGGTGTTTGTTGGCGAGCATAGCTGGCGGACGGTCTTTTACCGCGGACCGAACATTCGCCGCTTAGAAAAGTTCGCCGAAGGGCCGGATGGGATGAAAGACATTCGCCTTGTCGAGCTGAAAGATGGGTCGATCGGCGTGTTCACCCGGCCGCAAGGGGAAAAAGGCGGCCGCGGGAAAATCGGGTTCACCCGCATTTTCTCGCTCGATGAGTTGACGCCGGACGTGATCGAGGCCGCGCCGATTTTGGACGCCCAATTTACGGATGAAGAATGGGGCGGCGTGAACGAGGCGCATTTGCTGGCGAACGGGCTTGTTGGGGCGCTCGGCCATATCGCTTGCTTTGACGAGCACGGCAACCGCCATTACTACCCGATGGTGTTCGTGTTGAACCCGGAGACGATGGAGCGCTCAGAGCTGGAATTGCTTGCGCTTCGCTCCCACTTTTTAGACGGGCCGGCGAAACGGCCGGATTTGGCGAACGTCGTTTTCAGCGGCGGACTCATCCGCAAAGGCGACGGCACGGCTGAGCTGTACGCCGGTGTGAGCGACGCCGAGGCGCAAAAAATTTCGCTCATCGACCCGTTTGCGAAGTACGAAGCGCAAGAGCTTGATCGGATGTATGCTTCCGTTTAGGGAAAGGATCGGTGCGACAGACCTTCTCTATGAATGGGGAAGGTTGGCGGCCGGTCCTTTTTCACATTTGGCCGGCTATGTTTCTTGCCTTGTGCGAAGGGCTTCGGTTTGACATAAACGTGACTTGTTTGCGCGATAGACCATAATAGCCAGCGGCAGTCGGAGCCGCGTTGTTCTCCTAGGAGTCGGTCGGACGAAACCATTTTGGCGGATATGGATCCAAAAAATGTTCATAATGTATAAAACGGAAGATTTTGCATTCATATTCGCTGACTTCAATCCATTGGACGGATTCTTAGGGAAGACCCTTTTCACCTCCCATTGCCCCTTTCGAAGCCATCCAGTATACTGAGAAAAAAGGGAATGGGGAGGGGCCTTCGTTGTCTTTGCCGCTTGCTTCTGGCGTGTCGTATGAGCGCTATTGGGTCCTGCGTGAACAAAGCGATGATCGTTTAGAGTATATTGATCGGGCCGTGTATATGACCCCGTCGCCAAGCGTGCGGCATCAGCTCATCTCGAGCCGGCTTCATTTTCAGTTCAGTTTGTTTTTTCGAGGAAAGCCGTGCGATGTGCTGGCGGCGCCGCTTGATGTGGAGCTTGTTGATGAGCAAACAGGGGAACGACATGTGGTCGTTCCCGACTTGACGGTCATTTGCGGCGAAGAACGATTGGATGGAACGAAGTATATCGGAGTGCCGCCGCTGATCGTCGAGATTTTAAGTCCGTCGAACCAGGCGCATGATCTTGTCACCAAGTTCAATTTGTACATGGCATGCGGTGTCCATGAATATTGGATCGTCAATCCGATGAAGCAGGCTGTGACGGTGTATGTGCTCAATGAGGAACGGCTGTATGAGCAGGCGGATGTTCAAGTGAAAACGGGAACGGTTCGCTCCGTGTATTTTCCGGGGCTTGCAATCGACATGGCCGAATTGTTTCGTTGACAAGATGCTGAGAGGATGGCTTGAAAGCGAACAGCGTGGGAACAATCCCACGCTGTTTTTGATGATTCATGTTCATGCCCGGATGAAGGGCAAAACGTTGCCCATGAGATGTTTCGATGAACACACGTGCGTCTGGACTGGCCCTTTTCATGGCTGGACCAAGAACAACACTTGTTGGTCAACTACCCCCACTTAGCTAACGCTTGAAGTGGGGGCTTGCANNNNTTTGGTCGTTGAAGTGGGAGTCTCCTGCGCGAAATAGGATGAAGTTTTTTCTGTGTCCAACAGGATGTTCATCGCCTGCGTGCTGTCCTTTACGGTTGTTTTTGACGCTTTTCCCGCTCCTTCATTTTCTCTTCCATCCGCTTCAGCAGCTTTTCCCACGGGTTTTCCGCCGTTTTTTTCTTGCGCTTTCGTTTTTCTTCCGCCATGCTCAAGCGCCTCCTTTCGCTGCGGCCGATAAGGCGAGCAAGCCGCGCAGTTCGTCATCGGAAAGTTCGGTGATCCACGCCTCGCCTTCGGTGATGAGGTCGGCGAGCGCTTGTTTTTGTTCGAGCATCTCGTCGATTTTTTCCTCGATTGTCCCGACGGTGATCAATTTATGGACGTGGACGAATTTCGTCTGTCCGATGCGGTAGGCGCGGTCGGTTGCTTGGTTTTCCACAGCCGGGTTCCACCAGCGGTCGAAATGGATGACGTGGTTGGCGGCCGTTAAGTTGAGTCCGGTGCCTCCTGCTTTGAGCGACAAAAGGAAAATCGGCGCTTGTCGTGCTTGAAACTCCTCGACCATTCGATCGCGCGTTTGTTTCGGGACGCCGCCATGCAAAAACAGCACTGGTTCGTCAAACAAGTCGGAAAGCAGCTCCTGGATCATCTCTCCCATTCGCACGTATTGCGTGAAGATGAGGCATGACTCGTCGTTGGCGCGAATTTGCTCGATCAGTTCGATGAGCTTTTCGAGCTTGTGTGACCGTTCAACGAGCTGGCGGGGGCGGCGTTCTTTCAAATACAGCGCCGGATGGTCGCAAATTTGCTTCACACCGTTTAGCATTTGCAAAATCAAGCCGCGCCGCGCAAACGGACTGGCTTCCTTTGCCCGTTCGAGTGTGTCGTTGACGAGCTGCTCGTACAAGGCAGCCTGTTCGGCTGTGAGCGGGCAATATTCTTTTTGTTCAAGCTTATCCGGCAAGTTGAGCGCAACCGCTTCATCCGTTTTCGTCCGCCGCAAGAGAAATGGGCGGATGAGCGCCTGCAGCGCCGCTTTTTTGCGGGCATCTCCTTCTTTTTCAATCGGCCCGGCAAAGCGCCGCTCAAACTCCGCACGGCTGCCGAGATAGCCAGGGTTGAGGAAGTGGAAGATGCTCCAAAGTTCGCCGAGACGGTTTTCAACCGGCGTGCCGGATAAGGCAATTTTATGTTTTCCGCTCAAGCGGCGGATGGCGCGCGCTTGTTTTGTTTGCGCATTTTTGATGTTTTGCGCTTCATCAAGGCAAATCGCATGCCAATGAATCTGTTTTAAATCGTCTTGGTCCAAATGAGCAAGGTTGTAAGACGTAATGACGAGATCGGCCTCGCCTGCCGTTTGCACGAACGCATCGTTTTTCGCCCGGTTCGGTCCATGGTGCACGTAGACGCGCAAGTCTGGGGTGAAGCGGGCGCATTCCTTTTGCCAGTTGCCGATCACGCTGGTCGGGCAGATGAGCAACGCCGGCGTGTCCGGGCGTTCGATTTCTTTGACGTGCGCCAAATAAGCAAGCAGCTGCACCGTTTTGCCTAGCCCCATGTCATCGGCCAAACAGGCGCCAAAGCCGAATCGGCGCAAAAAGACGAGCCAGTCGACGCCACGCTGCTGATACGGGCGGAGCGTGCCGTGAAAAGACGGCGGCACATTTGCTTTCGGCAATCCATCAAGCTGCTGGAGCTGACGGATGAACGCCCGGAACTGATCATGGACGTCAATGTGGATCGGGATCGATTCGTCCGTTGCCTCTTCGCGCTCCTCTGCTTCTGAAAGCAGCGTTTGCGCCACGATATCGTGGATCGGCACGCCTTCTTTTTTCGCCTTTTCCATGAGCGCCTGCGCGCGGCGGACAAGGGCGGGATCAAGGATGAGCCATTGGCCGCGCAGGCGAATGAGGCGCCGCTTTTGTTCCGCCAAAGCGGCAAACTCCTCTTCCGTCAGCTCAATCCCGTTGGTCGCGACGCGCCAATCGAAATCAGCGAGCCGCTCAAGGCCGAATAATGATTCCGCGTTGACGGAAGGCGACAGTTTCGCTTTGATCGACAGCTGCGCCTGGCGGATGTCGTGCCACCAGTCGGGAAGCAGCAGGCGCACGCCCGCTTCGGTGAGCTTTAAGCTGTCTTCGGACAAAAAACGCCACGCTTCTTCATTAGACAGTTCCGTCCGCAGACCCTCCCCGGCGTCAAGCCACGGCACGATCGCGCAAATGCGGCGAATGGCGCGCTGGATCGATGATTCATATGGGCGCCAAGCGCGCGGAATGTCGCTTGCGGGTGCGATGACGCTGTCGTCGACGGCGATTAGCACCGCTTCAAGCGTCCATACGTCGCCTTCCTCGGACGGCTCGACAAGGCGCAGTCCGACCGTAAATGGCGGTCGGTCGCCGAGCCAGCCGATTTGTTCAAGCCAATCGTCTTCCGTTCCGGTCCATTGGCCGCTGGGGGAGGCGATCAATGGATAAGCGCGAACGATTTCGCCCCAAATGACGCGAAGCTCCGGGTCGCGCGACAGCCAGTCGGCAATCGCCAGCGACCGCCATGTAGCGACGAACGGATCGGGATCATCGTCCGTGCTGCGCCAACGGGTGCGACCCGCTTCGCTCCATGAGCCGCCTGTGTTTTTCCAAAGGGGAGCGTCTGGAAGGAAGCGGCGTTCCCCCAACCCATTCCAAATGTGTCTCGCCCACTCTTCCAATCGGGCGGTGAATTCATCCGCCCATTCGATGACGGAAAAGCGCGAGTGCGGACGCAACGCGAACAGAGTGAGCGCTTGCCACGGCGACAGCCGCACGATGTCGTCTTCGATATCGATCATGGTCCCGTAAAAGGTTTCTTCGTGCCAAGCCAATAAAGGCGAAACCCATGATGAGGGATGGGTGGAACCAGAGAGCTCGAAACATCGAATCTCTTCATTCCATCTGCAGGAAATCTGAATCGTCTCCAATGCCTTCATGGAAGCAGTTTTCCTTTCTTTAATTCTTCATGAAACGCGCGCAGGCGCGCCGTTTTGGCGAGCAGCTGTTCAAGATACGCTTCCCATTGATCGAATCGCTTCATCGAACGGTAGTGGGTCCGCAGCGTTTTCAAGTGGCGGACCGCCTTTTGGTAGCTTGACCGGTTTTTCTCGTTGAGCAGCTTGATCACGGTCCGATGATATAACGGCATGACAAGATCCGTCCCGCGCGCTTGCAATGTTTTGAGCAGCTGCGGATGCAGCTCATCAGCGGTGATGTTCGCCCATAAGAATAGGTCCACGACTTCCCGGTAGCGTCCTTGCCGATACAAAAAGTTGGTGTACTCGTTGACGCTGTACGGAAGGCTTCGCTGCAAAAAATCTTCCCATGCGTCCGAGCGGTTTCGTTGCCGGGCGTACATTTCAAACCAGTGCGCCGCTTCGTCCAAAAAACTGCTTCGGATGGGAGCGGGTATATGCGAAAGATAAAGCGGCCAATCGTCTTTTGCTTTTTCCCAAACGGCTTCAAACCGCTTCAAGAGGCCGTTTTGAATGAATCGCCCGATCCATTCCACCAAAAACAAGCCTGCCTGATCGGGGAACGCGCGGTAAAGCGCCATCGCTTCGTCGTCTTCGCCAAGCAAAAAGGAAAGATGAGCCGCCGCCATAGCGGCGCGGATGTCGTCTCGGTCTTTGGCGAGCCGAAGGAGTTCGGCCCGTTCCTCTTGCCGCCATGTGGGCTTGGTGAACAGCGATTCCCACGCGGTTGTGTAAAAGTCATAGCCGAATGATGACAGCGCCCCGTCCAAAAACAATACATCACGAACATACGGAATCGTCTGTTCAATCAACGCGTTGAGCGACCGCGGCAGCGATTGAGTAGACAATTTTTCCAAGGCGTCAAAGGCGCGGTCGGCGACATAGTTGACGTCCTGCTGCCAGGAAAACTGTCCGTAAGAGGCGAATACGACGTCATTCCACCCTTGCGCCTCTCCGTACTGCCGAAGCTTTTCCAACAAAAAGAGGGCGGCATGAAGCTCCCGCAACGGACGGGCGCCAGCTTGCTTCCCTTCGTTTTTGCCAAGTTTCGGGAGCAGCTGGAAGGCTAAACGGTACGGCCAGTTTTGGCCGTTTTGATGGCGGGAGAAAAAGTCTTCATACTGTTTCTCGAACTGGCCCCGCCAATCTTCAACCGTTTCATTGGCTGTGATCGAAAGGCCTGCCGTTTTCCCCGCGCGTTTTGGAGCAGGTGTTTTTGATTCATGGACAGCGGATTCTTTCTGCAACGGGCCGATTTGCCCTTTTTTCCAAAGGCGGAACAGCTCGCCAACGTCGAACACGTTGCCGTATATATAAAAGAACAGCGCCAAAACGTGTGGACACAGCCCTTCCGTCCCGCACGGGCAGCGATGGCGGCGGGTGACGTTGGACAAATCAACCATGACGTCATGAGGAGTTTTGTCAGACACGACCCCTTCCACTTCATGGCTGTTGATGACCATCACGTTATAGACGAACCCGTATCTGGACAAATCGCGTCCTTTTTGAATGAGCGTGTGGAAAATGGGATACGGCAATTCTTTCACCAATTCTTCTGCCGCTTGCCGCAAAAGCGGTTTGGAGATCGTGGTCTGCAACATGTCGGTCCGTCCTTTCCGATCCATTCCTTATCATCCTATTATAGCATGTGACAGCGTGTCGAAAAAAGAGGGGCAATGTGACAAAACGCGTCTGTTCTCGAGACGGCATGAAAGGACATTGCGAGCTTTTGAACGTGTACGCGTTTTGATAGAAAGAAAGGTGTGAGTAAAATATTTGTGGGTGACATTCCGAAATGATCC
>NZ_SDKL01000084.1:0-1216 GCF_004123125.1 Geobacillus sp. PK12
AGGCGTGTTGATTATCCAATAAAATCCAAAGGGTATAGAAAAAAGAGCACCTTTCCTGTAGAATGTGAGTAGCGACACAAACAAACCCAGGAGGTGCTCTCTATGAACAAGCATACCACACTCCCGAATTTGATGCAAAAACTTGTTTCGGATGAAGAGATTCAACTGATTGCCGAAGCGGTTGGGTATCGTGATTCGTCTCGAACCTTTACGTTGCGCGAGTTGATTCACTTCTTCCTGCTGGCCGCCATGCATCAATGGAAAAGCTTTCGCCACGGAGCCGATGTGGGGCCTCTGTATGGATTGCCGCGATTCCATTATTCAACTGTATCCAAGAAAGCGAAAGAAGTTCCCTATGACATCATGAAACGCTTGTTGGCGTTGATCATTTCCAAGTGCAACCGCCAAACCCGCCGCTCGCTTCGGTTTCCCAAACCGCTTCGGGTGGTGGATTCGACGACCGTCACGGTCGGGAAAAACCGCCTGCCATGGGCTCCGTATCACGGCGAACGCGCCGGAGTGAAGCTGCACGTCGCGTATTCGCCGGAATCCTCGTTGCCGGCAGACGTGGTGGAAACGACCGGGCTGCGTCACGATGGCCCAGTGGGAGAACAGTTGACGAACCCTCAACAAGTGCTCGTGGAAGACCGGGCGTATTTCAAAATCGAACGCCTCGATCGATTTGTGGAGCAGCATCAGCTCTTTGTCATTCGGATGAAGGACAACATCGAACTTCATCAGAAAAAAAGCTTGAAACGCCTTTCCAGCACATCCTCATCGGTTCAAGCCGACTTCACGTGCCAGTTGGGGACGAAACAATGCCGCTCCACCAAGCGTCACCGGGTGGTGATCTTTCGAGATGCGAATGGCCGCGACATTCGGGTCGTGACGAACCTCTTCCATGCGTCTGCGGAAACCATTGCCGACATGTACCAACAACGTTGGACTGTTGAGGTCTTTTTCCGTTGGGTGAAGCAATATCTGAATGTCCCGACCTTGTTTGGCACGACGGAAAATGCGGTATACAACCAACTGTTTGCGGCGTTCATCGCGTATGTGTTGCTGCGATGGCTGTATGATCAAACCAAAAAACAGACGAACGTCTCTCTTTCCTTCATTTCGTTCGTTCGCCGTTTTTTCTCTGGGCAGCTTCCTCTCGATTGGAAATCCGGGATGGCCGCTGCTTTGTTTGAGTATGCCCAAATTTATGGAAGGC
>NZ_SDKL01000085.1:0-3235 GCF_004123125.1 Geobacillus sp. PK12
CACGCCGCCAGCGTTCGTCCTGAGCCAGGATCAAACTCTCCAAAGAAAGTTGATTGGCTTTTTGCTTCGGCCAAAGCGACCTCAGCTTTTCTATTGCGCTTCGTTTCGTTCAGTTTTCAAGGAACGAGCTATCCTTTCTTCGTTCGAGGAACTTACTTCCTCGAAAGCGACTCTTAAAATATATCACCTTTTTTGTTTTTTGTCAACACATTTTTTACTTTTGAGTCAGTCAAGAGTTGGTGGAGCCCTTTTTTCGGTTATATTGTAAATAGCTATAATAGCTATATAAATGCACCTCGAAAAGTTAACTTCTCGATTACGCAACACACCCCAAGCGTCGCAACACGTCTTCCGGGCGTTTCTGAATGGAATGAACAAATCGTTGAACCGCTCGCAGGATCTCATGGCGGTCTTTGTGAAAGGCGTTGGCGGACACCGTATCCTTCAGCCATTTCCACAAACGCTCGATCGGGTTGAGCTACGGCGAGTAGGGCGGGAGATACAAGAAATGAAAACATGGTCCTTCTTCCCGCAAAAACTCCTTCACCATTCGAGCGTGATGAATCCGGGCATTGTCTAGAACAAGCGCCATGATCCGGTTGGGATGCCGCTCTTTGAGTCGGCGCAAGAAACCCAAGAACGTCGTGGCGTCGGCGGCCTCTGCTTGGTGAAGCACGGTGTCCCATCGTGGACGTTCACGGCGCCAAATACCGAAATATGGGCATGATAGCCGAATATCGGCACTCGTTTTTGATAGCCAGTCTCGGACCAAGCGGATCGCAACACATGATAAGAGCGGATATGCATTTCATCGATGTACAAAGAACGGCCTCTTCGGTCTCCTTAGTGATCAAGTTTTTTATCAGATCCATTTGTTTTTCAAATGGCTTTTGCTCATCCGGATTCCCTTTCGCCAGTGTGTACGTCGAGCGAGTCCATGACAGACCTTGACGGTGCAGGAGTTTTCGCAGCGCTTCACAGGAAATGGAAACGCCGAAGTGCTTTTCCACATAGGACGGCAGGAGTTTAGTGTTCCACGCCGAAGCTACATCCCACCCCAGTTCGGCGGAGTCGTGGCGAGCACGAGCCGCTTGATCTCTTTCTGCTGTTCTTCCGTGAGAAACAGCTCTCATCCGGGCGCGAAATCCCAATGAAGCAAGAGGTCCACCCCCATACCCATCAAGTTAAGAATTTTGGTCTTTGTGCATCGTCAAAAACATGGAACATGTGTACATCGGACATGAACGCTTGTACGTTCCACGGTTGGTTTTCCGCCGTCTGACGGCGGAAGAATGACAAAAACGGATGGGGTATGTGCAGGAAAAGTATGTCTATAGCACCACGGGTTAATAATTATATTTTAAATTACCATGTTTAATTTGTACTGTACCAGAACCGTCATTTTTAAATCTAAATGCATAACTACCGGGATGCTTTACCAGTGTAGTGTCTCTCCAATCAAGTGCAGCCCAGCCAGCCACATCTCTCCATACAACTTTACCAGTATATACTTGACCTAGTTTATAAACTTCTACTGCAACTGCCTCAGGTCTATTAATTAGTTCAAATTCAAAAATCCCAGGATTATAAAAATAGTATCCACCATTAATCCAAACGTAATTTGAAAAAGTGGTATTGCCAAAGGAGTATTTTTTAATGCTCTGAGCAGTTACTGTTTGTTCTGCTATAATAGATTTTGTTTTAGGGTCATCTGTTTCGATGGATTTCTCTTCAAGATTAATCGTTTTGATAAGATTATTATTTTCATCATAAATTTCAACTCTTGGAGCTTTATCTCGGTTAATTGCTTGATCATTTACTTGAGCATTTACGGCGTTTGATTCAAATATAAACAAAAGAATAGTCGCCAATGTAATTATAATATGATGAATCTTTTTCATCATTCTCATATTTTTCTCATCCTTTCATTCATTTTTGAACATTTATCTCCACAACATTAGCATTTATTACATATAAAAATTGACTCTTCACTAGGAATATATGCTTGACAAACAATGCAATTTCCTACAGGAGGATAGGCAAAACCATTAATGCGCAACCAATAAGAACAAATGAATCAACTTGCGCAACGCAAAGTTTCGGGCCAAATCACAATCCCTAACTGCTTCAGCCATCCGTTGAATTTCTTCATCCGAAACAAGTTTTTGCATCAAACTTGGAGGTGTGCTATGCTTGTTTATAGAGCACCGCCTGAGTTTGTTTGAATCGTTACTCATCTTCTACAGCAAAGGCACTCTTCTGTCTTTTGAATTTTATTGGATAATCAACAAGCCTAGCTTGATATACATTAAGGGAGGTATTGTTGTTTTGTGTATTATTATTCAATTTGGATTAGCCGCTATTTTACTTTTATTTTCTACTCTAGCTGCTTGGTATGAAGGCAGTGCAATATTAGATAATCCTTGGGAATGGAAGTATTCAACACCGTTTTCCCAAATGATGTATGGTCAAGTACATAGTAAAAGTCATATTTCGCAACTTGACTACTTTGTATACTCCGCTAAATTTCACCCCTTTTTTCCAATTATCATGGCAATAAGTAGTTTATACTTATTAATTCTTATTGGATACTATTTATTAAAACCACAGAATAAGAAATTTGCTTGTTTTCTATTCATTTTAGGAGGAGGCTTATTCCTGCTTGGTTGCTTTTTTATGGATTCTACCACAACAGGTGGAAAAATCTTTTTTTATATTTGGTTAGTGAGTGGCTCTTTGTGTACTGCAACAGCTATAACAACTTATTTCCAAGTATTAAATCGCAATCCCCGGCGCTAGATAAACTCAAACAATCATAAAATAGGGCTCTTCACCACAACATGTACTTGACAAGCAATACGGTTTCCTGCACAAAGATGTGCCAAAATCACGGATTTGTTGATTTTCCCTCACAAGCATAAATAGGGTATGTTCAGAAAAAATCAAGTACAACTTTTGGTGAAGAGCCTAAAATAGCCATTTCTGGTGAACCCTCTACTAGAATGGAAGTGTCACCTAACATTTGAAAGGAGAGGTCACCATGTAAGAGCACTTTCATTTTACTACAGATCGAGCGAAGATTCAAAAACAATATGCATCGAGAGTCAGTCAAGACTTTGTGGAGAACATTTTTTCGGTTTTCTACGGGCGTTGTCAATCACTAGTTAGCGAACCATTTTCAGGAATTCATATCGTAAGCGCTTTCGGACTCTCATCCCTCATCTTGAGGCGATGA
>NZ_SDKL01000086.1:0-12795 GCF_004123125.1 Geobacillus sp. PK12
ATACAGAAATATCCAGCGTTTTGCATTGCGGGTTCGGCTAGAAACAGCTAACATACTTTCATGACAGGTGCAAGTACAACTTTTGGTGATGAACCATTCGTTAAATCGTTGTTGTCAACAGAGGAACCTCAGGTCGAGTGTTTGCCTCCAGCTTCCTTCAGATTCCACCTCGCGATGAATCCCTTGCCTTCAGCTAACGGCAGGCGCTCGCTGGCCCCCGTTCGGGACTTTTACCCTATAGCGTCGTACCCATGCCGGGCGTACAAGAAAAGGTGTCCCGTTGTTTTTGGGACACCTTTTAGAGCAAAAAGAATATTATTTCGACAATGTTACAGAAACATCGCCTTTAACTTTCACACCGTTCACATCTGTAATATCTCCATCACCATTGCTAAGGGTCTTAACCGTTACTGTAGATGCAGAGGTTACCGCAGACCAGTTAGATGTTCCTGGAGTGATAGTAATAACCAAATCTTTTCCAGATACAGATACAGTTGCTCCAGCATCTCCTGCTGTAAATACACTAGTACCGTTAGAAATTTGAATGTCATCTAAGATGTCAGCAACATTATCAAATGTTGCACTAATATTTTCATTGAAAGTAAGTTTTAGAACGTTATTTGCAATTAATGTTGCGCTTTGTAACGTAGCTGGTGTGTTATCTTTTACTTTTACAATTCCAGATGTAGCAACAACTGTTTTACCAGCTGAAGTTTGAACATTTTTAACAGCCAGTACAGCATTTGCCGGTGTAGTAGCTGAACCAATGTTGACTGAGTTGTCTGGCAATACGATAACTACCGTTCTGTTCGGAGCTCCATTTTTGAAATAGATATCGGTTCCGCTTGGTAAAACGGCTCCATCCAATGTGTAATTAGCAGGATTTAATGCTGTAGCAGCAGTTACATCTTGATTAAATGTTACTTCAAAAACGTTAGGAACTGGAGTACCAGAAACTACTTGGTTAGCAATAGTAGCTGTCAAATCTGCCGTAGCCGCATCTTTAGTTACAGATGTAGTAATCACATCGTTTTTATTAGTATGAACGTCTTGAACAGCACCTACATCCAAACGAACTGAATAAGTGCCAGCGACTAATTGGCCACTAGACAAATCAGCATTGTTAAGCGTAATTACTAATACTTTTTCATCACCGTTAGACGAACCTTTCTTAGCTGCTGTTACTGGTTGGCTTAATGCCACACCATCTTTACGTACAGTGATCTTGCTAGCATCTACAGATCCAATTTCCTCATCTAAAGTTACTTCAATAGTTCCGTTTGTTGTTCCAACTTTCGCGGATACAAATTTAGGACCAGTAACATCTTTAGTCATTGTAACACTTTGAGTTGTAGCAGCAAGCTTTTTGCCGAATACATCTGTAATTACGTTATCAGCAAATACTAACGTTACAGTTTTTGATGCCGTGTTGCCATAGAAGTAGTTAGGTGCAACATATGAACCGCTGAATGTTACAATAACAGTTTTTTTAGCAGTATCAGTTGTATCAAGAGCAGCTGTTACATCGTTTGCACCTACTGTTCTGCCGTCGATAATCACACTCAGAGCACCATCAATAACAGTATTGTCGCTCGCAATAGATTTATTGAATACTACTTTCAATTTATTAGAGCTAATTTGCGTAATAGATGTTACTTGCAGTGCAGAAGCGTCATTTGTAATAGTAACTGAGCCAGTGAATGGTGTTAACAAATTTCCTGCTGCATCTTGTGCACCTGCTACATAAACCTCAGCGGAAGACCCAGCTGCTACAAATGATGGCTTAGCAAAAGTAATCTTTTTGGCGTCTCCACTTAAGGTTATATCTGTAGCAACGATAGGTTGACCGTTAACACGAACCACCTCAGGTTTAGCAACTAACGGCTCTGAGAAAGTAACCTCGATGTTGCCTGTAACTGTATTAAAAGTAACACCTGTTACAGATGGAGCAACTGTATCTTTCGCAGTAAATGTACCTGCGTAAGCAGTTAAAGTTTTTCCATCAGTAGATTTTACTGAATCAGCAATAGTTAACGTATAGTTTCCATCAAAGTAAGTTCCACCTGCTGCTGTTAGTGTCAAAGTTTTTCCGTCTTCGCTTAACAATCCTTTAACACTCGTTACGTTTTTGTTAGGATTGTTACTATCGGTTACTGTACGGCTAACAGTAATAGCTGTTGTTACTGTACCATTAGCAGGATCAGCAATAACTGTTGACTTATCAATAGCTTTATTAAACTTAACAACTAATTCTTTAGAGTTAATCGCACTTACACTCTCAACCTTCGGCGTCAACGCCGCTTCATACGCCGCATTGGCGTCTTGTGCTGCTTTTTGCAGTTCAGCTTTGAACGCATCGGTTACTTTCGATACATATTGGTTGACTTGGTCAAGCGCGGCTTTCGCTTTGTCCAAGTTGCCGGCTTTGACAGCGTCTTGCGCTTCACGCGCTTTCATGGCAACGGTGATGTCGTAGATCAAGCTGTCGCGCAGTTTTTGCGCTTCGGCTTTGAATTGCGAGCGAAGCAGTTCGCGCGTCGATTGGCCGTAGACGCGGTCGAGAATGACCGTGCGCGTTTTGAGCTCGTACGAAATTTTGTGGTAGAGCTCTTCTGCCTTTTTCAAGTCTTTTGCTTCGACAGCTTTCGCCAGATCTTGACGCAGACCGTCAAGCTTGACTGCGTAGTTGTAAGCGTCGATGTACGTAGCCACGCGCGCTTCGCCCGATTTCGGATTGGCTTTGAATACATACGTTTCGTATGTAGCTTGCAAGTCAGCCAAATACGCGTCTTTCTTCGCGCCGCCGGCTTTGTTCACGACAGCAACCGCGTTTGCATACGCTTGTTTCGCTTTGTTGTAGGCGGCATATACGTCGCTGATGTTCGGGAGTTTGCCCGTTTCCGTTACCGTGTGGCTGTACGTATAGTACGCTTGCTTCATTTGCGCTTTCGCTTGGCTGACGACCGTCGCAACGTCCGTGGCTGCTTGGGAAGCATGCGGGTTGGCTGCGACGAAAGCGCTCGCTGCTACAGCGCTGGCTGTGGCGAGTTTGACTGCTTTCTTTTTGTCCATAAAGCCCAAAATCCCCCTTCGTTTTTATGAAACTTTAAGACAATGATCCTAAACGGCTGCCGTTTAGTAGATTCATTGCCTAAAAGGTGCTAACATCAACCAATATCATCCTTGACGGCTAGATGCTGGGCTGATTAGAAAGCCTAGCATCTGTTGCTAGCACTTGAGCACTTGAGCATAATTCCTCAATGCTCCACGTCTCCTATAATAATACATTTTTCTTCTAAATTCTAGTCCTAAATACAAATTTTTTAGAGAATATGCCTTTGAAATTATTGCCATCGATGGCGACATTGATATGAATATGCCTGTAACAGAAATTTAGAACGATATTTTGGCAGTTTGATGGTTTTGGTTGGCAAACATTTTGCGCAAAAACATCAATCGTTTTTCTTCACCGTGACGTCCATCGGTTGGCCAAGCGTCATTTTGACGACGTCATAGCGGTCATTCAAGTACAAATCGAGAAAGCGGAACTGTCCTGCGAATTGTTCCGGGCTGTTCGTGATGGAAAATTGCAGCTGCATTGCGTAATCGCCGCTGTTGGCGAGCTGTTCGGCGATTTTTTCGATCTCTTCCTTCGGCACGTTGTACGCTTTTAAGTAAGAGATCGAGTCGGCGATCGCTTCGGCGTTGTCGTTGAAGAAAATGGAGAGCGTCACCGTGGCGCCGTCGATGCGGCCTTCAAGCGGCAATGACATATTTTGGCCGTATAAGTACCAGCCGAACAGACGATTTCCTTTTTGCCGCTCAATGACGAACGGAACGGATTCATTTCCTGCCTGAAGAATGTATTGCCCTTTCAATGAGCGGGCGACAAGGGCGAGAAGTTCGTCTTTTGTGAACGGCACGTATTGGATGGCGTCCCCTTGTTTGGCATACAGTCCACCGCCGAGGCTGTAATAGACGGCGCCGCCTGCCCGTTTTTGGCTGTAGACGCGATACTCGCGCCCTTGTTTCACCGTCATGGCGGTCTGCCATGCCGCTCCGTTCAGGCGGTATAGAGGCGTGTCGCGCAAAATGACGACTTTGCCGATCATGCCTTGTTTCCATTGGACTTGCCCCCATTGGACGGCGGCGTCAACTGTTTGTCCATTTCCTCCGAGGGCGATGGCGGCGGCGAGGCAGATGGCGGCTGCCATTTGGGATGCATGTTTCATCTTCGTTTTCCTCCTCATTTTGGTCATCGTTGTCGTTCCAGCATGCTAAAATAACCGCTTCGCCCCCAAGTACCGCTGTTTCCAATACGATTGGTCGAGGCGGCTGATCGTCACGCCGGTCGAAGCGCCGCTATGGATGAACTGGCCGTTGCCGATATAGATGCCGGCGTGCGATGGGCCGTTGGTGGTCGTGGCGAAAAAGACGATGTCGCCGACTTCCGGGGCGGAAACCGATGCGCCTGCATTCCACATCAAGGCGACGGTGCGCGGGATGGGGACGCCTTGTTGCTGGAACAGGTAGAAAATGAAGCCGCTGCAGTCAAATCCCTCTTCCGGCGCATCGCCGCCCCAAACGTATGGGGTTCCGAGCAGCTCAGCCGCATCGGCGACGAGTTCGATGACGTCCAGCTTCGCCGCAGGGGCTTGTCCGATCAGGCGCTCGTATGTTTCGCCGTCAACAATGCCGGTCGCTGGGAGTTTGGCCGCTTGTTGGAAACGGCGGACGGCATCGGCGGTGGCAGTGCCGTAGTAGCCGGTGATGGCCGTGTAGAAGTAGCCGAGCTCTTTCAGCTTTGTCTGAATGCGCTTGACGTCTTCGCCGAGCGCGCCGATTGAGAGGCGAACCGCCAGGCGCTCGCGCTCGATCGGTGCAGGCGGGGGTGTTTTCGCTTTTACTGCGCTCGCGAGGCGGGCGGCGGTTTGGTTGTCGACCGCGCCGGTCACTGGCAGGCCGTTGTCGCGTTGAAAGCGGCGGATGGCGTCGGCCGTCAGCACCCCATAGTAGCCGGTGATGTCCGAATACGTAAAGTAGCCGAGTTGTTTGAGCTGTTGCTGCAGCTTGCGGACGTCGTCGCCGCGCGAACCGATCGTCAGCGCGTCAGATGACGTGGCCGGCTGACTTGTTTCTTTTTGCTTCAGCCGCTCAAGCGTCGCCCGATCCGCCCGCCCGGTGGCGGGAAGCCCGTTCGCCCGTTGAAACTGCTTCACGGCATCGGCCGTCACCGCGCCATAGTAGCCGGTGATTTGCGGATAGCGAAAATAGCCGAGCTGTTTCAGCCGGCGTTGCAAATCGCGGACGGCCGCGCCGCGGGAACCGATGGCGAGCGTGTCGTTTGACGCAGGCGCGCTTTTGAGCTTCGCGTAGGTGGCGTCATCGACGATGCCGGTGGCTGGCAAGTTCATCGCCCGTTGGAACGCCTTGACCGCTTCTTCGGTAATGGCGCCAAAGTAGCCGGTCGCTTGCGGATACGTGAAAAAGCCTTTTTCTTTCAAGCGCTGCTGGAGCTGTTTGATTTCAGGAGAACTCATGCCTTTTTTCCATTCCGCCGCTTGGCTCTCGTCCGGCGCGAAAAAAAAGGCAGAAGCCATGGCAGCGGCGAAAACAACGTGATTCGGTTTCACGGATGCGCCCTCTCCCTTCGCCGTCTGTTTCGTTTTTCATCTTTCATCGAGGCCTCATGCGGGATAGTTCCTCAGGCCGGCTTGACATCCCGCAGCCAAAAATAGTAATGTTCTATATTTTCAGTATAACGGACGAAAGCCATGAAAGGAAACGATTTTTTTTATTGGAAGAAGGAAGAAGTTTATGCGCCGGAACGGGGCATGCTTCGCTTCGGAGGCGACGGATACGTGAACAAATACGACACGCATCGATCGTCGACAAGGTAAATCGACTGCAGCACTTCATAAATGAGCTGTTTTTCCATCGCCAGCCATTCATCTGCGCGGATCGGGATGTATTTTTGCCTCGGTTCGTTCCATTCATAAAGGGCGACGGTAAACTTTTTTTGGCGAAGATCGAGCTTGACGATAAACATGTAAAGCTGGCTCGTGCATTTAAATACAAAATAGAGCTGGGCTTCCTTTGAGCAGGTGATCGTGCGGAACAGCGCCTCGCCTTCCGATGCAAAACGCATCCGTCCACCTTCGTTTTTCAGCGAGCGCAGCGAATCGGTGAAACTGGCCGGGGCGATCGTTTTCAGCCGCACGGAAAACGGATTTTTCATTTCCTTAATATAGATGTGGTACATTTTTTGGGCGTGTTTCTCCCCGTTTCGTTCACAAATGACAAAATCGGCAAGATAGATGTTCACCTTGACCCCCTCTTTTTGGTTCGTAATTTACCATTTTTAACTAATTGTACTATGTCCTTCCTGGACAAAAAAGATGCCGAACGACGAAATCACGGACAAATCCGTTCTGATTTAGAAACAAAGATAGAAATGAGCGAAAAAGGAACAACCATTGACTCCATGCTTTTCTATCTTTAAAGAGTAATGATGAAAAGCGTGGTGACGAACGATGACAAACTTGGGGGAGACGCTCAAACAACTGCGAAAACAACGGCGCTGGACACAGGAACAGCTGGCCGAGCAGCTGAACGTGTCGCGTTCGCAAATCAGCAAATGGGAAAACGGCAGCTTGCTTCCGGATGTGCAGTCGCTTGAGAAGCTCTGCCAGTTGTTTGACGTCAGCGCCGATTTTTTGCTTGGCGGCGAAACGCGCCAACGCGAGCTGTTGCGCGAAGTGACGGACATGTACGGAACGGCGGACGTGCACGAAACGGTGCTCGCGGCGTTGGACTACTTGCTTCATAACCATGAGATGAGCGAAGCGGTGTACGCGCTCGCGAAGCTGCCGGATAAAAAGCGAAAACATGTCGAAACGATGATCGTGACGATCGTAAAAGAGTGCTCCGAGCTCATGTAGCTCCCCTCATGCTGAAAAAAAGCGCTAACAACGACGTGCTAGCGCCATCCGTTGGGGAGTGTTTGGGGACACGTTCTTTCTCTTGAGGATTCGCTTTGAAAGGCATGTATGGGGAAACGACTATACGTGCTCCGGCCATTCTGGTTTCTTTCCGGAGTGGAGAAATTGGACGGACTCCGCGACGACTTCGGTGACATAGACGCGTTGACCGTCTTTTTTATCGTAGCGGCGCGTTTGGATTCTCCCCGTCACCGCCACCATCGATCCTTTTCGGCAATAATTGGCGGTATGTTCCGCTGTTTTCCGCCATAAAACGCATGGAACGAAATCGGCGTCAATCCCCCCTTCCGCGTTGCGGAAATTTCTCGCCACCGCCAGCGTGACAGTCGCGACGGCAGCCCCTTCGGCCGTGTAGCGAAGCTCGGGATCTTTCGTCAACCGGCCGACCAACACGACTTGGTTGATCATGTGTTGGCGCATCCCCCCTTTCCTCCACCGCACCTTTATGATAACGAATCTCGTTTTGGGTCGTAAAATCGCGATTTTTGCATTTTTTGGCGCACTCTATGGATACAATTCAGCGAAAAAGGCGAAATCTTCGTCGACAATGGCGGGGCAAAATGGCGTTTTTGCCATCCGACGGAAAATATGCAGATCGTTTTTCAGCAGGAGGGGCGGCATCCCGTTTTTCTTCCCTCGTCCGCCTGTGCTATAATCTTGGATAAGACAACAGTAACGAGGTGGACGAGATGAAAACGTTCAAGCTTGTCGGGCTCTCGGTCATCGACGACGACATGCACCGCCAAGACATCCCGTTTATTGACGGGTTGATCATCAACAAAGAAGACGGGCAAAACCGCTGGCTCGTGGAGGCGTATTTGGATGACGACTATGAGCCAATGTTTGTGAACTTGCAGCGGCGTCCAGAGTTTCAACTGCAAGTGACGATCACCCACACGAGCAACGACCCGGCCAACATGCTCGTCGCCGTCCGTTCGATCACGAAAATGAACGGCCACATTAGCGTCTTGATGGAAGGGCTGATGATCCCGCGGCGCACCCATTTGGCGGAAGTCGTGCTGGCCGGCCTTGTCAAGAAAGGGCTGCAAGGCGAGGCGCTGCTTCAAGAGTTTCGCCAGCAAATGCATGAGCGAATCGATGCCAAGGCGCCGCAGGAACGGAAAAGGTAAAAGGCTGGAGAGCGCACTTTCCAGCCTTTTTGTTTGCCTTCCTGCAGGCAAGTGGATCATCCTCTTGGAAACGCCAGGGCATCAACCCGAACCGGGCGGGCGGTGACGATGCAGCGCTTCGGAGCGCGGCCGATGAGGCGAAACGGGTAGCACGTCGTCACCGTCAGCGTCGGGCGCGCTTTCTCGACCAAAACGGTCCGGTCGTCGTCATCGACGATGCGAATGTTGACGATGCGGTAATGGATGGCGGCGCGATCCGTCCGAATGATAAGCGCATCGCCGATCTCAAGCTCGCCAAAGCGGCGGAACACAGTATCGCGGTGCCCGGATAGCACGACATGCCCTTTTTCCCCTGGCCAATCGCTCGCCGGATAATGGCCGACGCCTCGGCGCAATTCTTGTTCGCGAACGCCTTCATACACCGGAATCGCCGCCCCGAGCTTCGGAATGGCAAGTTCGCCAAGGTAGACGCCAAGCGGCACGTCTTTTTGCGCCGAACGTTCCGCTGGAAGGCTTGCGGCCGGCGGTGAGGAAGGCGCAGGGGCATCCCGCTTGACCGCCATCCGACCGACGGTGTACCAATAGCCGTTCCAACCGGCTGTCGCCGCCCCGATGACGATCGCCCAAAGCGCCGCCCATTGGGCGGCCCGGCGCTTCCACGAAACCCGCGCGGGCTTGCCGTTCACGTTCCTTCACCCTTTCAGCCGCCCGACCCGCCGGTAAAGAAGGAACCCGGCGGAAGCGAGCATCAGTCCGGCCAACGTATAGGCCAAATACGGCGACGCCGTCTCCGGCAGTTTTTCCCCATACATCTTTCCTTTCATCTCGACAGCGAGCAGCCCGGCGTCAATGCCTTTCTCCCCCGCGCGGACGATGTAGCCTGATGTGAGCATCTCCCGCGTTATGGCGATATCGGCGACCTTCTCGCCTTGGCGGGTGTACAAGCGAATGCGGATCGGCTTCGCTCCGGCCGTCTTGATGTCCGGCACGTCCGCCTTAAGCTCAAGCAGGCGAAGCCCCTCTTCCCACATCGCCCGCAGTTTGTGGCGCTCTTCATCCGTCCACGGCCCTTCCATCTCCGCAAACGGGCGCAGCCGCTCACGAAGCGCCGCCAGCCGCCCAGCTACCTGCGGGTCGTCAAGCGAGGCGATATGGCGGGTGAAGGCGCGCACTTCTTGTTCCGTCATCCCGAGCACCCCAAGCAAGTCGTTGATTTGCTGCATGGCGGCGTTGTGCTGCGAGTAAAAACGGATGGCCCGGTCTAAGTCTTCGACAAATGTGTAGTCTTGCACCGTTTCGCCAAACTGGCCAAGCAGCGCCTCGAGCTCCTCGACCGTCAGCCCGTGCCGGCGCAGAACGGCATGAAGCCGCTCGTCGGTGATGGGCGTGCCGAGCCATTGTTTCAGTTCATCCATGGTGCGAAAATCGGCGGCTGTCAAGCCGTATCGATCTAAATAGTCCAACAAGTCGCTCACCGTCCAGCCGACGCTCTCAGCGTACTGCTCCAGCTCGCTTCGGCTGATGGCCGCCGCCCCAGCCGGAAACGAAGCGAAAACGGCGACAAGCACAGCCATTCCTAGCCATTGCCGCATTCGTTCTTCCTCCCTTCCGCTTTCTTTGACGTACATTGGTAGTATTTTCCGAACATGCCGCTCTTATGTACGCCAACGAGCGAAAAAAGAAGAAAGCTCGGCCTAGAGCGCTTGAACGTTCTCCCACCTACGCAAACGCTTAGAGATGGGAGATTCTCGGGGACACCTGCCATAAGGCAGACTGCCAGCCAGACCATCCCCGTCTGTCCCTGTGACTTGGCTGTTCCAACGAAGTCCTTCTTTCAAGATATTTTGAGCGGCGTTGGGGGACATCCATGATGGAAGACGCTGATTCATTCCCCCCTTCGGCTGATCGCGTGAAAGCGGGGGCTTCTCGGTACATAAGAACAGGCGCCCGAGTTTCGGACGCCTGTTTCGCGTTAGGAAAGGTGGCTTACGGTTGCCTGTTGGAAGTAGGCGTTGTACAAGGCGCGAACCGCCTCGTTGACGACTTCTTCTTTGACGCCGAACATCATGCTCACTTCGGACGAACCTTGGTTGATCATCTCCAAGTTGATGTTGGCGTTGGCGAGCGCAGTCGTGGCTTTCGCCGCCATCCCGATCGTTTTTTCCATTCCTTCGCCGACGACCATAATGAGCGCCAAGCCGTACTCAATCGTCACCTCATCGACGGCAAGCTCCTCGCGGATGCGGGCGAGGATGCGCTCATCTTTTCCATCCACGAGTTGATCTGCCCGCAAAATGATCGACATGTTGTCGATGCCGGACGGCGTATGTTCGTAGGAGATGCCTTCGTCTTCTAAAATTTGCAGCACACGCCGGCCAAAGCCAATCTCACGGTTCATTAAGTATTTGCTGATGTTGATGCTGCAAAAGCCAGTGTCGCTCGCAATGCCGGCAACCGGTTCCTCGATGTGGTTGCGCTTGGCGACGATCCACGTGCCTGGAGCGGCCGGGTTGTTTGTGTTTTTTACGCAAACGGGAATGCCGGCGCGATAGACCGGCTCGAGCGCCTCGTCATGAAAGACGGAAAATCCGGAATACGACAGCTCACGCATCTCGCGGTACGTGATTTCTTTCAGCTTGCGGGCATCGGCGACGATCGACGGGTTGACGCAATAAATCGAATCGACGTCGGTAAAGTTTTCGTACACGTCCGCTTTGACGCCCGCGGCGACGATCGAGCCCGTAATATCCGACCCGCCGCGCGGGAACGTGACGATATGGCCCGATCGGGAATAGCCGAAAAATCCTGGGATGACCAAAACGCCACGCCGTTCGCGCAGCTGCTTCAGTTTGTCATACGACTCCGGCAGCACTTGGGCGTTGCCCGGCTCATCGGTGACGATAATGCCGGCTTCAAGCGGGCTGACGTAGCTCGCCTCAAGCCCGCGATCTTGCAGATAGAGCGCCATGAGCTTTGCGTTATGGTCTTCGCCGCTCGCTTTCATGGCGTCAAACAACCGAGGCGGCTCGCTTCGATAGGCGCTGATTTTCGACTGCAAGTCATCGACAAGCTCGGCCAAAAAGCCGTCGGCTTCCAGCCCCAGCTCATTGGCGATGTCCGCATACCGCTTCACGATCGCTTCCATTGTTTCCCCATGCGGCTCGCCAGCCACAACTTGTTCGGCCAGCTGGATGAGCATATCGGTCACTTTCACATCGTCCTTGTACCGTTTCCCCGGCGCCGACACGACGACGATGCGGCGCTCGATATCCGAGCTGACGATGTCGGCCACTTTACGGAATTGTGCAGCGCTCGCCACCGAACTTCCACCGAATTTGGCTACTTTCATCGTTCATGACCCTTTCTGTCGAAAGTCTCTATAATTGTTTATCATATCACATTTTTCCGCCCATGGAACTATTCATTTTTTAGAAATTTCCGCCAACGTCCCAAAACACCGCCATCGCCGGCCATGACTCTTTTCAAAACATATAGATGCCATTTGAAGCTTTACCATTTGCCGCTTTTACCGAGCATTGGATCGACTGTCGAGCGACCGAACAACGCCGCTTTCAGCCCCAGTATGGGTCTGTGAAGCGGATGGTTGTTCGGTCTTCCAAGCTACAGGCTTGCCCTCGACAGTCGAAAATGGACAAACCGCTTTTCCGTCAAGGATATGTTAAACTTCTTCGTTGCATCTATATATACAGATGCCGCTGCAACAGGCCCCCCGCCTTGACAAACGAATGACGGCTCAGCGCAGCGCCGTGTTCCCATCGTCCTTCGATTCTTTTTCCGCAAATCACTTCTCACGTTTGCGCCACATTGCCGCGGCGGACGTTGGCGATTCCTTCTTTGCAGACGCCGTACGGCAGCCACGAGCAGTCGCGGCATAACTCGTCCAAATCATCCGGCTTGACCCGTTCCGCCGTCCGCCGAATCAGTTCGGACTTCCAATACACGTTGCCTGGCTCCAAGCCTAAATGGCGAATGACGTTTCCGTCAAGTGAACGGACGTGGGCATCGGAATTTGGGCCGGCTTCACACGTTGTCTCCCCATGATGCGGGCAGGCGAGGCACGCCTCATCGAGCGCCGCGACGACTTCAATCGGGAAATCGTCGTGTTCATCGCGAATGCGGGCCACGATCTCCCACATTTTTTCCACGAACGACGGGCTGTAGCCCATGCCGCGAAATCCGTGCACACAAAGCAAATGATGACCGCGCAAACGAACCGGTTTCATCTTCTCTCCCCTCCCTTTCTTTCCTTTGGCGGGTATTGGTCAAGGGCGAATCTGGCTCTGAGAATGCCCTACGATTCCCAACGGGATGGCTCGTGTGGAGTTTTCATAGAACTTTTGACGCTGCCTTCTTTCCTCTCTTCAGACATATGCCGCTGTTTTTGACTCCATCATACGTCAACTCTTTTCATTGAGCAACTGGCACCTCGATCACCAGCAGCGGAAAGCGAAGCGACAGCCTTTTCAGACTATGCATCGTCTGTCAACTACCCCCACTTCGCTAACGCTTGAAGTGGGGGCTTGCAACTCCCCAGAAGTGCGAGCGGACTCTGTCCTCCTTCCTTGACTTGGGGTTGCATCAGGGGCAGGTTGACGACTGCCCAACGACGCAGGTCATGCCTGCATCGTTACCGATTCTCTCGG
>NZ_SDKL01000087.1:0-1559 GCF_004123125.1 Geobacillus sp. PK12
TAGTTAAGTCCATATAATTGTGTAAAAAGGGAAATAGAAAAAGAGCCATGTTGCTTCCCCTTTGGTAGAATAAACAGTGGACCAAAAACACCAAACATAAGGAGGAATGCAACCATGGCTCAATATCATATTACCCTAAATGATGAACTTTTGCACGGGTTATTCACCAGAGATGAGGGATTAGCTAAGCTATTGGAACAAGTCCTGAATCAAATCCTCGAGGCCCAAGTAGAAGAACAGCTGGGGGCTCGCCGTTATGAACGGACGGAAGAACGAAAAGGCTATCGAAACGGTTCGTATCCACGCCAGCTGACGACCCGGGTGGGACGGTTGACCTTGCGCGTTCCACGGACAAGAGATGGAGAGTTCTCTACGGAACTGTTCCAACGGTATCAACGGAGCGAACAAGCTCTGGTACTGGCACTCATGGAAATGGTGGTAAACGGGGTGTCTACCCGAAAAATCACTCAAATCACGGAGGAATTATGCGGCACTTCGTTTTCCAAATCCACGGTTTCCTCGCTGTGCAAGGGGCTGGATCCGATGATCCAAGACTGGAATCACCGTTCCCTTCATGAACACGTGTATCCGTTTGTGCTAGTAGATGCTATTTATACGAAAGTCCGGGAGGATGGACGAGTACGCTCCAGAGCCGTGTTGATCGCTACAGGAGTGAATGAGGAAGGATATCGGGAAATTCTTGGCCTGCAAATCGGAAACAGTGAATCGGAGTCCAGCTGGAGCGAGTTCTTCGGATGGCTGAAAGACCGGGGACTCCGGGGAGTGGACTTGATCATCTCGGATCAGCACGGTGGGCTGGTGCAAGCCATTGAAAAGCATTTCCAAGGCGCTACATGGCAGCGATGCCAGACACATTTTATTCGCAATATCCTCGATGCCGCACCAAAGTATATGCAGGATGCCTTGCTTGAGGAGATTCGCGGGATTCTTCACGCCCCCAATAAGCAGGCGGCCCGGCTGTTATTGGAACAAGTGCTGGCCAAATGGGAAGAAAAAGCCCCAAAAGCCATGCAAATCCTTGAAGAGGGATTCGAAGACGCCACGGCTGTCTTGGACTATCCGGAGCGTTACCGGCGGCGCCTGCGCACAACCAATGGCATCGAACGGCTCAATGAGGAAATCCGCCGCAGAGAACGGGTGATCCGCATTTTTCCGAACCGGGAATCGGTGTATCGCCTCGTAGGCGCCGTGTTGATCGAAATGGACGAAAAATGGATATCGGGACGCAAATACCTGGATATGTCCGACTATTGGCAGTGGCGGAAAACGAAAGAGTTAGGCGTTCAAACGATGAATCAGGAAGTTTCGGCGATCAAGAAAGTGGGATAATTTCTTCGACGTGTCAAGGAGAACGTGAAATACCTCGGAAGCGAGGAGTTGCCGCGAAAGCGCCGACACACCTGTACTTTGACAACAATGATCATTAGTCCGGGAAGGCGACCGGCAGGGAGACTTGCCGGACTTACCTGCCATACGTCAGGTCATCAGGTCCATGTTGTCTATCAAAGGGGAATTTACACAATAATTTGGACTTGACC
>NZ_SDKL01000088.1:0-1199 GCF_004123125.1 Geobacillus sp. PK12
ATATAAGTTGAATTAAAGATTTACAACTGAACACACAAACGATCGATCGTTTGTTCTGGTTTCTGGTTGATTCGCTGAATAAAGGCTTGGACATTCTTTCTAATTTCTTGCACACTCGAATAGAACACGTTGTAAATCACGTCTGATTTCAGCCATTTCCATAGCCCTTCAATCAAGTTCAATTGCGGACTGTATGGTGGCAAAAAGACGAGCTCTAACCGATCTTCGTGTTCTTTTAAAAATGGCTGAATGAGTTTGGCATGGTGAATTCGAGCGTTATCTAAAATCATCACTATTTTGCCTGTGGGATAGCGTTCTAACACAAGTTGAAGAAATCGAAGAAATGTTTCCGCGTCATAGCGTTCTTCTTCGATGCAAAACACTTCCCCTGTTTCGTAGTTCAACGTGCCAATCAGCTTCAGCCCTTGATGTTTTCCAAACGTCGGAATGATTCGTTGTTTTCCTTTGACAAACCATGTTTTTTGAATCGCTTGGTAATCACGAATCATCGACTCATCTTGAAAGAGGACATGGGCGATGTTCCCATCTACCAGTTTTTTTTACTTCAGGGAAGGTGATTTCGACGAATTCTTTTTGTTTCTCTTCATCGGCATTGGCTAGTGTATAGGTCGGTTTCGTATAGCTTAGCCCTAACCGATGCAGAATGTCACTTGTTCCGCGAAGCGTGTATGTTGGCCCCCACTTTTGTTGAATGAGTTCAGCGATTATCGCAAGCGTCCAATTATATTTTGCTTCGAATCCCACATCTACGGGGAGCTGATGTTCAATGATCAAAGCCAGCTCTTTTTCCTGCTCAGGGGTCAATCGACGTGGGGCGCCAGGTGAGTATTTCATCTCCAGTCCATCAAGACCGCGCTGGGCGTAGGCATGAATATAGTTATAAATAGTTTTCTTGGATCGACCAATAATCGTTGCGATTTCTCCTTTGGTATATCCCTGCAAATGAAGATAAATCGCTTGGTAGCGTTCATATGCTCGTTTACTTTTTGCTTCTTTCATGGCAGTGGACAACTTTTCGATCTCGTCTTTGTGATTTGGCATCATATTTTCTCTCCGTTCCCCTATTTTCTCTTTATATTTATTCGCCGTGGAACGGGAGAAAACCTTTATTTCAATTTATATAGCATGATGTTGACCACGTTTCGCCAGTTCATGACGAATCCATTTGACCGCGAAGC
>NZ_SDKL01000089.1:0-5833 GCF_004123125.1 Geobacillus sp. PK12
TATCGTCTTAAAAATTTTATACCGCTAACTTGACGGGTATGGGGCGAAACACCCGATTTTTACCCCAGCTGCCTTAGAAGCGATTGCCCTGCAGTCGCAGGGGTGGCCGCGGATCATCAACAACCTCGCCACCACTTGCCTGTTATACGGCGCTCAATTAAAAAAACATATGATTGACGAAGACATTGTGCGTATGGCAGCCGAAGAAATGGGGTACTGACACAGCAGGGGCTGATCGGCCCCTGTTATGTTTCATCCCGATCCATCCTCATTCTAGTTAATCATCCGAAATAATGTGCAAACGTTCGGAAATAATCTGCAAAACCTGGAATAATTCGCAAAGATTTTGCACATTATTTCTGAATCCGTCCGAAATAATTTGAAAAAGGGATTCTGAAATAATGTGCTAATTTACAATATTAAATCCATTGTGATTTTCTTCATTTCACGCTTTCCTCTGTGCCACAAACATGGTCTATTCAGATTTTGTTGTCGCTATTTCTAAACTTCTCAATTGGTTATACGCAGGTTCTTCATGAAAACTAAGATCCAGCCCCATTAATTCTTCCTCTTTACTTACTCGCAACCGCATAAACAACGACATTAATTTCAAAATGATGAATGTGCCGACAGTAGCTAAAATAATAGCTATGACAACACCTATACATTGATGCAAAAGCTGTTCAGGATTACCGTAGAGCAAACCATCATTGCCCGCAGGATTTACTTCTTTTGTCGCAAAAATCCCTGTGGCAACTGAGCCCCATATGCCTCCAATACCATGAACTCCGAAAGCATCCAATGTATCATCATATTTAAGTCGTGCCTTAACAAAATGTATAGCAACATAACAAATAGGCGCAACAATAATGCCAATAATCAGTGCTGAAGGGATAGTGACAAATCCTGCTGCAGGAGTAATAGCAACAAGACCAGCTATCGCCCCTGTTGCAGTTCCCACTAATGTAGGCCGCTTACGTACTATCCACTCTATGAACATCCATCCTAGTCCTCCAGCCGCCGCGGCAATGTGGGTGTTTACAAAAACAAGGGAAGTGATATCATTAGCACTTAGGGCACTACCGGCATTAAACCCAAACCATCCAAACCATAAAGTAGCTGCACCAATCAGAAAAAGCACAATATTGTGTGGAGCATGTTCTTTCTTCAAATATTCAAACCTCGGCCCAATGATTAAAGATGCTGTAAGGGCACTTACTCCTGAAAGAATATGAACAACAGTCCCACCAGCAAAGTCCAGTTCTCCCATCTTAAATAACCAACCGCCACCCCACACCCAGTGAGCCATCGGCGCATAAACCAATGTTACCCACAGAACCGAAAAAACGAGCCATGCGGAGAATGAGATACGTCCAGCAATTCCCCCAGAGATAATGGCCACCGTAATTGCAGCAAAAGCGCATTGAAACATCGCAAAAACGTAATGTGGAATCGTTAGTGTACCAAACGCCGCTTCCCCATTTACTCCATGAAGACCTAAATAATCGCTTCCACCAATAACTCCTTTAATATCCGGTCCAAAACTCAAACTATATCCCCATAACACCCAAACAACAGAAATAACTAATAAGCTAACAAAACTATGCATCATAGTCGATACAACATTTCGCTCACTGACTAATCCCCCGTAAAAAAGAGCAAGACCTGGTACATGCATAAAAATAACAATCGCTGTACAAATTAACATCCAAGTTGTATCTCCAGAGTTAATGGAAGACGTTTTTTCAGCAGCAAAAGCATTAAATGGAAAAAGAATGATGCTTCCTAATAGAAAAGCCAATAAATACTTTCCTTTTTTCAACATGATAACAGCCCCCCTTTACTCTTTCATCATATGATGGAGATTATGACCGTTTAGTCCACTTTTACTGCCTACATTTTCAAAATCAAAAAAGACAGCTACACCGATAATCATTAACGGTACGATGATTGCCAAACAGATCGAATAAAACTTACTTATGATTTTGGAACCCTTTTTTGCTATTTCTCGATTAATAAGCACTACTGCCAGAGAAAAACTGAGAATATAGACTACATCCATATATACAGTCACTAAAGCTATGGAAGGGGATTGTAACATCTCAGCTAACATAGCCCCCATCATTCCACCCATTAGACTAGCCACTAAACCATCTATAATCGCCAGCAACCCAAACGGTTTTCCAAGCAAATAAGCAATGCAACCACTAAGAGTAACGGATAATATAGTTGAAACAGCCAACTTACCATGCAAAAAACTGGCCAACAGAAATCCAACAGTTAAACTGTTTACCATTGTTAAAGCCATTGTAAGTACTTTTCCCATGACATGACTTAGGAAACGACCATTGGCATAAATCTTTCTTAGATAATAAGCAGTGTATAAAGAGATAATAACTATACTAACTACAAGTAACATACGACACCTCCGAAAATAGAGAGCTTATCGAAAAAGGAGCTGGTTCAAACAGCCAACTCCTTTTTCAACGCTTAATGTTGACAAGAGGAACCTATGTTCGAATGGCACTCTTTAGGTGTAGGCCGCGGCAAATCAATAGCTGGATTACGATCAAAAAATCCCACTGGTTTCAACTGAAAATTAATATACGCCGTTGGCATCACAGGCCAATCTTCCGGACGAGTAATATGATGATGCCCCATTGTATACCAAACTACAATATCTTCATTCTCGATATTACGGTTGGCTTGAATGTATTTCGGCAATCCATCTCCTCCTTTATGTTGGTTAGGGTATTTTCCAGAAGCATACATTTCATTTTTATCAAATTTTGTAACATGCAAATGATGTTTAATAAATCCGGCTCGTTTAATTAAGCTAGAATCGTCATAGGCGAAAGGAAGACAATTTTCACCCGGCACAATTTTATATCCTACAGGCTGTCCAACTGCATTGAAAGAATTAGGATTGATGATTTTCCATGTACGCTGCGACTCTAAATTCATCACTCTGCACGCCTCTTGTTCTGTTTTAAATGTCGTTGTCTCAGTATAAAAGCCATTATTAAACGGATTATGCAGGCCTTTTGTCTCCCGTACTGTATTAATTTCTACTAATGAGTTATTCATCCCGTCTATTTGAGTATCAAGACGAAATGTAAAGAAATGCTGGTGAAAAGGCGCATTTAACTGCGGAGCAATAATATTGCCATATTTCGGCTGTTCATCTGGATCAAGTGCTCCTGTATTAACAATTCCCGTTAATTTCACCTCCACTTCAATCGTGCCATCTTGATAAAAATACCAGAAAAATCCATAATCATAGTTTGCTACAGTTGCAAAAAATGAGATGACAAGACGCCGTGATCGGCGCACTTCTACATGTCCTGTTCTCCAATCTGTATGTTTCCAAGCAACTCCATAATCTTCTTCATGCAAACAAATCGCATTAGGAATGATTTTGACGTTTCCCCTGCTATCGGTCATCACTGCATCAAAATAACGAATCTCTCCCAAACAGTCGCAACCAAGGGTTAAAGAATTCGCCAACTGTCCAATCCCATATTCCCCTGCATCAAATGCATTTTGACGATTATGCGCAGGTGAGGCATCGGCGTACGGAACTACCATTTCGGCTAACGATGCCCGATAAAGAATAGGACGAATTTTTCCTTTATCTTTATATCCAATAGTGTGAAGAACAAGCCCCTCTCTCGGTGTGAAGCTAAAACGAAAATCCCATTTTTGCCAACGTATATGATGACCATCAACTTCAAAGCTTGGCCCTTCTGGTTGAATAATTTCAAGCGGTTTTAAATCTTGACGGAATTGAATCGACTCAGAAGTTTCTGGTGTGTAATTCCCATCTAATGGTGGTAAAGGTTTTACAGCAAAATCATCAATTTTGATAACTTCCATTTTATTCAAATCAACAATAGCTACCAAACCTGTAAGAGGGTAAGCATAACCATTATCACCTGGAAATTTGCGCACCCATGCTAAGGCCCGAGCAATTCTTTTTCCTTCTTCCTCTTCGATATTAAAATAACCAGCAGACCAAGGATCAATCATAACTAAATCAGGATCAGTAATTCCCCTTTTTAATAACGCTTTTCTATATTCAGGATGATTTTTTACTACTCTTTCACATTCCTCAAATTCATCTAGCATAAAATTCGGTTGAACATCTGGAATATGCTCCCATGATACAACCTCTTCATTAGTGATTGAAACGACTGCTTCGTAAGTTTTTTCCGTTTCATTATCTAAAATAATAATGAAAGCTTCTCGATTAATAGGATCTCCGTCTTTGTAATTGAGTACCACTTCCTTTTCCGGTTCATGCAAAACAACTTGAACAAATCTCACTTTATGCCCCAAATTCTTTTTTTCTCGTAAAATGGCAACAGCCTTTGTAATTTCTTCTGCCGTTAGCGGCTCTAAAGGATGGGAAATTTTTTGTACTTTCACTTCACCGTGTGTATGCATGAACAATTCCTCCTTAAATAATAAATTTTTTCTTTATGATAGCTGTTTAATGGTCAGTTTGTATTGTACAAACCGGAACAAGTAACAAAATATAACTTTTAATGTAAAAAAAAATAACAATAAAATAGAAATAAAATAATTCATTATATAAAAATTAATTTCAAGAAATAAACATTATCACTATCTAAATAGTAAATACAGGAAATAGGATAGGAGGGTGATACAGTTGAAAAATATTAATCGTTATTTTCCTTTTCAACCGGAAATTCAGGCGAATACAGATTCTTATGTGGAATTAAAGCCAACAGGACAGTCTATTGATAAAGATATTGCGCTATTTTATCAATTTAAAACAACGAACGATCCATCCTATTTTTCTCTCGTTCCCGATGGCTGCTTTGATATATTGTTTTGTTGTGACTCCAACCACCCTTCCGCTTTTCTTTGGACTAGTCCTTTTCAACGGCGCAAGCAGCCAAACTTTATTAACAACTGTGAATATTTTGGGGTAAGGTTTTTTCCTGAACAAGGAATGATTAAATTAAATTATCCGATGGAAGAACTTTTGGAACAACAAATCCCTTTATTTGACGTTTTATCGGGGAATCCAAGCATTATAGAGGAAATCGCAGCCGGAGAAAGTTTCAGCAATAGAGTAGCGATATTTAAAAAATTTTTATATAAGACTAGATGTGAAATGGGTTATGATTATCAAATTATTGATTACGCTATTCGAAAAATTTATTTGTCCAATGGGGGATTGAACATCAGCGATTTATCAGAAGAGACTGGTTATTCTGATAGATATATACGTAAAATATTTGAAAAATATATCGGATTTTCACCTAAGCAATTTTGCCAAATTGTTAAATTTCAAAATTCTCTAGATATGATCCTAAAAACTGAGAGTTCTCTCTTGGATAGCAGTTATTACGATCAGTCTCACTTTATTAGAGAATTTAAAAAATTTACCCTTTTGACTCCTAAACAATATAAAGAAATGTATAAATCTGCATTATAATATGAACAATTGGCATTCCCACAACATAAGGGTAGTTATATAAATGCACCTTGAAAAGTTAAACTTTAGATCGGCACTGTCAAGAATTTTGTATAATGCAAGATAGATAAGGTATCTCTGAATGGATTTTAGAATAGAGAGAGGCGGATTGACCCCCTAAATTTAGACACATCCTATCTTAATTTTAGGTTATTTGTAAATTAGCACATTATTTCAGAATCACTTTTTCAAATTATTTCAGATGGATTCTGAAATAATGTGCAAGATTGTGGCGGGTTGTTCCGGTTTTTGCACATTCTTTCGGAACGTTTGCACGCTCTTTCAGATGAAGATTTCCAGCGCGCCTGATGGACCGCTGGAAGATGG
>NZ_SDKL01000009.1:0-49780 GCF_004123125.1 Geobacillus sp. PK12
CCGAAGGTGTCCGTTCTAGCCATATTCTATCCTATTCGTTGGCTAACGCCAACCGACATTCATCTCCCACCTACTCACTGGGTTACACCCTTCGCGTTCCTTGAGGTGGGAGACTTCTTTCGGAAATCCGTTAAACGGCTTCGGCGTTCGCCGCTGCTTGGACTTCCGCTTCCTCCGCCACGCGAAGCAACAGTGCGGCCAGTTCGTCCCGCGTTTCACATTCATTGATGGCGTTCCGGATTTTCGCTGCGCCGCGAATGCCTTTTAAATACCAAGCAGCGTGTTTACGCATTTCTTTGACGGCGATATACTCGCCTTTTAAGGCAATTAATCGGTCTAAATGCAGCAGGCAGACATCGATTTTTTCCCTCGGCGTCGGTTCCGGGATGAGCTCTCCAGTTTCTAAATAACGGACAGTGCGATAGATCATCCAAGGGTTTCCAAGCGCCGCCCGTCCGATCATGACGCCGTCGACCCCTGTTTCTTCAAGCATCCGCTTTGCATCTTGAGGCGTTTTGACATCTCCGTTGCCGATAACCGGGATGTTGACGGCTTCTTTCACTTGCTTGATGATGTTCCAGTCCGCTTTTCCTTCATACATTTGCACCCTTGTCCGTCCGTGGACGGCGACGGCCTTCCCGCCGGCGCGCTCAACGGCTTGAGCGTTTTCGACGGCGTAAATGTGCTTTTCATCCCAACCGATCCGCATTTTCACCGTGACCGGTTTTTCAACGGCATCGACGATCGCGGCAACGACATCATAAATTTTATTCGGGTCAAGCAGCCATTTCGCTCCAGCGTCGCAATTCGTAATTTTCGGCACTGGGCAACCCATGTTGATGTCGATGATATCTGCATTCGTATTTTTATCGACAAATTTCGCCGCTTTGACGAGCGTTTCTTTCTCGCCGCCGAAAATTTGCAAGCTGATCGGCTTTTCCCGTTCATCAATATATAACATGTTTAACGTCTTTTCGTTGTTGTATACGATTCCTTTGTCGCTTACCATCTCGGCGCATACAAGCCCGGCGCCGAATTCTTTGACGGTCAGGCGGAACGCGGAGTTGCATACGCCTGCCATCGGAGCGAGCACGACGCGGTTTTTAATTTCGACATCGCCAATGCGAAACATCGCAGATGCCTCCTTTCTACTTGTTCGATTCGAGTTTCGGCGGCGCCAGTTCTTCCACCGATATATTCAGCCGTTCGGCGATTTGTCCAACGAGCGAATCGGACGGCATCCGGTTCCCCCGTTCAATTTCACCAAGGATCGATACGGAAATGCCTAGTTCTTTCGCCAGTCTTTCTTGCGTATATCCTTTCAACTTTCGAAAAGCGCGAATACGTCTTCCCCATCTTTCCGCTTCCATACATGAACTCCTTTTTTGTCAGGTAGTCGGCCAATGATGTCGATTAACGGCTCGGAAAGGTTCGGTATTGCCACGTGGGAGTTGACTTCAAACAACGGGATGAGCACGAACGCCCGCTCCGCCATGCGCGGATGCGGGATCGTCAGCTGCTCTGTTTCAATATTTTCATGATTATACAGCAAAATGTCAAGGTCTAACGTCCGTGGTCCCCAGCGAATTTCCCTTTTTCTTCCAAGACGTCGTTCGATTTGCTGGGTCACGTCAAGCAAGGCAAACGGCGACAACGTCGTCGCCACCTCGATCACCATGTTTAAAAACTTGCCTTGGTTGACATAGCCGACCGGATCGGTTTCATAAATCGATGAGCTCGATGTGATCAAAATTTCCTGATGATGATGGAGCGCTTCAATGGCAGAACGCAAATAGGAAACACGATCTCCGAGGTTGGAGCCTAAAGCGAGATATGCGATGTTTTCCATTTAACGACCCCTATCAATTTCGACTGCGACATGTTGATAATGGCCGCGAATCGGCGGATTCGGCTTCGTCACTTTGACAATGCAGCGCTCGACAACAGGAAAGGCAGCGAGCAAGTCGGCGGCGATCGCTTCAGCGACCGCCTCGATCAAGGCGAACGTCCGCTCCTCAACGATCGCCCGGCAGCGCTCGTACACATCGGCGTAGTTGACGGTATACTCAAGACAATCGCTCCGCCCGGCGGGCTGCAAGTCGAGCTCCAACGTCACATCGACCAAAAATCGCTGGCCAAGGATGTTTTCTTCGCGAAACACCCCGTGGTAGCCGTAAAACTCCATGCCTTGCACATAAATTTTATCGATGACCGCTCTCTCCCTTCCCAAGCATAGCATCCATCATTTTGGCCATGCGGGCAATCGGCAATACATCATGGACTCGGACGATGTGCACCCCTTTCATGATGCCGAGACAAACGGTCGCTCCTGTTCCTTCGACCCGCTCCTCGACAGGCACGCCGAGCACATGGCCGATAAATCGTTTGCGCGACGTGCCAAGCAAAAGCGGATAGCCGAGAGCGGCAAATTCATCAAGGCGCCGCATCACCTCCAAGTTATGCTCGACCGTCTTGGCGAAGCCGATCCCTGGATCTAAAATAATGTTCTCATCTTTCACACCCGCCTCTTTGACAATGCGAATGCTTTCTTTCAAATCGGCGATCATGTCGGAAATCAAATCGCGATAGGCCATATCGCGGCGGTTGTGCATTAAAATGATCGGCGCGCCGTACGTGGCGGCAACACCGGCCATATCAGGGTCCGCCTTGGCTCCCCAAACGTCGTTGATGATGTGCGCCCCAGCCTCCATGGCTTGCCGCGCCACTTCCGCTTTGTACGTGTCAATTGAGATCGGCACACTCACCGCCTTAGCAATCGCTTTTACCGCCGGAATGACGCGGCGCAATTCTTCATCAAGCGGCACTGGATCCGCCCCCGGACGAGTTGATTCACCGCCGATGTCAATGATGTCTGCTCCTTCCGCCACGAGCCGCTTCGCGTGCTTGACCGCGTTTTCCACGTCGTAAAACCGGCCGCCGTCGGAAAACGAATCGGGCGTGACGTTGACAATGCCCATGATCAACGTTTTTTTGTTTAAGTCAAGCTCATGCCCGCGGCATTGAAGCCGAAGAGGGCGCATCGATGTTGTCATCAGTCGTTCATCCTTTCTGCCAATTCGTTCCTCGTCCATAGCCGATGGGTCAAGCGTCGGTAATGGTGCTGCAAGGCCCGGACCACCGGACCATTTTTTCCTTGGTAAACGCAATGGCCAATGCGGCAAAGGGGTACAATTTCCTGCACAGAGTTGGTGATAAATGCTTCATCAGCCTGCAACAAATGGGACAGCGGATATACCCCTTCTTCAACTGGGATGCGCAACTGCTTGAGCAAAGCAATGATGAATTGTCTTGTGATGCCGTTTAATATGCCGACAGCCGGCGCTGGCGTGTAGACGATGCCGTCTTTCACCCAAAAAATATTGGAAACGATCCCCTCCGCTACCGCACCATCTGAATTCAAAAAAATTCCTTCCGCATGAGGTCGATGTCCGAGCTCCCATTTCCCAATCATATTGTTTAAATAATGGTGCGACTTTAGTCGCTCATTGCCTTCCGGGCTGTTTCGCCTTGCCGCGAGCACCACCCCTTCTTTTCCTTCCGGAGGGACGGACGGCGGAAGCGGCTTCATATAGACGATGACGGTCGGGTTTCGGTAACGTTCGATCGGCAAGCCGAGATCGCCGACCCCGGCCGATACATTGAAGCGCACATAAGCGTCGCGCAAGCCATTGGCCTCGAGCAACTGCTCGATGATCGCCACCACTTCGGCGCGGCCGAACTGCCTTTCGATGTGAAGCTCAGACAGCCCTTTGTTCAATCGGGCCAAATGATCGTCAAGCAAAAAAGGGTGGCCGCTATACGTGCGGAATGTTTCAAATAAGCCGAGCCCATATAAAAAGCCGTGATCAAACGCTGATAACTGCGCTTCTTCGCGCGGAACGACCGCGCCGTTGATATACACGTACATGACTGTCACGCCTTTTTATACGTGTTGATAAAGTTTTTCAACAGCTGCATCCCATGGCTTGTCATAATCGATTCCGGGTGAAACTGCACGCCTTCCACCGGCAGCGTTTTATGGCGAATCGCCATCACTTCACCCTCTTCCGTCCAAGCCGACACGACGAAACAGTCCGGAAGCGTCTCTTTCTCGACGATAAGGGAATGGTAGCGCGTTGCCGTAAACGGGTTCGGCACGCCGCGGAAAATCGTCTCCCCATCATGGTAGACGGACGATGTTTTCCCGTGCATCAGCCTTGGAGCGCGGACAACGCGGCCGCCGAACGCCTGGGCGATGGCTTGATGTCCGAGGCAGACGCCGAAAATCGGAATTTGGCCGGCAAAGCGATCGATGACTTCCAGGCTGACCCCTGCCTCATTCGGTGTGCATGGACCGGGGGAAATCATAATAAAATCAGGGCGGAGTCGTTCGATTTCAGCCACCGTAATTTCATCATTCCGTTTGACAATCAGCTCTTCTCCCAACACGCCCAAATATTGCACCAAATTGTACGTAAATGAATCGTAGTTATCAATCATGACGATCATCATTCTCACCTCATGCTCGGAAATAATGCCTCTGCTTCGCTCAGCTCTTTCGCTTTCCAAAGGGCAGCCGCTTTCTTTACACATTCCTTGTACTCATGCTCTGGGTTGGAATCGATGACGATGCCCGCTCCTGCCTGTACATGCGCCAATCCGTCTTTGACGACCATCGTTCGAATGGCGATGTTTAGCTCCATGTTTCCTTGAAAATCGATCCAACCGATCGAGCCCGTGTACAAGCCGCGGCGGACCGGTTCCAACTCTTCAATAATCTCCATTGTTCGCACTTTCGGAGCGCCGGTGATCGTCCCGCCGGGAAACATGGCGCGAATGACGGAAAACGCATCGTGCTCCGTCGTCATGGTGCCGGATACGTGAGAAACGATATGCATCACATGAGAATACTTTTCGACGGTCATCCATTCGTCAACTCGAACCGTCCCGTATGCACAGACGCGCCCAAGGTCATTCCGTTCAAGATCAACGAGCATGGCGTGCTCGGCCCGCTCCTTTTCACTCGCAAGCAACTTGCGAGCAATTTGTTCATCCTCTGCCGCCGTCCGACCGCGCGAACGTGTGCCGGCAATCGGCCGCGTCTCAAGACGCCATCCCCGCTTGCGGACGAGCAACTCCGGCGAGCCGCTGACGACTTGAAATTCCGGGGTATGCAAATACGCCATGTAAGGGGACGGGTTCAGCATCCGCAACTGCTTGTAGACGGCAAATGGATGCGTCACCAGCGGCTGCGACTGACGCACCGATAAGTTGACTTGAAACACATCGCCCGCCGCAATATAGCGTTGCACGCGGCGAACCGCATCCATAAACCTCTCTTTTGTCATGGAAACAGACGGCGCAGCTGTCGAGGCAGCAAGCGGCCAGACCAGCGCTTCATTCCGATCCTCGAGCCACATCCGTGCTTGCCGCGCAAGCCGCCGGTTTGCTTCGCTTTCCTCCCCTTCATTCGCGTAGGCAAGCAAATGAAGCTGTTCAGTTTGGTGATCATAAATCGCTACGTCGTCAAAGAGGAAAAAATACATGAGCGGCAGCCGCAAATCATCTTGCGCGAGCACCGGGAGCCGTTCCAGATAGCGAACCGCATCATAGCTAATGAAACCGATCAGCCCGCCTTGGCAAGGCAACGACTCCCCCTCATCCGGCACGGCGAAACACCGAAGCCATTGCCGGAGCCCTTCGAGCGGCGAGCCATCCAGCACCGTTTCAACCCCGCGCTGCTTGATGATGAGCCGCCGCTCGTCAGCGCGGATCACTCCGATCGGGTCAAGGCCGATCATGCTGTACCTTCCCCCTTGGCCGCTCTCAAGCAACACATGATGAGGCCGGCTATAGGCCAGCTGTTCGTACTGGCGGAACCAATCCCGTCCGCGATAATCGATAGTTCGTTTCAGTCGCCTGCGCCGCTGTTCCATCCTCGTCAGCTCCTTACGATGTCCATAGTTACTTTTATTGTACAATGATTGTCCGTCTGGGTCACCATCCTCGTAAAAAAAATTCGACAGGGTTGCCCCTGCCGAAAAAGTCTGCTTAGTCTTCAAATTGGTAAAGAGGCGTGCTCAAATAACGTTCGCCGTTGCTCGGGATGATGGCGAGCACTTTTTTCCCTTTGCCGAGCTCTTTCGCCACTTTCAATGCCGCATGAATCGCAGCGCCGGACGAAATGCCGCCGAGAATGCCTTCCTCGCGAGCCGCGCGGCGGGCCGCCGCAAACGCTTCTTCCGTCGTTACCGTAATAACCCCATCGTAAATGCTCGTATCCAAAATATCTGGAACAAAGCCAGCGCCGATCCCTTGGATTTTGTGCGGGCCCGGTTTTCCTCCCGACAAGACTGGGGAATCGGCCGGTTCAACGGCGTAAATTTTAATGTTTGGGTAAGCTTCGCGCAACACTTTGCCTGCTCCGGTGATCGTTCCGCCCGTGCCAACGCCGGCAACAAACGCATCAAGCTGGTCGCCCATTTGCTCCACGATCTCTTTCCCGGTCGTCAAGCGATGGATTTCCGGGTTCGCCTCGTTTTTAAATTGCTGCGGCATAAAGTAGCCGTGCTCGCGGACGAGCTCTTCCGCCTTTGCGATTGCTCCGCGCATCCCTTGTGCACCCGGTGTGAGCACAAGCTCGGCTCCATACGCCCGCAGCAGGTTGCGGCGCTCCAAGCTCATCGTATCCGGCATGACCAATACAGCCTTATATCCTTTCGCCGCCGCGACCATCGCCAATCCGATCCCAGTGTTGCCGCTTGTCGGCTCAACGATCGTGTCGCCCGGCTTCAGCTTGCCCGCTTTTTCCGCCGCTTCAATCATCGCCAACGCAATCCGGTCTTTGACGCTGCTGCCCGGGTTCATAAATTCCAGTTTCAAATACACATCCGCGCTGTCTTCATCAACGATGCGGTTCAGTTTCACGGCCGGCGTATCGCCGATCAATTCGGTTATCGAGTTGACTGTGCGTGCCATTGTTCCACCTCTAATCCCCATTAATTTTATCGACTTTGTCTCCAATGTATCAACTATTGGCGTAATTGTCAATCATTTTACTGTTTTCATTCTTTTTTTGCGAGTTGTTTCAACTGTTCCAGCTCCGCTTTGTCGAAATGGTACGTTTCATTGCAAAAATGGCACGAAGCTTCCGCCTGCCCTTCTTTGTCGATGATGTCTTGGATTTCCTCGGGCCCTAGGCTGATAAGGGCATCAGCGATCCGCTCGCGCGAACAGCGGCAGACGAATGACACCGGCATCGTCTCGAGCACACGGACGCCTCCATCTCCCAACAGTTGTTCGAGCAGCTGTTCCGGGCTGAGCCCTCTTTCGATCATGCGCGACACGGGCGGAATTTGTTTCAGCCGCTCTTCAATGCGAGTGATCGTGTTCTCCTCCGTCCCGGGCATCAACTGGATCATAAATCCTCCGGCGGCTCGGATGGTATGGTCGGGATTGACGAGCACCCCGACGCCAACCGATGACGGAATTTGTTCGGACGAAGCAAAATAATACGTAAAATCATCGCCAAGCTCCCCGGAGATAAGCGGCACTTGTCCGGTGAAAAAGTCGCGCAGCCCAAGATCCTTCACAACCGTCAACATCCCATTTTTTCCGACCGCCCGTGCCACATCAAGTTTCCCGTGCTCGTTCAGCTCAAAATGCACATGCGGATTCGTTACATAGCCACGCACTTCCCCTCTGGCGTTGCTGTCGACCAAAATGACGCCGATCGGGCCGCCGCCGTCAATTTTAATCGTCAACGTTTCCTCGCCTTTCAGCATCGCTCCCATCATAACACCAGCGGTCAACGCTCGACCAAGGGCCGCTGAGGCGGTCGGCCATGTTTGGTGGCGGCGTTGCGCCTCGGCGACCGTTTCCGTCGTTCTTGCGGCATACGCTCTCACTTGTCCATTGTAAGCGAGTGCTTTGACTAAGTAGTCTCCCATCTTCATCAAGCCTTTCATCCTTTTTTCTCGGTGTTTTTCTCGTACAACAATTTTAAGCCAGTCAGCGTCAAAAACGGATCAACGACATCGATGATGTCCGATTCGCTGGCAATGAGCGGAGCCAAACCGCCAGTAGCAATCACCTTCGGCGGGATTTTGCTTTTCGCCTTCATTCGCGACACGATGCCTTCCACTTGTCCGACATAACCGTATAAAATACCGGCTTGCATGGCGCTGACCGTATTTTTGCCGATGATATCATCCGGGCGGGCGATTTCAATGCGCGGCAATTTCGCCGCCCGCGCAAACAGAGCCTCTGTCGAGATCATAATTCCCGGGGCAATGGCCCCTCCCATATATTGTTTATGTTCATTAATATAACAATACGTCGTCGCCGTGCCAAAATCGACGATAATCAGCGGACTGCCGTACAAATGGATGCCGGCGACCGCGTTGACAATCCGGTCGGCGCCCACCTCACGCGGATTGTCATATTTGATGTCGAGCCCGGTTTTAATGCCCGGACCGACGATGAGCGGTTTGATATGGAAATATTTTAGACACATGCGTTCAAGAGCAAACATAATCGGCGGCACGACCGAGGAAATGATGATGCCTCGAATGTCGGAAAACTGCAAGCCGACATGGTTCAAGAGCGCTTTGATCATCATGCCGTATTCGTCTTCCGTTTTCGAGCGGCTTGTTTCAATGCGCCAATGATGTTTCAGTTCGTCCCCGTCATACACCCCTAACACCGTGTTTGTATTGCCGACGTCCAATACAAAAATCATCGCTTCATTCCTCGCTTTTCCTCGATAAATTCCCATTCTTTATCATATCATACTTACGGGAAAAAAACTGTCCTTCTTTCCCTGGGCCGCCGGCAAAAAAAAGATGCCTCCGAACAGAGACATCGATTACTCCTCTTTCTTTTGGATGTTGATTTTCACATCGCCGTCGCTTTTGCCGGACTCCTCGCGCCCGTTCCGGTCTTTGGGCAGCGTGCCATGTTCGAACAAATGTTTAATTTGCTCCGCATCGAGCGTCTCGACTTCTAACAGCGTGTTGGCGATCAAATCCAATTTGTCCCGATGTTGGGTCAAAATTTGTTTCGCTTTTTCATAGCACTCTTTAATGATGCGCTGAATCTCTAAGTCAATTTCATAGGCGATTTTGTCGCTGTAGTTTTGCTCGTTGTGTAAGTCACGTCCTAAAAACACTTGCCCGCTCGGTTGGCCGAATTGAAGCGGACCAAGCTTTTCGCTCATGCCAAACTCCGTCACCATCCGGCGCGCGATGTTTGTCGCCCGCTGAAAATCGTTATGGGCCCCTGTACTCACTTCATTGAACACGATTTCCTCGGCAACGCGCCCGCCGAGCAGTCCGGTGATTTTATCCATCAGTTCGGCTTTCGTCATAAAGTAGCGGTCTTCTTTCGGCAGCATGACCGCATAGCCTCCGGCTTGGCCGCGCGGCACAATCGTCACTTTATGCACCATTTCCGCATCGGCGAGCACCATGCCGATGACCGTATGCCCAGCTTCGTGAAACGCGACGATGCGCCGTTCTTTTTCCGAAATGACGCGGCTTTTTTTCGCCGGTCCGGCAATCACCCGGTCCGTCGCCTCGTCGATGTCGCTCATATCAATTTTCTTTTTGTTGCGGCGCGCTGCAACGAGCGCCGCCTCATTCAGCAAGTTTTCCAAGTCGGCGCCGGAAAATCCAGGCGTCCGCATCGCGATCGTCTTCAAGTCAACCGATTCATCGAGCGGCTTGTTGCGGGCATGCACGCGCAGCACCGCTTCGCGCCCTTTGACGTCCGGGCGGTCGACGGTAATCTGCCGGTCGAAGCGCCCCGGGCGCAACAGCGCCGGGTCTAAAATGTCCGGCCGGTTGGTGGCCGCGATAATAATGATCCCTTCGTTGCCGTTAAAGCCGTCCATTTCGACAAGCAGTTGGTTGAGCGTCTGCTCACGCTCGTCATGGCCGCCGCCAAGGCCGGCGCCGCGCTGGCGGCCGACGGCGTCGATCTCATCAATGAAGATGATGCACGGGGCATTTTTTTTCGCCGTTTCAAACAAGTCGCGCACCCGCGATGCCCCGACCCCGACGAACATTTCCACGAAATCCGACCCGCTGATCGAGAAAAACGGCACGCCCGCTTCTCCGGCAACCGCGCGCGCCAACAGCGTTTTCCCGGTTCCGGGCGGCCCAACGAGCAATACCCCTTTCGGAATGCGGGCGCCAAGTTCCGCAAACTTGCGCGGATCTTTTAAAAACTCGACGATTTCCACCAACTCTTCCTTTTCCTCATCTGCCCCAGCCACATCGCGGAAGCGGACTTTCCGCTTGTCATCCGTATACAGCCGCGCCCGGCTTTTGCCGAAATTCATCACCCGGCTGCCGCCGCCCTGTGCCTGGTTCAAAATGAAGAAGAACAAAATAAAAATAATCACAAATGGGATGATGGAAGTGAAAAACGTCACCCATCCGCTCGTTTCGTCCGCTGGCACGACTTCCACCCGCGTCCGCGCCGCCGCCGCATCGATGCGGTCAAGCACTTTGTCACTGTTCATGACGTAGGTGGAAAAGTACTGCCCTTCGCTATATGTTTTCAACTGGCCTTTGATTTCATATACGCCGCGCTCCGGCTTAATGGAAAACGACTTGACATCCCCGTTTTCCAGATGAGTGATGAACGCATCGTACGTCATCGGCTCCGTTCGCTGGTTCGTGCCGTTAAAAAAGCTGACGACGCCGATCACGACGAGGAAAATCAGCAAATAAAAGATGGTATTGCGGAAAATCCGGTTCATTTCTTGCCTCCTCCCATATGAAACACACTATACTCAATACTATCATAGAAATTTGTTTCAATACAAACAATTCGGCCGTCGCCCAGCAACCGTTCTACTTTTGGTACACTTCCGGCTTTAAGACGCCGATAAACGGGAGGTTGCGGTATTTTTCCGCGTAATCGAGCCCATAGCCGACGACGAATTCATCGGGGACGGTAAATCCGGTGTAATCGGCTTGAATGTCCGCCTTCCGTCCAGACGGCTTGTCAAGAAGCGTGACGATTTTGATCGAATTCGCCTTCCGGTAGCGAAACAAGTCGACCAAATAGCTGAGCGTCAGCCCGCTGTCAATAATATCCTCAATGATCAAAATATCCCGTCCTTCGACGGATGTGTTCAAGTCTTTGACGATTTTCACTTCGCCGGATGAAACGGTCGCATTGCCATAGCTTGATACGTCCATAAAATCCATTTCTAAATATGTATCAATATGTTTGAGCAAGTCGGCCATAAACGGCATCGCCCCTTTGAGAACGCCGACAGCGAGCGGAAAACGGCCTTCATATTCTTTCGTTAACAAACCGCCGAGTTCTTTGACTTTTGCCTGAATTTCCTCTTCCGTGATCAACACTTTTTGAATATCGTCTTTCATCCCCATCTTTTTTCCTCCTAGCTGTTCATCGCCTGATATTGCAGCAAAATATAGCGAGCTTGCCCAAGGTTTTGCGCTTCGAAAGCCGATTTTTTCAAGCCAGGCACCCAAAGGATGCGACCGTCGGCATCTTCGACAATCGGCCAGCGATCCCTTTCCATCCGCGGAATTTTTGCTTCAATGAAAATTTCTTTCAATTTTTTTGTGCCTCCCGTCCCCTTGAGCACCATCCGGTCGCCGCGCCGACGCGTCCGCACGCGAAGCGGCAAGGAGACGGAAGCAGGATCCACGACGAACCAATCATTCCCGGCCTGCTTTCTTGGATAGTGTTCCCCAAATTCACTGATGATTGCATAGCCGTTTGGGAGGGGCAATAGCGCCGGAACCGGCAGTTCAAACCAATAGCCTTTCTCGCCGCTTTCTGCGTCAAACGTAAACAAACAGCGGTCGTACGAGCGAATCACTTTGAGCCCTTTTGGCAAATCGATCATTCCGGAAGGGCGGCCGCGCTCACAAAGCATCAGTATATGGCCGATATGTACGGAAGTCAATGTCGGCGGAACGCCGTCATAAAGACGGAGAAGCAACAGCTGCAGCACCCGGCGCTGCAGCGGTCGCGGCAGCGCCAAAAATGGTCCGATGGAAAGCGCCGCATCGCGATGTTGTTTTTCCATTACTTTATTCAGCGCGTCCGCGGCTAATTCCTCCAAAAATTGCTCATCTTCCGCCATCATTTCGCTGTATTGCTGAAACCGCTCGTGCAGGCGCGGATTTTCCTGCCGCAGCAACGGGACAATATGATGGCGGAACCGGTTGCGCGTATAATCGTCTTTTTCATTGCTCGGATCGCGGCGTGGAGACAGCTCCATCTGCCGGCAATACGCTTCAATCTCCGCCCGGCTGACAGCCAAAAACGGACGGATGAGATAGCCGCCGTGAAACGGCCGTTTGACGGGGATACCAGCGTATCCTTTGCTTGTGCTGCCGCGCACAAGCCGCATTAAAATCGTCTCGACTTGATCGTCGCCATGATGGCCTACGGCGACGTACCCCGCTTGATGCTTTTCCATTAGTTCGGCAAAAAAGCGGTAGCGGCAGATCCGCGCCGCCTCTTGGGCGCCGAGACCTGCGCTGCGCTGAAAGGCCGGGACGTCGATTTGCGCAGTCTCACATAAAATACGGCGCTCCACGCAAAAACGTTTCACAAACTCCATCTCTTCTTCTGACTCCCGCCCACGAAACATATGGTCAACATGGGCCGCTATGACCTGAAGCTTCCATTCGTCGCGCAGCGACAAAAAAACGTGCAGCAACGCAAGCGAATCCGGGCCTCCGGAGACGCCAACGATGACGGCCGCTCCTTCTGAAAGCAGTTGATGCCTGTGGATAAAGGCGCGCACTTTGTCGATCATCCGAGCCAACCTCTTTGCGTTTCGTTCAGCTTCATCGTAACACGTCCGCCCTGTTTTCTCAAAACAATTACATCGCCAGCTGCCAATATATATAAAAGGCATAGGCGCCCAGCAATGCGGCGGCGATGACCACCGTTTCGACAATCCCTCTCGCTTGGCGGCGCCGTTTCACCTGCCGCCCCGACCGACGGCTTGGCACTGCCTTTCTTTCGTTTTCCGCCGATGTATGGCGGGAAGAGGCGGCCAATAAGTCGCGACGCATATCGGCCGCCTTTCGATATCGGCCGTCAAGCGCCTTTTGCAGCACCTCCTTGTATCGGGTTAAAAAGCGGTCCGTTTCGATGATGGACAACAGCTGCGCCCGACCGTCACCCTTTTTCTCAATCGGCCCCGGGCAGCAAGAAGAAATCATCACCATCGCCGCCGCAAACAAGTCGTAAGATGGCTCCGCTTTGCGCGATCCAAGCCCCCAATAGCCGCGGTCATACAGCTCAGTAAACTCTTTTACCGCCCTTCCTTGCAGCGTCGTCCCGCCCACATCAAGCAACCGAACCGACGGCGGCGACCCGGTAACGATCAAATTATCCGGCTTTAAATCCCCAAATACCCATCCTTCTTGATGAAGCCGATCAAGCACCGACAACAGCTGCATCATGAGCACGGGCGCCCATTCTTTTCCACGGCGGCGGATGAAAGCAGCGAAATTCTCCCCTTCAATATACTCCATCACATAAAACGGGATCGTCTCCCGCGCAAACGGGCTTTGCCAGTCATCGGCTTCCAGCAAAGAAGGCCCGAGGGCGGCTCCCTGGACCTTAGCAAAACGGCGCAATATATTCATTTCCGATGCCAATGACGCATAGTCATCGCTCAACTTGACGGCGACGCGAGTCCGGCCGTTCTCCGCCAAATAGACGACGCCGTTCGCCCCGCTGCCAAGCCGCCGCAGCAGCCGGTAGGAACGGCCATGCCATTTCCCAGTGATGACCGTACCAGGCGGCAAATTACAAAGACGATTCTTCGATGTATGGCTCATCGCCATCGCCGATCCAGCTCCTTAACGACCGTTTACGCTCAAAATAGGCGATTGCCTCACGCAGCGCCGGTCCGGTCGGCGTCAGCCCGCCCGACGCCAATTTCGGAAAGATGGTGGACAACTCTTCAATCCTTGGCGTCCAGTCGATCATTTTTTCGGCGTGCGCCCGTTTTCCCGGGAAGATGAACACCGAAAAGCGGTTTTCGCCCATGCGCGCATTTAAGCTGAGCGATAAATCGATGAGCGCCTCTTTGACGGTCGGCAGTTTTGTTTTCATGCTCCCGCTCGTATCGATCAAAATGAGCACATCAAGGGCAACCGTTTCCCCGAGTTCATCGACGACTTCCATCACTTGGCCGCGCTTGTCCGGCGGCAAGTCCTCAAGCGAAACGTCAGAACCAAAGATTTGTTTCAACTCGCGATTGACGAGCCCTTGCAACGTCTGAGTCATCGCTTGGCGCGTCACCATTTGCACGGTTTGCGACAGCTGTTTCGCGTACACGACTTGGCTCATCCCGCCGCCAGCCGCGGCGATCGCTTCAATTTCCCGCCGTCCGTTTTCATCCATCGCACCTTGATCCAAGATGCCGATCACGTTCACCGTAATGCCTTGCTCACGGGCTAGCGCCGCCATGGCGGCTGGGTCCTCACCATGGTTGGAGCAGCCATCGGTAATGAGCAAAATTTGCCGCAACGTTCCCTTTCGCACGTTCGTTCCCCTCCTTGGCGAATGTATTACCATCATCGCCGCAGGGGAACGTTTTTATACGCTAGCTATTGCGCCTTTTTCATATACATGTATGCCGGAATCGTCGCCCATTTCGGCGTATTGTGCCGAACTTTGGCGACAACGACGGTCATATCGTCTTCAATCTCGCCGCCGCATTGGCGAATCACTTCTTCCATGATCAAATCGGCGACTTCCTGCGGGTCGTTCGTCTTTAATTCTTGAATTTTCCGCTTCATCCAAACATCATGGTTTTCGACGTTCATCGGCCCTTCAAACACACCATCGCTCATCATAATGAGCAAGTCGCCCGATTTCAGCTGCTCGGTGACAACGTCAAATTCCACTTCTTTAATGATGCCCATCGGCAAGTTGCTCGCTTCCACTTTCATCACCTTGTCACCGCGCTTAATAAAGCTTGGCGTCGATCCGATTTTCAAAAACTTCGTCGCCGCGTTTTGCAAGTCGATGATGGCCAAATCGAGCGTCGCATACATGTCTTCTGTCGTCCGCAATGCCAAAATCGAATTGATCGATTTGATGGCAATCGACTCGTCCATTCCCGTCTGCAAAATCTTTTGCAACAGGCGCAGCGTCTCGCGGCTTTCGTCATGCGCCCGCTCCCCATTGCCCATGCCATCGCTGATGGCAACGGCGTACTTGCCGGTAGCAAGTTCAATCGTTGCATAACTGTCGCCAGAAATGAACCCCCCTCCTTTGGCGGCAAACGCGACGCCCGTTTCGACGACGAACGCTTTCGTCGAGCCGAAGGCGACGCGGCAGTAGCCGTTCGGGTAGGCGGCGCACTCTTCGCGCTTGACGACGATCGTCTCTCCTAAAATATCTGACAGCATCGGCGCGATCAGTTTTTCGCACTCACCCCGCCCTTCGCAGTAAGGAATGCTCATTTCAATATCGATATTTCCTTTTTCCAAACTGTAAATGTCGACATGGCCCACTTCGATGCCAAACTCTTGCAGCGCATGGTAAATTTGTTCTTCCTGCAAATAATGGTTTTCCTGTTCTTTCTGCATTTCTTTGGCGAAATCGTCCATCACTTGCGAAACGCCCAACAGCTGTTCAGCGACAAGCTTCCGGCTTTCGTGGATTTGCCGTTTGAGCTTGCGGTTTGCTTGATAAGCAACCATCTCTTTTTCAATCGCGTCGACGACTTTGCCGGCCTTGACGCAATACCGCTCCCACTCGCGCAGCAACTGATGGTTTTGCGACAATGTTTTTTCGTCCGCCTCGCCCATCATTTGCTTCATGTACGCATAGGTTGTACGAAAGTTGTCCGCCCAGCATTGCGTCTTCTTAAAGCACGTTTGGCACGTTTTTTCCGTGATGTCGCTCAAAAAATAGTCGACTTCACGGTCGCTGTATTCATTGGCATCCGGAAGCGGTTCGGGCGAAAAGCTTTCCGCCAGCGCCTGAAAGACGTTGGAAAACTGCGAGACGCGTTGCACCGTCATATCGCGGATTTTCCGGACGTATTGTTGTTGCTCATTGATATATTCTGCCGTGCCGGGAATGTATTTGGCGATTTTCTCCGTCAGTGAACGGGATGTACCAAAAAACAGCATAATTGCGATGCCGGATTCAAGCAACGTCGGCACAAGCTCACTCTTCCCTTCGCCGTATAAACCAAGCAACAACGTCGCGACGAGGAGGCCGAACGCCACCCCAAGTTTTTTCCCTTCCCTCAGCAACCCGCCAAGCAGCCCGGCGAAAGCAAGCAAACTCATTTCCGACAAGTTGCCGACATTTGCCAAGCTCAGTACAAGCCCGGTGACAACGCCGACGGTGGAGCCGGTCGCCGCCCCGGCGACAAACGCGAACAACAAAACGAGGTAGCGCGACATCACATGCTCAAGCGACAAACCGTACACAGCCCAACCGATCATCCCGGTCAACATCGAGGCGAGCAAAATGATCAACGAAATGATCTCTTCCGCTCGCAACGCATGTTTATGCTTCTGCACTGTCAACAACGGGATGCTTTGCATAAAAATCAAGGTCAATACAAGCGACAGCCCGGCTTCGACGACCGCCATGGCGGCGCCGTAGACCGATCGCTCTCCGAGCCAATAATAGGAGATCAGCCATTTGGCGGAAAGAGACAGCACAAACACAACAAATGGAACGATTTTCAGTGACTCACTGATCACCCTCCGCACCCATCCGTAAATAAAGAGAAAACCAAAAATGGAAATGCCGACAAACAGCGCCACATCAAGCGACAGCGTCAAAGCACCGGCCAACAGCGAGATCAACGCAAAAGCGGCCTTGTCGCGGCGCAGCATATAGACCGAAACGAAAAATGGCAAAGCGAACGGGGTCAGCTTCGATAAAATCAACGCTCGTCCAAGCAAAAAGCCGACAAGAAGAAGCAAAAAGCCTTGATGGATGAACAGATGACCAAGGCGCAGCTTCACATGGCGCATCCAGCGCGACACCGTTGCTTGCGTGTCATGAATCGGCACTTCCGAAATGCTGCGGCGCACCGTCCCTCTTTCTACTCTTTCCATTCCCGATCCTCTCCTTTACCTTTCTATTACCCCCTATTATATAGCTTGAATTGTCAGAAATTTGTCAAAACCACAGAGAAAAATAAAAAATCGTTCGACGTTTTCCACGGCAAAACGCGGTCAACAGGCTTGTTCCGACAGAAAGAGACAAAAAAGAAAAACGAGCATGTCGCTTGATGGCGCATGCTCGTTTGCGATGACCCGTACGGGATTCGAACCCGTGTTACCGCCGTGAAAGGGCGGTGTCTTAACCACTTGACCAACGGGCCATGTTTGATTGTTGGTGGCGGTGGAGGGGATCGAACCCCCGACCTCACGGGTATGAACCGTACGCTCTAGCCAGCTGAGCTACACCGCCGTGTGACAACAGTTTATATCATAACGGAGGAGATGACGATTGTCAATACATATAGGCGGAAAATGCAGAGGGGAAATATATCCTCTTATTCCATACAGAAACAAAAAAGCATCCATAGCGACGGATGCTTGTTTCCTAATTTGTCATCCTTCAAACAATCTTTCAGCAGCAAGTTACCCTCGTCTCGCTCCACGACCTCCCCGCTTCGACTCCGTATGACGGCGCAACGATGCCAATCGGTCTTCACTCTCTTTTAAGAATCGGCTGATTTTTTGTTCTAAGCTGTCCGCCGCGGAGCGGTCGTTTGTCCGATGGCGCGGCCGCTGCGAAGAAGGCGTGTCTTTTGCTTTGCGAATGGACAGGCCAATTTTTCCATCTTGACCGACGTTGATGACTTTGACATACACCATATCGCCGACTTTCAGATGATCGTTGATGTCTTTGACATAGTTATCGGCTACCTCGCTAATGTGAACGAGTCCTGTGACCCCCTCCGGCAGCTCCACAAACGCCCCAAATTTCGTAATGCCCGTGACCTTGCCTTGTAACTTGCTGCCTACTTCAATCGACATAAAAAAAGTGCTCCTCCTTAAAACGCTTTAAAGATGGTGTTTTTTTTATTATAGCGAATGAAAAAAATGCGTGTCAATATGACGAATGCCCATAGAAAACGGGCATTCGCAGGCAAAATTATTTTTCCGGCAAGACGAAAATAATTTCTCCATCTTTCGATAAGTAATATTTTTTCCGCGCCAGCTCGGCGATATAGTCATCATCATGCAACTTTTTCATTTCCTCTTTCAGTTGCTTTTCCTTCCGTTTAAGCTCCGCAAGCTGCTCTTTCAGCTTTTGCTGTTCCGCCGTTTTTGCATCGATCGCCTTCGCTTGCGAGTGCAAGGTGTAGACAAGAGCGGAGGCGAACATCGCAAACAACAACGACCAGACAACCAAACGGACAGCGACAGCCCGCCGTCTTCTCGCCGCCTTCTGCTTTTTCTCCTCATGCTCAGCTATGTACGTCGACGACAGCTTCGTCACATTCGTTCTCCGGGGCACGTTCATCGCGTTTACACCTCTTTTACTCGCGCCATTTCGCAAACCACATGCTTATTTTCTCTTTTGTATTCTTGATTTGTCCAGCAAATCCTTTTAAACGTCGAAAAAATTTTTCCACCCCGGCTCGTCTTTGCGGCGGCACCCGCCGCCAAATCATGATGCCCGTCCAACGCAGCGGAGCAAGCAAAAGGCGGATCATCTTCCAAACAGCCAGCAGCACAAACCGAACGATCCACAACAAAAGCCGCCAAGCGAACAATAGAAGTGCCAGCGCCATTTGCCCAAGGAGGATGAGCGGGCGCATGACCATGAGGCGGAACAGCTGAACGAGCGTCTGTCCGAGTCTTACCGCAAGCCCAATGAACCACTCGAGCACCCGAACATAAAAGGAGCGGAGCAAGCTTTGATAAGCGGCATATCCGCATAAAAGCGCGAGAAACAAATAAAAGCGAAGCTCGCCTTCATTGACGAAAAGAAGCACATAAAACACGATGAGCGCCTGCACCGCCCAAAACAGCACGTCATTCACAAAGACGAGCCAGTGCGCCCGCTCATGCCGTTTCAACATCCGGCTGTACGTATCCCACGCCAGGCCAAGCCAGCCGCCCATGCCAATCATCGCCAGCATGGTGTACAGCTGTATGCTGACATTCATTTGAACAACTTGCTAAAGAATCCTTTAGCCTTCTCCTGATGGTCATCTAAATAAACGAGGTCGAAAATGCGCCCTTTAATCGAAACAACGCCTTTGTCGACATCTAAGTTTTTCATCTGCAAGTTTTGCCCGCGGATGGCCAAAAAGCCCATGACCGTCTCAAGCAAAAACTCCTCGTTGTCAAAGCTCTCGACTTGTTTCACCCCGGTGATGTCAAGAAGGCGCCGGCCGCGCATGATCACATCATGTTCCTGGACCGGACCTTTGTTCGTGCTTCCGCCAAATTCATCGTGTCGACTCATGTTCATCCCCCGCATTTCCATTTAGTATAGAAAGCCGGCAAGGCCAACCGCCTTTTCTCATCCGTTGTTTGTACCATATGTATGTCAGCGGGGGATGGTTTAGAACAAGCCTGCAGGACAAATTAGACGTCGTCTTGTTCCGGCGCCGGGGTGGTCCGTTCTTCGCGGATCAATTCGTACAGCCCGGTTGCCTCCTCTTTTTTCGTTGTTTCTTTTAGATCCGTCACTTTTACCGTTACCCGCTTTTGCCCAAATTGAATCGTCAATTCATCGCCGACTTTCACATCAGAGCTCGCTTTGGCGACATGGCCGTTGATCCACACTCTCCCTTGATCGGCGATTTCCTTCGCCAACGTGCGGCGTTTGATGAGGCGGGACACTTTTAAAAATTTATCAAGGCGCATTGCATGATCCCCCTTACCGTTCGTTTTCTTTGGCTTCTTCCCAAAAACGATCGAGTTCGGCAAGCGAAAACGAGGTGATCGATCGGCCGCTTTTTCGCACTTGTTCCTCGATATAAGCGAAACGGCGGGCAAATTTGTCGTTGGCCATTTGCAACGCTTCTTCTGGTTGAATCCCGTAATAACGGGCAAGGTTGATGAGCGCGAACAATAGATCGCCAAACTCGCCGACAAGCCGATCGCGACGGCCGCCGGACGTTTCGGCTCGAAACTCGGCCATTTCTTCTTCGACTTTTTGCCATATCGGCGCGGCATCATCCCAGTCAAACCCGACTTTCGCCGCTCGTTTCTGCAGCTCGTACGCCCGCATCGTCCCCGGCAGACTTTTCGGAATGTCGGCAAGAATCGATTCCGAAAGCCCGCCTCCTTTTTCTTTCTCCTTGATCTTCTCCCAGTTGGCAACGACTTGTTCGGCCGTCTCGGCCGTGACATCGCCAAACACATGCGGGTGGCGTCGGATCATTTTCGCCGTCAGCGTGCGGATGACGTCGTCGATCGAAAACAACCCTCGGTCGGCGCCGATTTGCGCATGGAGCATCACTTGCAGCAATACGTCGCCGAGCTCCTCGACCATATGATCATCGTCACCCTCGTCAATCGCCTCGAGCAGCTCATACGCCTCCTCAAGCAAATAGCGCTTCAGCGACGCATGCGTCTGCTTCCGATCCCATGGACAGCCGTTCGGCCCTCTCAGCGTGGCGATGACGCGGCGCAGCGTCTCAAACCGGTGGTAAAGCAACGGCTCGTCCTTCACCGGCGGCACGTAGACGCTTGTCAAGTTGTCAAGCTCCGTCTCGCGGTCCAACTCATAAAGCGGCACGCGCTTTACTTGCTCGTCCTTCGTGCCTGCCGCGGTGACAATGTAGATCGGGTAATCGTCGGGAAGCTGCTCCATCAAAGAAAGCTTCACGTTCGAGGCCACAAACGAATCGTACACTTGACAAAAAACAGCATGCAGTGAAGGCGACCATTCTTCTCCTCGAAAAGTCGTCGCATCAAGCAATTGAAACCCTTCAATTGGATCGATGCGCACCGCCGTAAACAGCGCATCCAAAAAGCTTTGACCACCTTCGATCACGATTCGGCAGACGCCGCGCCGCTCAGCTTCGAAAAGAAGCTGCACCGTCCGCTCGGCAACAAGCGGATGGCCGGGAACAGCGTAAAACACATCGCCGCGCTTCGCCTGTTCCGTCAATTGATCGACGATGTCAGCGTACACATCAGCAAACTGCTCGTGTTTTTCATACACTTCATCAAATGACGTAAACGCAATCCCTTCCTCCGTAAGCCATTTGACCACCGGGTGTTCTTTCGTCCGCAAAAAGAGCGGATGCGCCCGCTTTAGCTTTCGGTACACACCGATCGGCAGCTGTTTTACATCTCCGGCGCCGAGGCCGAACACATAAATCGTATTCATCGCCGATCACCTGCCTCCTAATCGTAGACGGAATTTATTAGCCAATGGGAAAGCTGCCAACTCCTGTTCAGAAAAAACATGTCCTTTCACAATACACGCAAGGTAAACGACAGCACCGATGGCAACGCCGCCAAGCGCCTCGGCAGCCGCCCATAGCCGCCCCTCGCTCGAGCTGTCCATCAGCCACCTATACCCATGCAAGACGACGGCCATCATAGCGGCCGCTTTCACGGTTGGGTACATGTATTTCCGGCCCGCCGTCCGATATTCACGCGGCAAAAAGGCGCATAAAAAGCCTGCCATGAGCGCATAAGCACCCGTCGTCGCCGCGGCGGCGCCAAGCGCTCCAAACCGCGGAGCAAGCCAATGCATAAGCGCGGCCTTCCCCGCCACTGCCAACGCCACGCCGGCAGCGGCCGTCCATTCCCTCCCCATTCCTTGCAATAATGCAGAGGCGGTCAACGCGATCGTAGTAAAAAAGACAGAGGAGGACAAGACGGCGAGAACCGACGAACCGTAGTCATTCTCGAACAACATCGCATTGATCGGTCGAATGAGGCAAATGAGCCCTAACGAAGCACCAAGCCCAATGACAACGGCAAGCCGGATGGACAGCGCTCCATAGGCGAAAACGGCACCTTGGCGGCGCGCTCCGGAAAGAAGTGGAACAAGCGCCAATGAAAACGACGTGCCGACGACCGTGCCGAGCTGAATGAGCGGCTGACCGCGGTCGTACACTCCTTTTAGCCGCTGCACCTCATCGAGCCTTGCCCCCGCTTCCTGTAGAAGCGGAACGAATAAAAATGAATCGACGAGTGGAATCAGCGTCAACGCCATATTCGTCAAGCAAATGACCGTCCCCGCCGTCAATAAACGCCGGCCCACCTGTCGATCCCAAGCTGGCGGCGTGCGGCCCGACGTTTTTAGGCGCCGACGCCGGGACAGGAAGAAAAGCAAAATGAAAAGCGCCGCCGCCATGCCTATTAGCGTCCCTGCGACCGCTGCCATGCCGCAAGCATAGACGTCGGCGCCGCGCTGCACCGCTCCATACGACAGCCCTAAAATCGCCGCCACCCGCACGAATTGCTCGCCAACTTGGGACGCCGCCGTCGGCGTCATATCATGCCGCCCTTGGAAATAGCCACGCAACAACGCGATGGGCGGAAACAGCAAAAACGAAAATGAAAGCAAGCGCACGAGCGGCGTAAGCCGTCCATCGCCCATCGCCGAGGCAATCACCCCCGCCCCTAGATACAGCGAAGCAAACAGGATGACGCCAAGGACGCTTAACACCAACAAGGCGACGCGCACACTAGCGGCAGCGCCCGCTTCATCCTGTCCCGCCAACCGCTCGGCGACAAGCTTCGAGACGGCAACCGGGTAGCCGGTCAGCGAGAGTGCGACGACGATGCCATAAATCGGGTATACTTGTTGGTAAATATAAAAACCAATGTCCCCGACCATATTTTGATACGGAACACGGTACAAAGCGCTTAATAGTTTTGCGGCCAAAGCGGCGGCCGTTAAGATCGCCGCCCCTTTCCATACGTTTCCCATCCAGTTTCTCCCCTCGCATAGACAACCCACTCAAACCTAGACGCCGGAGGGCAATAGAAGCCGCCAAGCGCCATGATGGCTACGCTCGATATTATAGCGCAACTTCCGCCTGTTGGACAAAGGTGATGGTCAACTCGCACGGCTTCATGCGCTGTTCCGCAAGCCAGGCGGACGAAAAAAGCAGGATGTGGAAGCGATTCCGGGATTCAAGGCATCTCGCCCCCATTTGCCGGGCGGAAAAAAAGGCAGCCTGTGAAGCTGCCTTGTTGTTTCGCCTATTGTTCCATTTGTCGAGCCAAAAAGCTGGCGGCTGTTTCTACTGCTTTATGCTCCACTTCACCAAGCGTTTTCTCCCGCGATAAAATGATGACGGCTCCGATCGGATCGCCGTTGGCGACAATCGGGCCGATCGTATACGATTTCAACGTTTCCGTCATCCCGTCAACGAGCTCGACTTCCCCTTCCTCCGTATGGAGGATGGAATTGCGGTCTTCCATGGCTTTTTCCACCAACGGGCTGACGCTTTTGTTCATATACTCTTTTTTCGAAACGCCGGCGACAGCGATGTATACATCGCGGTCGCAAATGAGCACAGGCTGGCCGAGGCTGTCAAACAGCGCTTCGGCGTACTCTTTGGCAAAGTCGCCTAATTCACTGATCGGCGAATATTTTTTCAAAATGACTTCTCCATCGCGGTCAACAAATATTTCGAGCGGATCTCCTTCGCGAATGCGCAACGTTCTGCGAATTTCCTTCGGAATAACAACTCTCCCTAAATCATCAATGCGACGAACAATACCGGTTGCTTTCATGCCTTGTATACCCTCACTTTCATCTAGGATTTGAAGGATACTCCGATGAACCCTTGCAATGGGGAATTCACCATTGTTGTCATTAGTATCCTTCACAATCCACGTTCTATACGTGATGAAAGTGATTTTGGCCATTTTAGATAAAATTGCCCATCCTTCATTATCGCCACATGCAGGAAACGATAAACATCATAAAACTTTTTCTTGATTATGCCGTCACCGACTTCTCTTTTTCCACCCCAGACAGCCGCCGCAGCGTCTCTTCTAAAATCATCAGCCACTCGTGCGGCTTCATTTCCTTGATATAGAGCACAATTTTCAACTTCGCTCCGTCCATGCCAAACCCGAATAAGCGGCCATGCCGGCGTCCAATGTCAGATAGACGCTGGATTTCCACCGTTTTCGATGCCGGTTCAGTAAACAAGATGTCAATTTGCTGCTTATGTTGCTTCATCGATTCGACGCCAAGCTGCTTGGCCAACACCTTCAACTCCGCAATTTGGAACAAATACGCAACTTCATCTGGATAATCGCCGAAGCGGTCGACCATTTCCTCACGCAGCTCCTCAATGTCTTCGAGCGTCTCCACTGCCTTAAATCGCTTGTACATCTCGATCTTTTGCAATTCGTCTGCAATGTATGTGCTCGGAATATAGGCGTCGACTTCGACATCGATGACGACATCCGGCTGCTCGTCTTCTCGCTTGATGCCGCGCCGTTTCTCGATCGCTTCTTTCAACATTTGCGAATACAAATCGAATCCGACCGAGTCGATAAAGCCATGCTGTTCGGCGCCAAGAATGTTGCCCGCGCCGCGGATCGACAAATCGCGCATGGCAATTTTAAAACCAGAGCCGAGCTCGGTAAACTCTTTAATGGCTTGCAGCCGCTTTTCTGCCGCTTCATTGAGCACTTTATCTTTCCGATAGGTGAAATACGCATAAGCGACGCGGTTGGAGCGGCCGACGCGCCCGCGCAGCTGGTACAGCTGCGACAATCCCATCCGGTCGGCGTCATAGACGATGAGCGTGTTGACATTCGGAATATCGATGCCCGTTTCAATGATCGTCGTCGTCACCAGCACATCGTATTGCCCTTCCAAAAACGCCAAAATGGTCGATTCGAGCTCCGTTTCCGACATGCGGCCATGCACGTAAGTGACGCGCGCTTCCGGGACAAGCTGTGCGATTTCTTCCGCTTTCAAATCGATGTCTTCAATATGGTTGTAAAGGAAAAACACCTGCCCGTCGCGGGCGAGCTCACGTTCAATCGCCTCTTTGACGAGTTCGGGCGTATATTCCATGACATACGTTTGCACCGGGAATCGGTTTTCAGGCGGCGTCTCGATGATCGACAAATCGCGCACGCCGATCATCGACATATGCAACGTACGCGGAATCGGCGTCGCCGTTAAGGTGAGCACGTCGATGTTCGCCTTCAGCTGCTTGATTTTTTCTTTATGCGCCACGCCAAACCGTTGCTCCTCGTCGATAATGAGCAAGCCTAAATCTTTAAACTTCACGTCTTTCGACAGCAGCCGATGCGTGCCGATGACCATATCGATCGTGCCGTCCTTCAACCCTTTGATTGTCTCGGCTTGCTGTTTTTTCGTGCGAAATCGGTTTAACAGACCAACCTTGATCGGAAACCCTTGAAACCGTTCGCGCACCGTTTCGTAATGCTGTTGGGCTAGGATCGTCGTCGGCACAAGAAAGGCCACTTGTTTGCCGTCCATAATGGCTTTAAACGCCGCCCGCAACGCCACTTCCGTCTTCCCGTAGCCGACATCGCCGCAAAGGAGGCGGTCCATCGGTTTGTCGCTCTCCATATCACGCTTAATTTCCTCAATCGACCGAAGCTGATCTTCCGTCTCTTGATACGGAAACGCCGCTTCAAATTCGCGCTGCATCTCGGTGTCCGGCGAAAACGCATATCCTTTGCTTGCCTCACGCTCGGCGTACAGCTTGATTAAATCTTCAGCAATATCCTGGACGGATGATTCCACTTTCCTTTTGACCTTTTTCCATTCCGAACCGCCGAGTTTGTAAATTTTTGGCTCTTTTCCTTCCGAGCCGACGTATTTTTGCACTTGATCGATTTGGTCGACCGGAACATACAGCGTATCGCCGCCTTGGTACTGGATATGAATATAGTCTTTATGCACCCCGTTGATTTCTAACGTCTCGATGCCTAAATATTTCCCGATGCCATGGTTGACATGGACGACGTAGTCGCCGACTTGCAATTCGGCGTAGCTTTTGATCCGCTCGGCGTTGGACAGCTTTTGCCGGCGCACCGGGCGTTTGACCCGTTTTTTGAACAGCTCTTCTTCTGTGATGACGGCAATTTTTTGCAACGGCAATTCAAACCCGGTATTTAAATCTCCTTCAAGGAGCTGGCATTTGCCATGCAGCAAAGCCGCATCGCGCGCGAGCGGCAGCGCGTCAATCTCATAATCTTGAAGCAATGATTGCAGCTTTTTCACCCGCTCTGCATTTGGCGCCAAAAACACGACCGCATAGTTTGCCTTTGTCCATCGCTCGACTTCGGATTGAAGAAGCGCCATTTGCCCATGGAAGTTTTGCATCTGTTTGCACGTAATATTGACGACGTTTTGTGGGTGGGCATACGGAACATGGCGCAAAAACAACGATAAGTATACCCGCTGGAATCGATGTTTTTGCAATAATTCAGAAAACGAATGCGAAAGCGGCACGCCATGAATCATTTTCCCGCCGTCAAGCAAACTCGTATACCATTCCGCCTCTTCGCGGTCCAACCGTTCCGCCGCCTCTTGCAGCCGGCTCATTTCATCCATGAGCAGCACGCCGTCTTCTGGCAGGTAATCTAGCAAACTCGCAACCTTTTCATAAAAAAGGGACATATATTTATATTGTTGCTCGATTTCCTGCCCCTCGCGCAATTGCTCAAGCTCAGCGTGAATATGTTCATACATCCGCTGTTTGGCGGCCTCATCTTTCATCGTCTCCAAACTCGACGCAAGTCCCGCTTCAATCCGCTCGATTCCTCGGCGCCGCGTCTCACCATCGAGAATGATTTCATCGGCCGGCCCGATCATGATGCGCTCGATTTGCCCTTGCGAACGTTGGTCGTCAGGAGTGAACGTCCGAATCGATTCGATTTCCGTATCAAACAGCTCGATGCGGTACGGAAGCTCAGCGGTCAATGGATAAATGTCGATGATGCCGCCGCGGACGCTGAACTCTCCGGGGGCGGAAACGGTGCCGACCCGTTTGTACCCCATTTGCACAAACTTCTGTTTACAACGTTCTACATCGAACTCTTGTCCAACGGAGAAGGTGAACAAATACTGCTTCCAAAGCGACGGCGGCGGCAACAAACGCCGCAAGCCGGCGACCGGGCAGACGACGACTCCTTTTCCGCCTTGCACCCAATGGTTCATAATCTCTAAGCGCTGTGCCTTCAGCTCCGGGCTGGCGACCGCCATCTCAGCGGCGATCACTTCGTTCACTGAATAAAGGAACACGTCTTCCGGCCCGAGCAACGAAACGAGATCGTCATACATTTTTTGCGCCTGAAACAAATTGTGAGACACGACTAACAGCGGCCGGCCTGTCTCCTTGTAAAGCGTGGAAATAAAAACAGACCGGGCCGATCCGGACAGCCCGGCGACAAGCTGTTCCTTCAAACGGACATGGAGCCCTTCAATGATCGTACGGACATCTTGGTTTTCAGCTAAATAGCGATGCAACGAAAGCACCCCTATTCTCCCTCCTCTCAACGCCAGTTTCTTTCCGTCTCACTATTCTTTCGCAAACGCAAAAACGCTTTGGTCGCCCAAAGCCGCCCTTAATGGATGAATTTTTCGTATTGATGCCATTCCGGGTTTCGCGCCAACGCCTCTTGACAGTCTTCGCAAATCGTTTTCACATGAATGTCACCGTTCGGTTCATACGAAATCATCTCGAGCCGTTCCTCTTCCGTTAAGTGGTGGAATCCCAGTTTCTCGCTGTATATCGGCATTTGCTCAATCGTTCCGACTTTTGCACCGCAATGGCGGCAATAGTAATGTAGCGCCATTCAAGCCAACCTCCTCACTGGGCACCTGCTGTTCCGTCCACAAGGCAGGAAAAGCCGACGCTTCGGCCGCCTCCCGTACTCACATTGTGCACCAGTTCAGAGGAAAATATTCACTCGTTAAAATCATTCATCACTTGAATAAATGGCGCCTTCACCGCCTGTTCACACGCATCGGCCGCCCGCAGCACCGCTTTGTCCACCGCCGGTTTCTCCTCTTCTGTAAATCGGCCTAGCACGTAGTCCGTGACCGGCTGACCGCCGGCCGGCCGGCCGATGCCGATGCGGATGCGCTTAAACTGCTCGGTGCCAAGGTGGTGAATGAGCGATTTGACGCCGTTATGGCCGCCGGAACTCCCTTTTAAGCGAAGGCGGATTTTCCCTGGCGGGAGATCGAGGTCATCGTAAATGACGATGACATCATCGATGGCAATGTCGTAGTAATCCATAAGTGGGCGAACACATTCTCCTGATAAATTCATATATGTCAACGGCTTGCATAATGCTACTTTTTCGCCAGAAACGGACGCCGTTCCAAACAAGCCGCGAAATTTAGCGGTTTTTAACGATACATTCCAGCGCTTCGCCAGTTCGTCGATGACGAAAAAGCCGACATTGTGCCTTGTTTGCTCATACTCCTTGCCCGGATTGCCGAGCCCGACAAACAGCTTCAATCCTCGCGCTCCTCTCTTTGCATGATACTACAAAAGACGTAACCGAAACGGTTACGTCTGTCACTCTTCTGGCGTCGTTTCTCTTCCTTCCGCAGCGTCAGGCTGTCCTACCTCTTGCTGTTCGCCGCTATCGATTTCTTCCTCTTGTTGCGGCGGCAAGATCGTGGCGATCACCTCGGAAGGTTCATGATTGATTTCAAATTTGCCGTCCGTTTTCACATCGCCCACGGTGACGGTATCGCCCACTTGCAGGCCGGAAATGTCCACTTCAATCACTGGCGGGATGTTCGCCGGCAAGACGCGGATCGACAGCTCATGCAAGTTTTGCTGCAGCACACCGCCGTCTTTCACGCCAGGCGCTTCACCCACCAAGCGGACTTCCACATCAATATCGACCTCCGTTGACATGTCAACCGCTTGAAAATCAGCGTGAAGAAGATGACCGCGCAACGGGTCGCGCTGCAGTTCGCGCAACAACACGGAATGTTCCTCACCGCCGACTTTCAGCGTCAGCAAGCTTGTGCGCCCGCCCTCACGAAGCGCTTTCTCCAGCTCTGCAGTGCTGACGAAAATCATTTTGTTTTCGACTTTTTTGCCGTACAAAATCGCTGGAATGCCGCCTTGTGAACGAATGCGGTGCAATGTTGAACGTTTTTTGTCTGCGCGTTCCTTCGCTTCCAACACAATCGCCATGTTTCCTCACCTTCCTGAATTAGAATCTATTGTCTACTTTATCCTAAAACAAGAAGGGCTAAACATGTTTTCCTGCGTTAGTCGAACAGGACGCTGACAGACTTCATTTCATACACGCGGCTAATGGCCTCGGCAATGAGCGGCGCCACCGACAGCTCTACAATTTTATCAATTTTTTTCTCTTCTGGCAAGGCAATTGAATTGGTGACGACAAGCTCCTTGATTCTGGAATTTTGGATGCGCTCAATCGCCGGACCGGACAGCACCGGATGGGTGCAACATGCATACACTTCTTTCGCCCCATTCTCGGCGAGGGCGTTGGCTGCAAGGGTAATCGTGCCGGCCGTATCGATAATGTCATCAATCAAAATAGCCGTTTTCCCCGCCACTTGCCCGACAATGTTCATCACTTCCGCCACGTTCGGCTTCGGCCGGCGCTTATCAATAATGGCGATCGGTGCTTTCAAACGGTCAGCGAGCTTGCGCGCCCTTGTGACACCGCCATGGTCCGGAGAGACGACGACAATATCCTCCAATTGTTTGCTTTTGAAATAATCCGCCAAAATGGGCACACCCATCAAATGATCGATTGGAATATCGAAAAATCCTTGAATTTGAGGGGCATGCAAATCAAGCGTGATGACGCGCGACGCCCCGGCCGTCTCGAGCAAGTTGGCGACCAGCTTCGCTGTAATCGGTTCGCGCGAACGCGCTTTCCGGTCTTGACGGGCATAGCCGTAATACGGCATCACGATATTGATCGTGCGGGCCGAGGCGCGCTTTAACGCGTCGATCATGATAAGCAGCTCCATCAAATGCTCATTGACCGGCACGCTCGTCGATTGAATGACGAACACATCGTCGCCGCGGATGCTTTCTTCAATGTTGATTTGAATTTCCCCGTCGCTGAAACGGGAAACGGAACATTTGCCGAGCTCGATTCCCATGACTTCTGCAATTTCCTTCGCCAACTTCATGTTCGAGTTCAGAGCGAACAATTTTAATTGATGCTGACAGTCAGACATGATAGACCTCCGCTAAGATTTTTTCTTGCCTGGCAGGCGATCAACATAATGTTCTTTATTGACTTGCCGGGCGCGGGCAATGGCAAGTGCGCGGCCGGGAACGTCGTCTGTAATCGTCGATCCCGCGGCGACGTAAGCGCCTTGACCGACCGTAACAGGGGCGATCAAATTGACGTTGCAACCGATAAACGCCCCGTCTTCGATTTTGGTCATATGCTTATTCACGCCGTCGTAGTTGACCGTAATCGACCCGCAGCCAAGATTGACATCGGCGCCGACTTCAGCATCGCCGATATAACTCAAGTGCGACGCCTTGCTTCCTTTGCCAAACGTCGATTTTTTCACCTCGACGAAATTGCCGATCCGCACCTCATCGTCGATTTTTGACAGCGGACGAATATGGGCGAACGGGCCGATCGTCACATCCGAACCAATCTCGCTGTCATGGGCGACCGAATGGCGAATCGATGTGCGATGGCCGATATAGCAATTTTTAATTTCCGAATTGGGCCCAATGACGCAATCCTCACCGATCACTGTCTCGCCTTCAATCACCGTGCCGGGGTAAATGACTGTGTCACGCCCGATCACCGCCTCGGCGGAAATATAAGTGGAAGCCGGATCGATGATCGTGACTCCGTTTTTCATATGTTGACGGCAAATGCGAGCACGCATGATCCGCTCCGCTTCAGCGAGAGCGATGCGGTCGTTTACACCGATCGTTTCTTCAAACGACGGCGCCTGATAGGCGGATACAACGCCGCCGTCCGCTTTGATAATTTCAATCACATCCGTTAAATAATATTCGCCTTGAGCGTTTTGATTCGTCACCTTTGTAAGCGCTTGAAACAGTGTCTCATTGTCAAAACAGTACGTTCCTGTGTTAATCTCGCGGATGTTCCGCTCTTGCTCGCTCGCATCTTTATGTTCGACAATTTTCTCGACATGGCCAGCCTCGTTGCGGACAATGCGGCCATATCCGGACGGATCATCAGCGATGGCCGTCAACACGGTCGCCTTCGCCTTGGCGGCCATATGATGCTCGATGAGCATCTCCATCGTCTCAGCGGTGATGAGCGGCGTATCCCCACAGACGACAATCGTCACTCCTTCAAGACCGCGCAAATGCGGAGCCGCCTGCATGACTGCATGCGCCGTCCCGAGTTGCTCCTCCTGCAGGGCATATTCACACTGGGAGCCGAGCTGTTCTTTCACTTGTTCCGCTCCAAATCCCACTACCGCAATCGCTTTTTCCACCCCAAGCTTTGACACTTGGTCGATGACGTGCTGAACCATTGGCTTGCCGCAAATGGGATGAAGCACTTTATACCGCTTCGATTTCATCCTCGTCCCTTGTCCGGCCGCCAAAATGACCGCATATCGTTTCATGTGAAAGGCCTCCAATTACCCTTTTATCCATAATTGAATATATATGAATCAGTGGCACTTTTCAAGGAAACAATACGGCTTTCAAAAAAATAGAGAGCTTGGTGAATTTCACCTAAGCTCCCTTTCATATGTTTACGAAGCGCCAGCTTCTTCAAGTTCTTCTTCCAACTTCCCGAGGCGGTGATATTCAGCGAGGATCGCCTCCTGGATTTTCCCGCGCGTGGCGGAATTGATCGGATGAGCGATATCACGGAACTCCCCATCTGGTGTGCGCTTGCTCGGCATCGCGACAAACAGCCCATTGTTTCCGTCGATGACGCGGATGTCATGGACGACGAACTCGTTGTCCAACGTAATGGAGGCGATCGCTTTCATCCGTCCTTCGGTATTGACGCGGCGTAATCTTACGTCTGTCACTTCCATTTTGCTCACCACCTTTTCCCCTATATGAGACTCGATGTAATGAATTCCACGTGTTCGAGTCATTTCCTTCTTTTTTCGAAAAATTTTTTATAAATTTTTATGTAGGGAAAAAGTGGGGCTAATCATTACGGAACGAGGGCAACGACTTCAATTTCGACAAGGACATCTTTCGGCAGCCGGGCTACTTCCACGCATGAGCGCGCCGGCTTATGGTTCGGGAAGTATTGGCTGTACACTTCATTCATCGCCGCAAAATCATCCATATTTTTTAAAAATACGGTCGTTTTCACCACTGTATCGAGCGAAGCTCCGGCCGCTTCCAATACGGCTTTCAAGTTTTGGAACACTTGATGCGTCTGCGCCTGAATGTCGCCTTTCACCAGTTCCCCTTCTGGGGTGAGCGGGATTTGCCCCGAGCTGTAAAACATGTTGTTGACGATGATGCCTTGCGAATACGGGCCGATCGCTTGCGGCGCCTTCGTTGTCTCTACTTTTCTCATGAGCCAGTCTCCTTTCTTGATTTTTATGTCAAGCAGCAAGCTGCTACAAAAACGCTTTGTAATTGCCTTCCTTAACAGAGATCCTCTTTTCTTTTACATCCACCTCGGACAGTTTGACGAGCGAAATGTATTCATCGACCAATCGCTCTTTTGCCTCTTCCGACTCCACGAGCACGCCAATGCCGGAGACATTGCCGTTAAACTCCTGAAGCAAACTGATCATGCCGTTGATTGTACCCCCCGCCTTCATAAAATCGTCAACGATGAGCACATTGGCTCCTTCCGCTAAGCTGCGCTTCGATAGGACCATCGTTTGGATGCGTTTGGACGAGCCGGATACGTAATTGATGCTTACCATCGGTCCTTCTGTCACTTTATTGTCATGGCGGACGATGACAACGGGCACATACAAAAAGTTGGCGATGGCATACGCGAACGGAATCCCATTGGTGGCGATCGTCATGACGACATCCACCGGACGGTCGGCAAACATCGACGCATAAAGGCGGCCGATTTTGTTCATAATGCGGGGATCGCCAAGAATGTCGGTCATATACAAATATCCGCCGGGAAGAAGCCGATCCGGACGCGACAGTTGTTCACACAAATACGCAACCACTTCTTCCGCTTCCTCAGCATCCATTTTTGGAATGTATTGCACGCCGCCGGCAGCGCCGGGCAGCGTCCGAACGGTTCCGATTCCTTGCTGCTCGAACGTCTGCTTAATGATGGCCAAATCTTCGCTGATCGACGATTTGGCCGATTCGTACCGCTCGGCAAAAAATGTCAGCGGAATGAGCTGATGTGGCCGTTCAAGAAGATAATGCGTCATATCAACTAAACGGCCGCTTCGCCTTAGCTTCATAGCCGACCTCCTGAAACCGAATATTATAAATATATTTTAACAAAAATGTACGTGTTTAATCAAGAGAATGTCGTTCTCCTAACATTCTCACCGCAAACACTTGGTCACAAAAGCCGCGCAACCCATTGTATACCCGCTGCATTCTGGAATCGTGCTCGATCAGTCCAAACACGGTCGGCCCGCTGCCGCTCATCAGCACCGCATCAGCGCCAAACCGCTTCATTTGTTCTTTAATATGCGCGACTTCCGGATATTTTTTCAACGTCACTTCCTCAAGAACATTGCCGACCAACCGGCAGATCGCCGCATAATCTTGCCGCTCGATCGCTCTCACCATCGCATCGACGTCCGGATGGCTGACACGCTCAAGTTCCAAGTTTCGGTACACTTCCGCCGTCGATACACCGATCGGGGGCTTGGCCAGCACAACCCAGCACGGCGGCGGTGAAGCGATCGGAGTGATGACTTCCCCGCGCCCCGTCGCCAAGGCGGTTCCGCCGTAGACGCAAAAAGCGACATCCGAGCCGATTTTCGCCCCAAGCTCTGCCAGTTCATCGAGCGTCAATCCGAGTTGCCAAAGCTTGTTCAACCCGCGCAGCGTCGCCGCCGCATCGCTGCTTCCTCCCGCCAATCCGGCGGCCACCGGAATATGCTTCGTAATCGAAATGGCCACCCCTTGGCGGATCGAAAACGTCTCTTTAAGAAGCTTCGCCGCCTGATACGCCAAGTTGCGGCAATCATCGGGCACAAAGCGGTTTTGCGAAACGATGCGGATCGCATCTTCCTCCGGCAACGCGACAAGCTCAATGCGATCGGCCAAATCGATCGTCGTCATCACCATTTTCACTTCATGGTAACCATCCGGGCGCTTATAAAGAACGTCGAGTGACAAATTGATTTTCGCCGGCGCTTTTATCGACAACCTCACTCATCCTCACCTACTTCCACGCGCAATCATGAATAAGCGGATCGGCATCCATCGGCTGCTTTCCGTCTCCGCCGTCTTTGCCCCGTCTCATCCGCCTTTCTTTCGTCAACCCATTTTATCATATTACCATGTTCTGGCGACGACGCCAAACAATATATGTATGCAAAAAAAGGGCGCCCCGTTCGCGGGACACCCTCGCCGCAACACGCCCCGCTGCCGGCGCTATTCCGTTGTTCCGGCCAGCTGCCGCTCCGCCCGTTCAATCGCCAATCTGACCATGTTTCCTGCGTCTTTCGCGCGGATGGCGCCCCACCCCTCACGTTGCACGACATCGTAAAAGCCCAACTCTTTCGCCAGCTCTTCTTTCAAGCGTTGCGACATAATCCCGCGGCGTCGACCCAATGTCAGCAACCCCTTTCCATGTTCATTGGCGCTATGGCATGAAACGTTTGGCAACCCGCCGGCGCATCAACAAGCCGGCTTTGCATTTGGCCGGGCAAAAGGCGGCTGCGGCAGTTTTAGTATGAAATAAAGGGGGCGGTTTTATCATAGTTCCGAAAGAAAACTCCCGCTTCAAGCAAAGCGAAGTGGGAGTCGTTCACGTCACCTATTTATGACAAAACAAAAAACAAAAAGCAAAAAAGCAGCAAACAAATCTGTCTACTGCCCCCCTGCTTGCTCATCATCCCAAAACGTCAACTTTACCGTCTCTGTCAATACGTCGGCGTAGCTGAACGATACGCGTTCAAACGAATTCTCTTTTTGATCCAGCTCAATGACAAATACGGATGGATATGTTTCCGCCAAAATACCACAACGCTCAATCATTTTTCTGCGTCCGCCGTTGGCCCGCAGCGTCAACCGTTTCCCGATATTGGAATCCAGCGTTTTTTTAATATCGGATAAAGTCTTTGGCATTCATCATCCACCTCACTATTTGTAATTATAACAAAGATGATGTCTAAAGTCAAAAAATAAAAATTATATCAGGGCATTTTTATTTCTGTCAATGTATATTTTTCTACAATATCCTTCTTTTTATGTGTGATGTGGAACTTTTTTGTAAAAAAATGCGACGGACGTATAGAAAAAACCGCCCATCAACTGCGGCGGTTTTCCTCTCGATCCTCAATGAGGCGAAACGGCATCCCGGTGCGGAGCACGCCTTTCGTTTCCACCCCACCAAGCCCCTTTTCCCCGGTTAACGTGTTGCGCAACACATCCCATACGTCGACCGTTTCGGTGAACGGGGTGAAGCTGAGGCGCGAAACGATATAGACGGGGTCCAGAGCATGAATGTTCACCCGCGCTGGTGAACTGGCAAAATTCGCCCCAGCGCGGATGAGCGACTCAAAGTGCGACTGGCAGGCGCCGGCGAAAATGATCAGTTGGTCCAAATGGGGCACTTTTTTGCGCGCCTCTTTCACCGTTTGCACAAAATGGCGCGAATGGCGGTACGCTTTTAACTCATGCACCTTTCCTTTTGACTTCGAATACGAATCATGCCCGGTGATGACTAAAATATCAGGGCGAAACTGCTCGATCCAGTAGCCAACTTTTTCCGGCATTTCGCTTTCCTCGCAGTAAATGCCGTGCACCGGCACGCCGATCCGCTCATACAAATCCATACATTTGCGCAAATATAACGGGTCGCCATCCAAATGGAGGACGCGCCCCGGAATTTGAAAAAAATCTTTCTCCACCCGGTATCCGCCGGTCGCCCGATATTCGACTTTTTGCTTGATCGCCTGATAATCTTGGCGAAAAAGCCGATACGATTGTTCGATCAGCTCGATTTCCCGCTTTTTCCGTTCCTGTTGCTCCTGCTCATCGATGACGACTAAATCGCTGCACGGAGCGTCCGCGACGAGGCGCACATCTTCACCATACAAAATCGCTTCCCACTCGCCGTTTTTTTCTTTCATATCAATCACTCGGAACAATAAATCACATTGGTAAGACTTGCGGGCGACAATATCGCCGATTTTAATGACGTCCATCACCGCTCACTCCATTGCATAATCGTTGTCATCCATACGATATGCACGTGCGGACAATAGGTGATAGACGCCTGTTTGGACGGCTTTGGTTGACGAAAAGACCGCTGCCCCCCAGAGGAGCGCTTTCTTTACGACTCCTTCATTTGCCGAAAAGCGGTGCCAACGCGTTGCTTAATGAAGCAAACTCAGCGATGTCAAGCGTCTCTCCGCGTCGGCGCGGGTCAATGCCCAAAGCAACGAGCACTCGTTCAATTTGCTCTTTGTTCTCTTTTCCTCCCGGCAAATTGTTTGTTAAGTTGTTGAACAGCGTTTTGCGGCGCTGGGCGAAGCTTGCCCGCACCACTTGGAAAAACACGCCCTCATCGTCGACAACAACAGGCGGATGCTGCCGCTTTACGAGCCGGATGACAGCAGAATCAACGTTCGGCTGCGGCATAAAGACGGTGCGCGGCACCGTCATGATGACTTCCGCTTCGGTATAATACTGCACAGCGATCGTCAGCGAGCCGTAATCTTTCGTCCCTGGCTTAGCGGCAAGACGGTCGGCGACTTCTTTTTGCAGCATGACGACCATGCCGCGGATCGGCAACCGCTCGGTAAGCAGCTTCATAATGATCGGTGTCGTCACATAATAAGGTAAGTTGGCGACGACCATCCGGTCGCTTACATCAGCCAATTCCTCGGCGATGACGGCATGCAAGTCGGCCTTTAATACATCTTGGTGAAAGATGCGCACATTGTCATAAGGAGACAGCGTGTCGGCCAAAATGGGCAACAGTCGGCCGTCGATTTCGAAAGCGACGACTTTTTTCGCCCGCCGCGCCAATTGTTCCGTCAACGCTCCGATGCCTGGTCCGATTTCAATCGCTCCTGTATCAGGGGAGATGTCGGCAACATCCACGATTTTCCGCAAAATGTTCGCATCGATCAAAAAGTTTTGCCCAAGGCTCTTTTTAAACGAAAAGCCATATCGCTCCAAAATTTCTTTCGTCCGCCCCGGTGTTGCAATATCTTTATACATCGTCCGCCTCCTCCTGCATCACGTGCGCTAACGCGGCATAAAAAGCATCACGGGAAATGCGGAACACTTGCAGCCGCTTATGAAACTGCCGACCGTTCGCATAGCCGATTTTCAGCTCCTCGCCAAGACGCTGCCGCCGCCGGCGCGCCATCGCGCCGCCGATCAACCCAGCCTCGATCAGTTCAGCAAACGTAATTTCTTCCTTCCAATCCGACGCCTCTTCATACACGTTGGCGAGCGCCCGACGGATTTCGTCAGGGGACGCGTGCTCAACCCCGATGCCCTTGCCGTTTTTCGCTTTGGCCGCCTCGCGCGGCAAAAAGGCATGCTTGCACCCCGGCACCTGTTCGGCAATCGTGCGGCGAATTTTTTCGCCGGGAAAATCGGGATCGGTAAAAATGATCACGCCGCGGCGCTCTTTCGCCAGCTTGATCCGCTCAATGACATCCGCGCCCACTGCTGCTCCGTTTGTCTCGATTGTATCGGCATCGACGGCGCGCCGGATCGCCGCCGTATCATCTTTTCCTTCCACAACGATCACTTCTTTGATCTTCATCCTCCCATTGCAGAAACAACGGAATCGTCCCTTTTTCCTATTTCTGCAATGCCTCCTTTCCGGTAAAATCAAAAGTAAGGCGAATCATCGCCGAAAGCCGCTTCATTCCCTTATTATTTTTTGAATTTCGCTGAAACTTTTTTTCCGTTTGCATCGTCTAATTTAGCAGAAGCGGCGCGCATTGTCGCGGCACAATGCCATTATAGCGAAAAAAAGCAGAGGGAAAAAACCCTCCGCTTCGTTCTCCCATCGCATCTCTATGGCAATACCCGTATTTTCACGCGCTTTCTGCCCCAACGAAACGCATCCGACCGTTCCGGGAAAAACACATCAATTTTATATCCGCGGATGCCTGAGCCGGTGTCAGCGGCAATGGCATATCCGTATCCTTCCACATACACTCTCGACCCAAGGGGGATGATGGACGGGTCGACCGCAATCACTTTAGCGGAAGGATTTTTGCGCAAGTTGATGCCCGTGCTTGTTATGCCTGAACAGCCTGCACAATAGGCAGTGTAGGCGGTGGCGGTGACGTAAAATTCCTTCGCGGCATGGTCCGAGCCGCGCGAGGACGGGCGGTCGGGCGCGGCAGCTTGGCGCACCGTTTTCGTGCCGATGGCGACAATGCGCGCCTTGCTTTCTTTTAGCGTTTTCACAGCGATTAGTTTGCGCGCCGTTTCTTTGCCGTTTTCCAATGTCACCTCATACGTTTTTTGAACCATCCCTTTTTCTCCAGGCTGAATGACGCGCCGCTCTCCTTTCGGCAATGAGTCATCCCGTTTTGTCACCACGGCAAAGTCGACGGGTTCTTCCACTACATCGGTGACTTTTTTTACTCGGATCACGCGAATGGTCATCTGTTCTTTGACCGTTTCATGCAAGGAGGGCTCTATCCGATCGAGTTGACCTAGCTGAATCCCTTGCTGCTTCAAAAAGTCAGCGACCGTAGTCGAAGTTGTCCATACCTGCTGTTGTTTACCGCCGACATTGACGTGGACTGGAAACGCCTTTTCAACGCCGATGTCCATGCCTTTTTGAATTTTCGCCGAAAGCGCCGGCGCCACTTTGTCATACGCCCCGACCGCCACGTGCTGCGAACGGAGCAGCTCCGCGACCGTATCGGCTGTCGTCCATATCTTTTTCTTTTTTCCATTGACTGTCAGCGTCACTTCTTTGCTTGCTTCCCAAACAATATGGAGATCGTCGGTGATCGGCGAATGCAAGGACGGATAAACATAATCTTCTTTGCGCGGCTGAATGTTTTGCTCCGCAAGCAGCTCTTTCACCGTTTTCGCATGAGTGCGAATTTCTTGTTTGTTTCCGTTTTTGATCAGCGTCACATCGTCTTTGGCCATCTCATATCCAGCAACCCCTGTCGTCGCGGAGATGGCGAGAAACCCGCCCGCTGTGACGGTCACGTTTTTCCTCCATAAGTCCAGCCATTTCCTCCCATTCGGCAACATCAGATGAACGCCTCCTTTTTCTACGGAATTCCCCTCTCCCTTTAACATGTACGCACGAGCATACTCTATTATGCAGAAAATTCAGTGAAAAAGGAAGGAAGACTTGTCGACACGCGGTTGGCTCATATCGGCTGAATTTGTAGAATTTTATCGTCTTCGCCGCACCTTCGACAAGCTTCCCCGCTGTTCGACGCCTAATTTTAGCGGTCGATGGCGAACAATTTTTTGGCATTTTCCGCCGTTGTTTCCGCTACTTCGGCAAAAGAAATGTTTTTGATCTGTGCGATCGCTTCGGCAACGTATTTGACATAGCTCGGCTCGTTTCGTTTGCCGCGGAAAGGGTGAGGCGTTAAATATGGACAGTCGGTTTCGATCAATAAATGGCTGAGTGGAATCTCCTTCGCCACTTCCTTCGGTTTTTTCGCATTTTTAAACGTGACCGGTCCGCCAAGGGAAATGAGAAAATTCATGTCCATGCACTGTTTGGCCACCTCGACGCTGCCGCTGAAACAATGCATAATCCCGCCGATTTCGGCGGCGTTTTCCTCTTGCAAAATTTTTAAAATATCTGCCGTCGCCTCACGGTTATGAATAATGATCGGCAACTTCACCTTTTTAGCCAGCCGGATTTGCTGCCGGAACACCTCTTGTTGCACGTCTTTCGGCGATTTATCCCAATGGTAGTCAAGCCCCATCTCGCCGAGCGCCACGACTTTCGGGTGAGCGGCGAGCTGTTCAATCATCTGCAAATCATCGTCCGTCATCTCGATCGCATCAACCGGATGCCAGCCAACCGCCGCATAAATAAACGGATACCGCTCGGCCAGCTCGATCGCCCGATCGATCGTCGGACGGTCAAACCCGACGACGACAATGTGTGAAACCCCTTCATCGCGGGCGCGTTCAATGACTTGTTCCAAATCTTCTTCGTATTGGACTGCATTCAAATGTGCGTGCGTATCAAACAGCATACGAATGCCCTCTTTTCCACCTTGATGTTAAGTGTAGCATAGAAATTGGTTACATACGTCACATTTCGTTAACATTTCCATTACAAAATAGCGACAAGGAGGTGTCAAGCGCAACACCCCCCTGCCAAGCAAACCGTTATTTGATTTTCGTTCCATTCGGCACGTGTTGATCAACCGTCGCCAGCGAAAATTCCCCGCCGCTGCCTCCGGCTAGAATCATGCCTTCCGACCATTCGCCGCGAAGCTTGGCTGGTTTTAAATTGGCGACGCAAATGACTTTTTTGCCGACGAGTTCTTCTGGTTTGTAAAACTCAGCAATGCCGGAGATCACTTGCCGCTTCTCGCCGCCAAGGTCAAGCTGAAGCTTCAACAGCTTATCGGCGTTTTTCATACGTTCCGCATGGATGACTTCAGCGACGCGCAAATCGACTTTGGCGAACTCGTCAATCGAAATTTCCGCCGCCTCCGCTGCTTTTTTTTCCTCTTTTACCGGTTCGGCGGCCGGTTTGCCCCCTTGCATATGCGCCTTAATGTACTCCACTTCCGCTTCGATGTCGAGGCGCGGGAAGAGCGGTTCTCCCTTTTGCACTTTTGTCCCTTCCGGAATGAGGCCGAAATCGTACAAGCTATCCCATTCTTTTAATGAATGATCCGTGATGCCGAGCTGAGCGAACATGCGCTCCGGCGTGCGCGTCAAAAACGGCTGGAGCAGCACTGCCGTATGGCGAAGCGATTCAGCCAAGTGGGTCATGACGGCGGCAAGCTCATCCCGTTTCTGTTCGTCTTTCGCCAATACCCATGGCTGCGTTTCATCGATATATTTGTTCGTCCGGCTAATCAACTGCCAAACAGCGGCGAGCGCGACGGAAAACTCCATTCCCTCCATCGCTTCTTCATATTGACGCACCACTTTGCGCGCCGTTTGCACCAACTCTTGGTCAAACGGTGTTTTCGGCCCGCGGTATGGCGGAATAACGCCGTCGAAATATTTCTCGATCATCGCCACGGTACGGTGCAACAAGTTGCCTAAGTCGTTGGCCAAGTCATAGTTGATGCGCTCAATAAATCCTTCCGGCGTAAACACGCCATCAGCGCCGAACGGCACTTCCCGCAGCAAATAATAGCGGAGCGCATCAAGCCCATACCGGTCGATGAGCGTCACTGGGTCGACGACATTGCCTTTCGATTTGGACATTTTTCCATCCTTCATCAGCAACCAGCCATGGCCGAATACTTTTTTCGGCAACGGCAAGCCGAGCGCCATCAATATAATCGGCCAATAAATCGTATGGAAACGGACGATTTCTTTGCCGACCAAATGGACGTCCGCCGGCCAATATTTGCGGAACTTTTCATCGTTGTCCGTGCCGTAGCCGAGCGCTGTGATATAGTTGGCAAGCGCGTCGATCCAGACATAGATGACATGCTTCGGATTGCCTGGCACTTTAATGCCCCAATCGAACGTCGTCCGGGACACAGCCAAATCCTCAAGCCCCGGCTTAATGAAGTTGTTGATCATCTCATTTTTCCGCGATTCCGGTTGGATAAAATCGGGATTTTCTTCGTAATATTGCAACAAGCGGTCGACATATTTGCTCATCCGGAAGAAATAGGACTCTTCTTTCACTTTCTCAACAGGCCGGCCGCAGTCCGGACAGTTGCCGTCCACAAGCTGCCGCTCAGTGTAAAACGATTCGCACGGCGTACAATACCAGCCTTCATATTCGCCCAAATAAATATCGCCTTGTTCGACAAGACGGGTGAAAATTTGTTCGACGACTTTTTTATGCCGCTCCTGCGTTGTGCGAATAAAATCGTCGTAGGAAATGTCGAGCTTCTTCCATAGCTCCTGAATGCCAGCGACGATCTCATCGACGTATTGCTGCGGCGTTACTCCTTTTTCTTCCGCCTTGCGCTGAATTTTTTGCCCATGCTCATCGGTGCCGGTCAAATACATGACATCGTAGCCGCGCATCCGTTTATAGCGAGCCATGGCGTCCCCCGCCACCGTTGTGTAAGCATGACCGATATGCAGGCGGTCGCTCGGGTAATAAATCGGCGTCGTCAAATAAAACGTTTTTTTCTCCATCGGTTAGGCCCTCCCTCGTACTGTTGAGCACAAAAGCCCCCGTCCGGCGACGAGAGCGGCGTTACTTCTATTTTACATAATTTTTTCATTCTACAAAAACATCTATTTCTCGTGGGCTGAAAAAATATACCCAAACCGGCAAAAATACGGCCGCGTTTTCAACCATCGCTGCGAATTTGTTATACAAGGATAGAGTTTAGATGGGCAAATTCATTCGTTTTCTCCTTTCTTTCTAAACAAACTTTTTTTTGAAATAACAATATACATTTTTTTTAAATTTTACATATTAAAGGATTGACGCTTAATGGAAACACTGATATGATTAGGTTGTAGGAAATTTGTCGAATATTGACGAATAAACGACAAAAAACTTTTTTGCGGAGAGGAGAATCGACGATGAAATCGACAGGGATCGTGCGTAAAGTCGATGAGTTAGGCCGCGTCGTCATTCCAATTGAGCTGCGACGTACGTTGGATATTAACGAAAAAGATGCGTTGGAAATTTATGTTGACGATGACCGCATCATTTTGAAAAAGTATAAGCCGAACATGACGTGTGTCGTCACCGGCGAAGTGTCGGACGACAACTTCAAACTGGCCGGCGGCAAAATCATTTTAAGCCGCGAAGGCGCGGAAATTTTGCTGCAGGAGATCCAACAGCATCTAGAAGCAGCAACAGACAAAGAAAAAGAATAAAAAAGTTTCTCTGGCTTCAGAGAAACTCTTTTTTTTCTTCTTCTTGCTGTTGATGATACTGCCGATAAACGTCGCGTTTCGACATATTTCGATCACTGGCCGCCTGTTTCACCGCCTCCTTGACGGAAAGGCTGTGCTCGCGAATATAATAATCGACATGTTCGACAAGCGAAAGCGGCTGCCACCATTCCTCTCCCTCTTGCTCTTGTTTCTTCCCGTCTCGCGCCCCTTCGACAATGAGGCAAAATTCGCCCCGGATGTCATGTTCTTCCGCCCAGGCGACCGCATCGCTTAAATCGCCGCGGATGAACTCCTCAAACCGTTTCGTCAACTCGCGGCCAAGAGCGATGCGCCGATTGCCGAATATATCATACATAAGAGCGAGCGTTTCTTTCAAGCGGTGGGGCGCCTCATAAAAAATTAACGTCTCCGCCGCTGTTTTTAATGACAGCAGCTGCTCTTTTTTCTCTTTTTTCGCCCGTTTCAAAAAGCCGACAAACAAAAAGCGGTCCGTGGGCAGCCCGGAGGCGACAAGCGCTGTCAATGCCGCGTTCGCTCCAGGAAGAGGGACGACGCGGCAGCGCTCGGCAAGCGCCGCAGCAATAAGCTCATAGCCCGGATCGGAAATGCCGGGCATCCCGGCGTCGCTCACCAATGCCACCGTTTTTCCTTCCTTCAGCCATTCGACAAGCTGCCGGCCGCTCGCGTATTTATTATGCTCATGGTAGCTGACGAGCGGCGTATGAATGCCGAAATGAGCGAGCAGCTTTTTCGTCTGCCTTGTATCCTCGGCGGCGATGACATCAGCTTCCTGAAGCGTCCTAACCGCACGAAACGTCATATCCTCCAAATTGCCGATCGGCGTCGGCACGATGTACAGCGTCCCTTGCTCCGTTTGTTCGGTAAAACTTTTTTGCTGCCAAAGCATCCTTGTTCCGCCCCTTTAAGATGAAATAATGCCATATAAGATCCGCTTCGTCTCCTCGGTATATTCGTTATTCTCATCATACACGACAAGCGGAGGCAACACTTTTAAGTCCGGGCTTGCATCTTTTGTCCCTTCAATTAAAATCATGTTCGCCTCTTTGCCCTCTTTCGGGTACACAAAGCGGAGCCGTTTCGGCTCAAGACGGTATTGGCGCATGAGCGTCACAAGGTCAAGCAGCCGCCCGGGCCGGTGGACGAACGCCGCCTTCCCTCCTTGCTTCAACAGCTGGCTGCTGACTCGAATCACATCCTCTAGGGTGCAATAAATTTCATGGCGGGCGATGGCGATATGTTCATTTTTGCTCAGTTCGTCTTTGCCGACTGCCGGAAAATACGGGGGGTTGCACGTGACGACATCGTACCGGCTGTAACCGATCCGTTGCGGCGCTTCTTTAATGTCGCCGTGTATGATCTCGATTTGTCCTTCAAGCCCGTTGTATTGCACGCTTCGCCTCGCCATGTCGCAAAGCCGTTCTTGAATTTCGATGCCGATGATCGTCCCTTTTGTTCGCCGGCTCAACAAGAGGGGAATCACCCCGTTGCCCGTGCACAAATCAACAATCTGCCCCTTTTGAATCGGCATATAGGCAAAATGAGCAAGGAGCACGGCATCAAGGGAAAACGAAAATACAGATGGACTTTGAATGATGCGGAGCTCTTCGTTAAACAAATAATCGAGCCGTTCATCCTCGTACAATTCCACCATGACGCACGATCCTCCATTGAAAAAAATAACCTTTCCGAAACGGAAAGGGTGGCGCTGCCTTTAGTTTTTGTTCAAAAACGACAAGCAAAACAAACAATCGCCCTCGGTGCGAATGCTTCCGTAATGGATGTGACAAATATGAAACCCTTCTTGGTAAAGGCGGGCTAAATTGTCATACCCTTCGCCAATGTCGATGAGTTTTTTGCCATGTTTGTCCCCTTTTCGTTTGCCTTCTTCCCATGCTTCTGACAATTGTTCAAGCCGACGGCGCAAATGAGCATTTTCGATTTGCAGCTGGTGATTCTCTTCTAACAGCTCCGTTACGCGCTGTTTCAGCTGTACCAGCTCGCGGTAAAAATAACTAAGTTGCTCTTCCATATTGGCCACTGATCGAAACACTTCTTTTTTATCTACTTTTTCCACTGGCCCCACCCCAAATTAATCTGCGACGCGAATGGACAACGTCCCGTTTTTCATCAGCTCATCGAGTGTATATTCGACGACCCGTCCGAATTCTGGAAGCTCGATTTGCAGCACCCGCTCTAAAATGTTCAAGCCGACGACTTTGCCGAAGCCGTGCGGTGTTTCGACATATTCCCCTAAATCCGGGAGTTGTTCTTTCGCCGTCTCATACTCTTCGTTTTCATATTTCAGGCAACACATCAGCCGGCCGCACAACCCGGAAATTTTCGTTGGATTGAGCGACAAGTTTTGATCTTTCGCCATTTTGATCGACACCGGTTCAAAATCGCCTAAAAACGTCGAACAACAAAGCATGCGGCCGCACGGCCCGATGCCACCAAGCATTTTCGCCTCGTCGCGCACCCCGATTTGCCGCAGCTCAATGCGCGTGCGGAAAATCGACGCTAAGTCCTTCACAAGTTCGCGGAAATCGACGCGCCCATCGGCAGTGAAATAAAAGATCACTTTATTGCGGTCAAACGTATATTCCACATCGACGAGCTTCATTTCCAGCCCGTGCTCCTCCACTTTGCGCAAGCAAATGTCATACGCCTCGCGCGCCGCCTTTTTGTTTTCTTCCACAACCCATTTATCTTTCTCATTCGCCACGCGGATCACTTTTTTGAGCGGCAGCACGATGTCGTTTTCGTCGACTTGTTTATTGGCGATGACGACTTTTCCGTACTCAATGCCTCGGACCGTCTCGACAATGACGAATTCGCCGACGGGAATAACGGCATCGCCAGGGTCAAAATAATAAATTTTCCCTGCTTTTTTAAAACGGACGCCGACTACCGTATACAACGGCTCTCCCTCCTTTACCGCTTTAATTGAAGAACGAGCTGCTCAACAAGCAACGCCGTGCTCATATTTGTTGTATTTAAACGCGTTTTCGCTTGTAAAATCGCTTCCATGCCAGCCAAAATCCGCCGCTGCGGGCAAGCAAGCGCCCATCGTTGCAGGCGGTCCAGCTGATCGCGGTATAACACGCCGTCCATCTGCCCGGCTTGAATATGCAACAAATCGCGGTATAAATATAAAAGCAAATCAAGTCCAAGGTCAAGCTGATGGCTTTCCAAAAAATGCGGAAACAAGCGGTCGTGGATGAAAAACAAAAGCTGCAGCTCCGGCTTGCCTAGCATCTCATACCATTGTAGCACTAATGTTCGCGCCTCGGCAAACCAACTATCTTTGGCAAGCGCCAGTGCTTCCTCGAAGCTGTTTGTCAAATGGGCAGCCAACAGCGCCAACGGCAACGGCACGTGCTCCTCGACAAGTCCCTGAGCGAGCTCTGCCGGCGGCAACGGCCGGAACGAAAGCACTTGACAGCGGGAAACGATCGTCCCTAGCAGGCGGTGGTATTGCTCAGTCAGCAATACCGCCACCGTCCCCGGATGCGGCTCTTCCAAAAATTTCAGAAGGCTGTTGGCAGCGCTTGTCGTCATTTGATCGGCGTGCTCAACGATGTACATTTTTTTATCCGACTCGACCGCTGTTTTCGAGAACTCTTGCTGCAGCCATTCGATTTGTTCCTTTTTGATTGATCCTCCATCTGGGCCGATCACCCGGACGTCAGGGTGGTTGCCGGAGTCGATGCGCCGGCAGTTGCGGCACTCTAGACACGGGGAAACTCCGATTGGGGACAGACAAAACAAACGTTTCGCCAACAACAAACTGGCCGCTTTTTTGCCCGTCCCCCGCTGCCCCTCAAACAAGTACGCATGAGAAATCCGCCCTTTTTCCAAGCCGCTTTGCAGCATTTTCGCCACCACCGGCTGGCGTTTCGCTAGCTGTTCCCATCGCATCGCCATCACTCTTCCTTGATTTCTTATTTCTATTCTATCATGTCCGCTAGGAATCATCACGGTCGGATTCATGGAAATGGCGCTGTCATCTTCCTTTCAAACGGGAAAGCACCGCGGCTGTTGTTTCGGCGAATACATCATCAAGCGGGCGGTTCGCGTCGATGACGACAATGCGGTCGGCAAACCGTCTAGCGAGTTCCCGATACCCTTCTCGCACCTTCTCATGAAAAGACAACGTTTCAAGGTCAAGCCGATTCACTTCCCGGCCGCGGTTCCGTCGGATTCGTTCAAGCCCAATTTGCGGATCGATATCAAAATAAATCGTCAGCGACGGCATATACCCATCAATAGCGAACTCATTAATTTTCCATACTTCCTCAATGCCAAGCCCGCGGGCAAATCCCTGGTAGGCGAGGGAACTGTCAACAAACCGGTCGCAAAGGACGACGCACCCAGCCTCAAGCGCCGGCACGATTTTCTCAAGCAAATGCTGTCGGCGCGCCGCCGCATACAAAAGCGCCTCCGTCCGCCCGTCCATTTCCGTATAATCACAGTTTAAAATGATGGAGCGAATCGCCTCGGCAATGCGCACCCCGCCCGGCTCCCTCGTCGCCACGACGTCAATCCCCCGCTCACGCAACAACGACTCCAATTTGCTGATCATCGTCGTTTTGCCGGCTCCTTCCGGCCCTTCAAACGAAAAAAAGCATCCGTTCATCACTCGCGGCATCCTTTCCATCCTTCCTATTCGTATACAACCAACTGACCATCTTTCAGCCGGCTTCCGCCTTGTATGTGCGCCCGCTGACAAAGAAGCTGGCGGATCTGTTCAATATGGCCGCTGCCGATCCGTTCTCCGACCCACACGAGCGGCACCCCAGGCGGATATGGAATGACCGTTTCCGCTGCTATATGTCCTTCAGCTTCCTCGAGCGCCACAGCTTTTGTCCGCAAATGGCGCAGTTCATTATACGGGACTAAAACCGATAGCAGCGGTCCGAGAAAAGGCGAAGCGTCACACACCGGCGCCTCGCCATCTGGCAAATCGCGCCACGCTCGTTTGATTTTCTCCGCTGCTTCCTGAAGCCGCCCGGTTACCGCCAGCGGGCAAACGAAAAGCACGTTCATTCGATCAGCAAGCTCGACAAACACCCCTTCGCGCTCAAGCCAACGTTGCAGTTCATACCCGGTCAAGGAACAGCGCGTCTGCACCGTTACTTTCAGCGGGTCGGTCTGTACGCCAAAATGGCGGGAACAAACGACTGCCACCCCGTCAATATCGGCCAAGGCTGCTTTAAACTTCTCAATTTCTGCCACGATCGCCGCCGCATCGCTTTTTGAAAGCTGGGCGACATAACTCCGCGCCAAATCGAGCGACGCCATAATCGGGTAAGACGGGCTGCTTGACTGAAACAACTGCAAAAAATATTTCAACCGCTCAAGATCAACCCGCTCGCTGTTTACATGCAAAAACGCTCCCATCGTCATCGCCGGCAACGTTTTATGCGCCGACTGCACGACAACATCGGCGCCATAGCGAAGCGCCGATGTCGGAAAAGGGGGGCCGACAACGAAATGGGCGCCATGCGCCTCATCAACCAGCACCGGAATGCCATGTTCATGAACTAGACGGACGATTTCTGTCAAATCGGCGGCCATTCCATAATAATTTGGGTTCGTCAATACAACCGCAGCAACATCATCATGAAGCGCCAACGCCTCTTTGACCGCTTTAGGACGAATGTGCGAAGCGACACACACATCACGATCAAACTCGGGAGCAAGTAGAACAGGAGTGGCTTCCATGAGTTGCAATGCATGCATCACCGATTTATGGCAATTGCGTTGTACAATCACTTTCTTCCTCTTTCCATCACACACGGCGGCGATCATTGCCAAATTCCCTGCCGTCGAACCGTTCACAAGGAAAAACGTCTCCCTAACGCCATACAGCTCCGCCGCCAGCGCCTGCGCCTCGGCAATCACCGACTCAGGATGATGCAAGTCATCCAAGCCGGAAATTTCCGTCGCATCCAACGCCAACAGCGGCGCAAACATATCTCTCCCTCGTTTCGAAAACAAAGCGCCGTATTTATGTCCCGGCACATGAAACGAAACCGGGCGGCGCGCCCAATGGTGCACGAGAGCGTCATATAAAGGAGTTTTCGTTTGATCCATCATCATCCTCTTTCCTTGCTGTCTGTCCCAGAACGGCCATCATCCGGGCAGACTGCCGAAATGCATGGGATATGCAGGAGAAACATCAAACATATAGTATCACAAACGCCCGAAAAAACGCACGAGTCGCGTCAATCGCAAATAAAAACAGGCCCAAATGCAGGCCCTGATTACGAGTGAATTTTCGATGTAAACATTTTGCGCAGCTGCCGCACATAAAACGAGTAGTTCGGGTCGTCCGTATTCGTTTGCACAATCGCCCGGTTGCAGTCCAAACAAAGAAAATGGCCAAAAAGGAAAATCCCTTCCTTTTTTTCCTGTTCACAAACGATGCATACATGTTCGCGTTGATTCCGGTCTGCTATTGATGTCCTCACGCTCTCCACCTCCCATCCTCTATGTTTCCCACATTGCTAACATTCTATACTAGTAGATGAAAGGAAGAGAGACATTGAGCGGGTCCTTATCGTTTTTTCCTCAAAAAACGAAAGCAGCCAATTGCACCAATGCAACTGGCTGCTCGTTTATTGCCTAGCAGCGACCTACTCTTGCAGGGGCGCTGGCCCCAAC
>NZ_SDKL01000090.1:0-3956 GCF_004123125.1 Geobacillus sp. PK12
TTTATGGAAGGCGTATGTATAATTTTGGATAATCAACACTCGTGATTCCATTATTTTTATGATACAATTCCAATAGTTAGAAATAGTTAATAGCTGGAGGGAATCTTGTGGATCAGACTTCTGACAAGCAACCGGTTGCGTTTGTTACAGGAGCTTCAAGCGGCTTTGGTTTGCTGACAAGTGTGGTACTTGCCGGCGAAGGCTATCGCGTGCTGGCTTCAATGAGAAACTTGAATAACAAAGGACGTCTGGAAGCGGCAGCTAAAGAAGCGGGTGTAACAAATCGGATTGAGATTATCCAATTGGATGTGACCGATTTTTCCGCCGTAGAAACGGTGATTCAGGATGTGATTCGCCGTTACGGACGAATTGATCTGTTGGTGAACAATGCGGGTTATGCAGCGGGCGGCTTCACGGAGGAACTTGCTGTTGAAGAATGGCGGCGGCAATTTGAAACCAATTTTTTCGGCTTGGTGGCAGTAACGAAAGCTGTTTTGCCGTCGATGCGGGAACACAGAAGCGGCAAGATTGTGAATATAAGCAGTATCAGCGGACGGATCGGCTTCCCTTCTATGGGACCTTATGTGGCATCTAAGTTTGCGGTGGAAGGATTCAGCGAGTCTTTGCGTTTAGAGATGCTGCCGTATGGCGTTCATGTAGTTTTGATTGAGCCGGGGTCCTATAAAACAGATATCTGGTCAAAAGGGTTGGGAGCGGTAACGATCCATCCGAATTCTCCTTATGCGAAAGAGATGAAGGCGATTTTGAAATATGTCAATCAGGTTGCCGACACGGCACCTGCTCCGGATGAAGTGATCCGACAGATTGTGCAAGTGGCGAAGTCTCCCTATCCGAAATTGCGGTATCCGGTTGGCAAAGGCGTGAAATTAGGAATTGTCTTGAAACATGTGCTGCCGTGGAAGTGGTGGGAGCGGATGGTGACAAAACGGCTTTGGGAGGGAAAGTGATGCTGAGATTTTAGTTCAAAAACCACTCACATGAAAGAGGGATCAAAAATGGACAAAAAACTCGTTTACTTCTTATGTACAGGTAACTCCTGCCGCTCTCAAATGGCGGAAGGTTTTCTATATAAATGCACCTTGAAAAGTTAACCTTTGCATCACGCTGCACACCCCAAGCGTCGAAGCACCTCTTCCGGTTGTTGATCTATATAGGTTGTAATAAAGAATTTCCGACCTCCATGTCCCGTCTTTACTTTATCACCTAACAAGCTGGCACGGTGACAAGAAGAGCGAACAATGCCATGTAAAACAAAATTGCAACTTATATATATATTCCACCCGTGGTGCTAGATAAACTCAAACAAGCATAAAAATAGCCCTTGCATGAGGATCCCCTTAAAATGAAAGTGCAACCAACCATTAAAAAGGAGGATCCCTATGCGAGAGCACTTTCATTTTACTACAGATCGGGCCAAGATTCAAAAGCAATATGCCGCCATTTTCGTTTTTGTTTCTGCTCAACTTTCATGCATTCAGGTGCATCTTCATCGTCGAAATCGCCATTTGGTCAAGCAAGAGGACGCTGTCATCATCGCCATTCATCTTTTAGGAAAGCTGCTCGGTTTTACTTCTGAACGGGCGTGGCATCGTTTTGTCACGGAAAATTTGTTCACAAACGGCTCGTTTCTCGAACGTTCCCGGTATAACCGCCGCTGCCGGGCGCTTGGCTTCGCTATCAAATGGATCACCGTCGTGAGCAAAACGTGGCCAACATCATGCCTATGCCGTCGTGGACAGCTTGCCGCTCCCGTTGTGCCATACGGCAAGAATGCATCGCGTCAAACGGTTTCAAGAGATCGCCGACATCGGGTATTGCGCTTCCAAAAAGCAATGGTACTACGGGTTGAAGCTGCACCTTCAAGTGACCGATCAAGGGCTGCCGATGGGGTATGTGGTGACGGAAGCATCTTGCCACGATCGAATCGCAGCCGAAAGCGTGATGACCCAAATTCCCCACCCGTATAACTTTGGGGACAAAGGATTCATTAGCCGTGACTTGCAAAAAAGGCTGTACGAAGAATACCAAATGGCGCTTTGGACTCCGTCTCGAAAAAACCAGAAACATCGTGCGTCTGAGACATGGGAGAAATGGATCCAACAAAAACGCAAAGTGATCGAGACGGTGTTCGCGGTTCTGGTTGACCACTATCGCATCACGGGGATCCGAGCCAATTCGATTATCGGATTTGAAGTGGCACTAGACGGTATATTGTTAGCTTATTCCCTGGTTACACTTGGGCTAGTTGAGCGCTAAAGCTCAACTAGCACCACGGGTACGTCACGATTCCCTCTACTCCCCCCTCGACTCGCTGCAACCGCAGCGCAGTGAAAAGCAGAAAACTATATGTAGTTCAATATTTCACGAGGCGCAAAGTTGTCGATTTTCTGCAATTCGTCTTTGCTCCACCATTTGAGTCCTTTCAGTGTGTCTTTTTCGTTCTTTGTTATATGTTCGATAGACAACACCGTATCGGATTGGATCGTAACGTGATAATAAATTTCCCGGCTAATAAAAGAACCTTGTTTTCCTTCAATCCATACATCCAGTTGGAATATGGGGCCACCGAGAAGATCAACCACTATGCCTAGTTCTTCGTATAATTCCCTTTTTAAAGCTTCAGCTGGGGTCTCGTTTTCTTCAATGCCCCCTCCTGGAGTAACCCATAACACTTTGTTCCCTACTACATCCCGAAATTCAAATTGCTGAAGAAGAATTTCGTTTCGCTCATTGATGATCACTGCTCTAGCACATTTGCGTATCCTCATCGGGCGCTCCTTTCCAGATCTATTTTACAGATGCAGCCGGCCATGACTGCCGAACTCGGGTTTCATAAATGGCCCGAATTCGAACGTCCATGATGGGAAAACTCCTTCTTTTCTTTGTGTGTCAAAGATTTCATATTTATTGATAAAAAAACTAACTAAGAGAATCATAAAATAGAATAATTCCTACCCCGCCCTTCAATCTGATCCTTGTATCCGATCAGTGTGTTCTTCATGGTATTCGGATAGCCTGTCTTGAGTCTAAGCTCTTTTAGAGGCATCGCTGGATTCTCAACCATGATCTTTTGAATTCGTATTATTTCTTGTGAATCATATGCTGCTTTATAAGCCATAAAAGGTGATACATAGTCGCTGATATTGACAAAGGTGAGTTCTTCGTGTCCCGTCCATTTATATAGTTTGATTTGCTGTTGAAACTTCATTAAGTTATTTCCTTCAATAAGGAACCGGTATATTAAATCACTTTTTATCTTGGCAGTATTGGACGATTCAAGATAATTTTGTTCCAACAAAAATATAACCATCCCCATAAATGTATCCACTATTTGCAAAGGTATTGATTTAACAGAGTTTTGAGAAAGAACATTAACAACGCGGTAATTTTTATTGCGATAAGCCGAATGTGCGTTCATCTGTTCAATGATTTTCGTTTCAAGAAAAAGCTTATCATACTCATCATTCTGGTCTACCTTAATCTTCACCTTAATCGTTCCAGATTCTTGACTTGATAAATCCCGAGTCATTCCATAAAATAATCTTTCCGGTATTTTGATATAGAATAAGTTTCTTAGTTCAGTCGCCGTTAATCCGATTTTCTGTGCCGCATACAAAGCATCCCTATTATTAACGGTTAGAATATTAATCTGTACATTCTCATTAATAACCGTATGAAGAGTTTGAAAATATTTCTTGACAAGGTTGTCTTTCGTATACTCTCGAAAATGAAGTTCACTAAAAGAATTACACTGTTTAAAGATGTTTCGAACTTGCTTAACAACCCTTGCCATTGCGGCATCGGTTCCTCCGTAAGCCCCATAGTAAGAATAGTTAGCGTTAAACTGGTCGAGTTTATTGCTCTCATCAAAATAGATTAAGTAGTGCATATATGAACCTCCCCCACTTATCGAAGTGGGGGTTTCCTGTTTCCCC
>NZ_SDKL01000091.1:0-1122 GCF_004123125.1 Geobacillus sp. PK12
GCATGGCCGCAGAGGAAATGGGGTATTAGCACGAAAGGGGCCGAATCGGCCTCTATTGTGCTTTCACTTTTCCATTTTCCATCCGTCCATCAGGCGCGCTGGAAATCTTCATCTGAAAGAGCGTGCAAACGTTCCGAAAGAATGTGCAAAATCCGCAATAATCCGCAAAAATTTTGCACATTATTTCAGAATCCATCTGAAATAATTTGAAAAAGGGATTCTGAAATAATGTGCTAATTTACACTTATTACAAAGATTTTTATGAACTCTTTTAAATTCTGGAACTATACTTTTTATCACATTCATCATTTCAAGGGGATTTCTACCACATTCCCAACTTTCAAGGAGGGAAAGTTGCCAAGCTTCTAGCTTGCTTCTTTCCCCTTCGTATTTTGCCCAATCACCAAACGTATTTGGTTGGATTCCTGCTTCCATATACCAAGCTGTTGCCATTGATAAACGTAAGTTGTCAATACATTTCAAAGCATAATAATACTCTTTTCTCATTACTCTGCGATAAGCTTCATGAAAATACGCAAAAAACTTTGTTTGCCAAAGTTCCAATTCTTCAATTGTTGGTTCATAGGATAAAGCCATTGATTTATCTAAAATATCTGCCAACATTCCATCCGTATCTTTTATAATTTTTATATTTTTCAACCATACGGAAGGCTGAATGTCTTCAGGTTTATAATAAAATGTATCCACTTTAACGAAACAATCATAGTGAGCGATTGAATAAGTTACAAACGGACCTAAATCCTCAAAATAAAGAACATTTCCCCACTTTTTAGGGCGATTTTTTTTTGTTCGAGATAAATGCTTGGAATTTTTCAGGTAATACAACGATGCGGAGGTCAATGTCGGAATATAAATCCATGTTTTCACTCCCGATTGAACCACCATAAAAAACCGCTAATACATCATCGTCATTAAATAAATCTTTTTCAATTGCAGTCATTAAATCTTGACGATGCTTTGGAATTTCTAAATCTCTTTCTTTGTGTCTAGTTACAAATCCACACATTGAATAACAACTCCCCTAAAATATATTTTTAGAATATAAATCCATATTGATTTTAACCCGTGGTGCTAGTTGAGTGTCAGCGCTCAACCAGCCCT
>NZ_SDKL01000092.1:0-12049 GCF_004123125.1 Geobacillus sp. PK12
AAAAATCCTCCCGATTTTCGTTGGGAGGGTGCGAAATGTGAGATGAAGGGGTTCTCCGATCCAAAAAATGAGCCTATATGCCGACTACTATATTCTAAAAGACCTGTTTTTGGCTGGTTTATAAGCTCGAATTTTTCCATCAAAAATGGACTCTTAATAAATAAAAATCAAAAGCCCCTAGATCGTTACGCTAGGAGCCTTTGAGTGATTTATTTACATGAACTACAGAATTCTAAGCGTTTTTTCTAATTGTATCTCTTCTTTTATCTCATTATTCTCCACAGCATAAATAAAAACAGAATTATCGATGCCAACATAGTCTTCATAGTTGATATTTCTTAATAAATCTGAAAGAGAATTTGTAACGATGATAAATCTTGTTTCCTCGTTTGTGCTTTCACTTGTAAAATCAATAAGCCCAAACGCTTTCTGTTGTCGGATATTTAATCTGCCGTTCCTATACTCATATTCCTTTACAAGATCAACAACATCATCAGGGATGACTCGACCGTTATTTTCCTCCGAAGGTTCTAGTCGAAGTTGAGCAATCCTTTTAATTGGCTGTAACTGAATGCTACGCTCCCGCTCAATCTCATCTAATCGTTCGCGACTGCGCTCTTCTAAGTCTTCGATTTGACTATATATTTGATTAATAAGAGCGCTATTTCGATTATCAAAGTTATTTAACTGATATTGGCGAAGGCGTTCATGAAGTGTGTTCATCTGTTCTTCAAAAGATTTTCGTAAATAGGCACTTTTTTTATTTACATAATTATCTCGTTTCATTTGTACTTCATGCAATATTTTCCTAGCTTGCACGATGGCTTCACGCTTAAATGACGGGTCTTCTGGAATGTTTACTTCAACAATTTGAAAATCGCCGTTAAATAAAAGATAGGGATCGATATTTACCCATTCACCAGATGTACGTTTACCAATCAGTATTAACTGCTGCTCAAGTTCTCTTCCTGTGCCATCAACAATAGTTACTTGATTTATTTCAATAGTAAGTGGTTCGCTTACAGAAGCCCTCACGCGACAAACCGGGATGGAAACTTGTTGAACTTCTCCCGCTCCCAGTTCTAATGACAATTTGTATAAAGGGTGGTCATTTTGTAATAATGTGATTTCTTCTGTCTCACGATACGATTTTAAAGCAAAACGTATCGATTCATCCGTCTTAATAAAAATACGCTGTTTTTTTGCTAATTCACGTATATTTTTCGGGAAACGATCAATCCTTACTGTTGATTGGTCATTAGAAATATGTAAACGAATTCTTGTATTTTCAAATTGTTTAATCGCAAATTCACCATATACTCTCATCGGAAGACTATTAATCGAAAGTTCTTGGTATGCGCGGCGCATACCCGGTAAATCGAAACTAGTTTCGTCCATCCGTTCTTGCTGTGCTAACGCAAGTAAACGTTGATGTTCTTCTGATAATGTTTTTTCCATTCTTGCAATAATTTCATCTAAATTTTCACGTCCACTAATCGCTTCTTCCATCAAATGAGCTAGATCTACTCCCTGTTCTTCAAGAATTTCTCCGATGAAGTCGTATACAGAGTCTTGTCCTAAGTCATTACGCATCTGTTCCATTTTTTCAAGTAACCGAATCAATACATCCCCTTCACGTGTATTAGAGGCAACTAAGTTAAAAATAAACACTTCATTTTTTTGACCGATGCGGTGAATCCGTCCCATCCGTTGCTCTAATCGGTTAGGATTCCAAGGAATATCATAATTTATCATTTGATTACAAAATTGCAAGTTAATTGATTCACCACCAGCATCAGTCGCAAGCATAATTTGTACGTCATTACGAAACTTTTCTACTTCAGCACGTCGTTGCTCCATTGAAAAGTGTCCAACAATTTTTGCGACTTCCGGAACATGGGCAAGCAGTTTCCGCTCCAAGTAGTAAAGCGTATCTTTCGATTCAGTAAAAATTAAAATCTTTTCCCCTTTAGCCAGAAGGCCATTTGGATTGAATAATGTGCGTTCAAGTTCTGTATATTTTCGTTCTACGTCTTTCTGACGAATTATATTTGCTTTATAAATTAAGCGGTTCAATACGTCAATTTCTTGTTGCAATTCATGAGGATCAAATGTTTCAACCGCTCCTTCTAATTGGAGTTCTAATTCTTCCTGTTCCTCCGCTGCCATGTCAATATAATCATCTATGTCAATTTCTTGATATGATTGTTGACTATATAATAGCTTTTCAAGTCGCTCTTTTCGTCGAACAAGCGAAAGATAAATCGCCTCCACTGAAGAACTTAAACGACGTTGCAAAACCATCATTGCAAAGGCAACATTTTGGTTATTGTTTTGTTTAGCACGGTTAAAATGTTCACGTACATATGCTGTTACTTCGTCATAAAGCTGTTGTTCTTCCTCGCTTAAATCGAAGGTAATTGTTTTTGTTGTCCGTTTTGGAAAGAGAGGCGTGCCGTCAAAATTCACCATCGACTCTTTCAAGCGGCGAATAACGAATGGGTTACTTTTTTCATACATAGATTCTCCGCTGTTTAAATGGGAAAAAATATCGTGGTCAATTAAACTCATTAGATGTCGAAAGTTTTCTTTGTCCCCTTTATGTGGAGTTGCTGTTAGCAATAGACAATGCTCTGTATGACGAAGCAAAGCTTCACCAAGTTGATACATTTTAGTTCTTTGAACTTTTCGTTTTTTCACCCCACGTGTATATGCAGCCATCTTATGAGCCTCGTCGACAATGACGAGATCAAAACTTGTTTTTAAAATGAGTGATTTCACATCTTCTCTTGCAGCCCAGTAAATAGAAGTGATAATTTTATCGTGTGCTTCGAATGGATTTATATCTCCAGAAGAATTTAAAAGATTACGATTTACAATAACGAATTCTTCACCAAATTTCTCATATAATTCTTCTTGCCATTGTTTTAAAACAAGCGGTGGTACTAATATAAGAATACGTTCTATACTTTTTCTTGCTAATAATTCACGAATGAGCATTCCCGACATGATTGTTTTACCTGCACCGGGATCGTCTGCTAACAAATAACGAACTCTAGGAGATTGTAGTATTCGACTATAAACCGCTTCAATTTGATGTGGGAGCGGGATAATCTTTTTATTTCCACGTGCTCTTGATTGTGAATATTTCTCTTCGGCTTTCAGTACATAATACTGCAAATAGTGTTGCAGGCGGTTTGGATTAAAATAAGCCTCTTCATGCTGTAGACGCTCAAGTTGCTCAAGTTGATACTGCTCTAAATAGCGGTCGTAATACCTATTTGTTTGTCGTCCGATTGATTCCACTAAATAAAGTCCGTCATCAATTTGTTCACAATGTTTAATTTCAACAATTTCAGGCCAAAAAGGCCCTTTAATTATTTCGCCATTTTTAAGCACGTTATTCCTCTCCTTAGCAACTTACAGGATTTTCCGGATAATGAGGTAAGGATATTAATGAATGTTATAATTGAAAGACCTACCATGTATAAACACACAGCAGGTCTTATTTTTGTTAATATAACGCCTCGTACATACGAATAGTAAAAATTTCTTCTTTATACAAATCAATTTTTTTATCTTGAATCGTCTCCATTTTTAAGGTACACGTTTCTCCCATTGGATAATATCGCTCAGCAAGAGTGAAGACCACTTGTTCTGTGCGTTCATGATTTTCCCCTGTTAGGTTAAATGTTAAAATGACTTCGTTCGAAATTCGTTCATTTCCTTGGTAAAATGCCATTTTTAGCTGGCGTGGTAAATAATCGCTTGAAACGCTTTGCTCTTGATAAAATTGAACAGGTACACGATAGTTTGTAATCACTTTATCTAACATCGCTACACTTACATCCACGGGTTTAGCTTGCTCTGTACGACGATAATCAATGAGCGGGATAATCAATTCTTGTGGCATTGCCCCACCGTGTATAAACTGCAATCCCCCGCCAGTCATAAATCGATTTAACCCTTTCGCAATAACAACATCGACATTTTGAAGAGGTGTTTGCCAACTCTTTAATTTTACCGCTCCATCTGGAACTGTTAATGAATGGCCAATTGCAAAACGACGATTACCATCAAAAACTGTTCCTCTAACGGTCTCTACTTTTACATCTGCCTCCACTTTTAAATGCTGGAATAAGAACCCGTGATCAGCAGTAATAAAGATACGTTTTGCCTGTAATCGTGATAAACGATCAACTGCTAATTCCAAGGAATAAACAGCTTTTTCGACCGCTTCATATGTATCACGTTCGGACTTACGCGAATCCCCTGTCGCATCAATAACATCATGGTACAAATAAACAAGACGCTTTCCTTTAAAATTTTCTTCCGCTTCTGTGCGCGACCAATCCATAAATTCATCTAATCGGTAAGCAACAGAGTCAGGATGCGCTTTCTGTAAAATCTTTGTTCGATTCGCCAAACCGTTTGTTGGTTCTCCATCAGCGTAGACAATTTTTTTCTCATCAATAGTTAATGTACGATGTGGCAGTAATGATGCCATTCCAAGTTGTGTATAAGTTGGTAGACTCGCATACAAAGGAGAAACACTTGCTTCGCCATTTATACGTTGATTAAGCCGCTCACACAATTCATAACCAATTTCGTATCGCAGAGCATCAGAAATAATAACAAACACTCTTGTTGTTTCCTTCTCTAAAATTGGTTGAACTACTTGTGGGAAGAATGAACGCTGCAAAGGTATTTTCGTTATTTGTTCTTCTTTTTCTAAATAATAATTTGTTTCTTGCGCAAGCTTAGTTAAATAGACATTTTCATACCAATTTGTTAAAGCTTTTGCTAATGATTCAATCATTTCGCGTTGTTCCAATTTGGTATATGCTTGCATGAAGCGACGATACGCTTGATCAATATAATGCAGGCAATGTACATATTGATTGTATAAATCGATGGTACTGTCATATTGTTTAAGATACGTTTTGTATTCGGTTAACCGTACTGCTTCATATAACACGCGATAGAGTGCTTGTATTCGTTCCTTTTTGCCCCAATATGTCGTAAGACGAAACGAAATTCGTTCTTGCCATGCTTCCAAATCTGATGTTTTATGTTGCAATTCATCAATTACTTTTTCGATCAATAACGCATCAATAAGCGGGAACGTAATTACTTTTTCAATATTTTGGACTGATACATTTTGTAAGTAATAACGCAACTCAAATCGGCTTTCAACCTCACGTATGTATGACTCTAGCCTTTCTGTTTCTTCTGCCGAACCACGCATCCAGTCATCAATAAATAATGCGCATATATTTGAGCGAATGGACGGATATTCTGTTTGGAGTTTTTCAATATTAACCTCTGCATCGCGAGCAAAATGAGCATAAAGAAGTGTTTCCATTAAATGTCGCAATGTACGATTGACAGGTCTCGTTTCAAGGCCAAAATGTTGTTCAAGCAATTCCCACATTCGTTCAATGGAGAAATATTTCGCGACCCGCTTATACGCCTCATTATTTTGTTCATCTAGCCCATCCATTAGCAAATAACGTGTAATTGCCGCAATATTTGCGATTGGTGCGCCCGTTAATACAGCCAAAATCCCATATTCTATATCTATATCTTTCGAATTTAAAGGTAATAACCGTTTTAGCTTTTGAATCCGTTCCTTGCTGTTAAAAAATTGCCTATAACGCTCAACAATTGGTCGCAATACAACGTCTTTTACGGATAATTGTTCGGCCCAGACGGCAATTTGGTCTGCTTTAAACTCGGTGCTATATAGCAAGATATCTAATAAATAGTTTTCTTCATCACGTGGTCGTGCAAACGGGGCATACAGTACAAACGATTCGTTCGGCTTGTCAATTTCAATCTCTATTTTGAGTTTAAAAAAGTTCGTATTTGTCAGTTCACGTACAATTACGTTCTCATCAGCCAACGCTTCTTGTAAGGATTCAACAGATTCCTGCCCAGCGGCATCATACCAAAACACAATCGCTCTCAGCTTCTTTTCTTTTTCTTCACGAATCCGCTCTCGCAACGCCTCTAAAATATCCATAATCCCACCTCTTTTATCGAAAAGAAGGAAAGAGGAATCGTTACCTCTTTCCATTTTATATCTCTATTTAATTGGTGCAAGTACATCTTTAAATTTTTCGTAGTTTACTTTTACTCCATCGTCCAAGTCAATGTCAATCTGTGCGTTTGCATATTCTGCAAGTTTTTTATCGAATTCGAGTAATTCTTCTAGGCGCTTTTGATAGGCAGTTTTTCGTTTCTCTAATTCGCGTTTTTCTGTTGCACTTAAATTTGGATTGACCATACGCAATTCGATAGCATTTATTTCGTTATGATACTTTGTTTGAATTTCTTGCAAATGGTTAAATCGAATCGTTGCCATTGTATCTGGACGATAACGATGCATGTAAATGAGTGTACGCAATCCCTTTTGCTTACCGGAATCAACAAGCCAATAAATTGGTCGTTTTTGATATACTTGGCAATGGTCTTTAAAAAACTCATCTAAGAAATAGCGGCGTAATCGTTCTTCTGCTGTTTCGTTACGTTTTAATTCAAGCGACTCCGCTAGCCATTGCAAGTTTTCTTCTACTGTTTCCGCTCCGAATGTTACTGATAAAAACTCACGCAAGCGTGCAATCACATCATCTTCGAAATAATACTCATCCGTCAGCAACATTAATCCGTATTTATTGGGTTTAAATGTCTTATATTTAGACTCATCCCAATCTCCGCCAGCATAAGCTAAGCCATCTACATCTAAAGAATAACGGCCCATTACGCAGCCGATAAAATAGGACAAGAACGACTTCGCATCACGAACGCGATCAGCTTTGCGGATTGTGATTTCCTCATCAGGCACTTCTGGTGTCAGTTCGTCCTGTAAACCATACAACTCAATGAAGATACGGTTCAGCTCTTCTTCGTTTGCCTTTAATTGAGCGAATTGCGTTTCCGTATGGATTGCCCAATTGTTGAAAGCATCTGATAAAAGATCACTCCCTTTACGATATGTTATAAATGGATGGCGTTTGAAGTCCCAAGACGACTCAAAAGAGTTCCAATCAGTTTTACTAATTTCAATGTTTGATTTTGTTAATTCTTTAACTATGTCATCTTCTATATACTTGTAAGGTAATAGTTGAACATATCCCGGTGGATAATTCATTGTCGGATTAATTAATTGCATAAAATAGTTAGATAGTTTACTATTCAAAAAACCTAACAGTTCATACTCTACTTTATCGCTATAAAATGCGGGCGCAGCACTATCAAAAATATAAAAGGGTTCATAATATCTTACACTAAATTTTGAGCTTGTAACTTTACTCCAAGATAAAAGATGCTTAAAATAGAATTGATTTCCATCATGCCTAAAGCCGGGGAATTTTTGCATTTCTTGTATTGAAGATGGATTATACTTTATTATATTATACCGGTTTCCATACCACTTTCTAAAATCCCCTCCTTTTGAATGAGGATGATATTTAAATTGTTCTTTATCTTTGGAACAGAAACCAATATCTCCAAATTTAACTTCATGCCAGTTAAAAATGTACTCTTCATTTTTACCTGTAGAAATTCCTGCTACTGCTGTATAATATTCTTTTATTAAATTGTTAAATGCTTTTCGTACATTTGAACTTGCCCAATAAGAGATTGCTTGTCCCGGCAATTTTGTGAAAGTTGATTGAGATAACGTATTGTATCTTTCATTTTTAACAGGGAATTGGATTGGTATACCACTCTTATCTATCTCAAAATACCTTATACATTGAAAAGTTGCATTATAACTATCAGGTAAACTTTTCCTTAATACGAATGCGGCGGTGCCAAAATTTATCCCTAGGCTTGTTCTTCCTCTGCCATCGTATGGCATGTGAATTAGATTAGTAATTGTATAACTATTTAAAAGCTTTCTTCTTAAATTTTCATAACTACTCAGAAACATCCATGATTCCATCGTAATTAAAGAAGAGATAGCATTATCCTTTAATAAACTTGTTACTTTTTCAATAAATACCGCGAATAAATCAGATTTTGTATCTGGATACTTAATTTTTAAATAATCACTAATTTTTTTATTCATACTCTTCGAACCCATATATGGTGGATTGGTTATAGCAAAATCATATTGAGATGCCAGTATAGCTGCTTGTTTAAACAAGTATAGAACATGTGGCATTTGTTCAAATGACTGATAGGTTTCTACAGTTAATTGTTCTTCCCCAAACTCCTCAATTCGCATAATGTATTTTTTATAATCAATCTTTGGCGGTTGCAAAATCGATCCAAAATTCTTTGCATCAATAAATGTGTTAATTACTGAACGTATCTCTTCTTTTTCCTCTTCATTTTTCCCAAGCAGTTGTGCAATTCCTTCTTTATCCAAATGATTTGATTCTTGAATTGCATAAATATTTAATTTCACTTTTTTACGGAAAATACGACGTGATTTTTCTCGTGCTTTCATCATTAAGGCAAAGGACGCGAGCTGAGCGGCACGGTCATCAATGTCTAAACCAAATAAGTTTTTCTCTAAAATCAATTGAGGAATATCACTGCTAGGATATCCTGCTTCCTCATACATTTGATACAGTAAGTCAAACGCATAGACAAGAATGTGACCAGAACCAACACAAGGGTCAATGATTTTAATTTCTTCTAAATTGACGTTTTTGTAGCGAATTTCCTCTAATTTTTGTTTTACTTCTTCATCTTGTTCCGCTGGCTCAATATAATAGCGCATCGATTGTTTTAGCGGTGAATCTGGGTTGGCTTCTAACCAAAGTTGTCCGAGCGAGTTTTCCACCATATATTGAACAATCCATTTTGGTGTGAATAACTGCGTAGCGGCAGGAATATCATATTTCTCAATCTTTTTATTCTTCTTTAAGTTAGCAAATACTTGATCTTTCAACTCCGTATTATAAAACTGATACAACCAACCAATGACTTCAACTTCTTGAAAGCTTTCTGTTAACGCTTCGTTATTAACTAATTTTTTAATTACTGATTCACTATCCAATAAGAAATCCGGCAGCAACAATTCCGTATAATCATTAATTTTTTCAAATAAGAACGGTAGTATTTTATGTAACGCATTACATTGGGCAATAAAGAGTTTCCGGTAGGCTTTTTCTATTTCTCCTTGATTAATAAGGTCTTTTATCTCTGTGACATCAATATCTAAATCCATTGTTTCAAATTGCGATAAAATGTCCGGTTCTGTTTTTCCAGTGCTGCTTGATAACACGTTTACTCGTTCCGGAAGATAATCATTTACCTCCATATAGCGAATCGCGATAATTCGGTTAAACCATGTATAAGCAACTTCCTCAATTAATTGTTTATACCCTTTTGCTTTGAGTTGTTTTGCTAGTGATTGAAACGCTGATTTCATTTTTAATTCATAGGGCTGCCCATTCACATATAATTGTCCAAACTCTTCTCTCATTTCTAAGCCGTTTTTCTCATCGATTCCAAATAATTTTGCTCTTAATGTAACTTTTTCAAGTAAATTTCTTCGCGCAAAGATTGCAAAATTTTTTAACTCTGTTTTATTCATGGACGTTTCGACTCCTTTGATAAGCTGATGAATGAAGTCTAGAGCGGATCGATTTTGACCCGCTCGCTGTTTTATTCTATCTCGAGAATGTGATCTTTTAGCTCTCGTAAAAGATTGGTACGCAATTGTTCCAATGCATCATCTAAATCCTGTTGTGTTTCAATTTTTGTCCGACCATTAAAGAACATACGATGCAACTCATTAGCAGATAGTTTTTTTGTTGTTTTTTCCCTCACAACAGAAGGAGTATCTCCATCGCTATCAACCACAGTAGGTGGTTTCTTACGTAACTCTTCTTCCATTTGTTTTGCTCTGTCTTGAACCCGTTTCGCATGTTCATTTAATTGTTGAACTAGGGCTCGAATTGTGACAATGCTTGTTTCTGTTACAATATTTGATTTTAAACGATTGAATGTCTGCCACTCTGCATCAATATAATGGGCAATAGATGATTCGTGTTGGTAATAATCTTTTAATTCGACTAACTTTTCTTCAAGGGTTTGTACTTGTACTTGAATCGCCTTACGTTGCTCATTGACCTCTGCTTTGATTTTTTCTTCTAATTCGTTGATAAGTTGCGGCAGTTTTGGAATGTCACGATACGGTTCTTGTTTCGTTAAAATGTCTGTAATTTGCTTTTTAATGATTTGAACATCACTATTTTGAATTAATATTAAATCATTTTGATAGAGTTGAAGCGTGCTAACAGCGTCATCAAACACAGAAATCGGTGTTTTTTTATAGAAGCCTAATAGTTTTTCAATCATTTCAAGCCATTGATCAATTTCGTCTTGTGCCTCGATAAATTTATTGACAAGTTGTTCGGCATCGCGAATTTGTAGTAATTTTTGTACTCCCATCGAGATAATGTTAATTTCTCTTTCACCCGGATACGGGTAATCAGCTGACTTGCTTTCACGACGACGTGAGCGAATCTCTTCAAGCGGCATAGTAAAACGTTCATTGATTTCCTGCTGGATAATTTCCGCAAAGTCTTGATACGTTTCTCCAACCTCTTGGCGGCCGAAAAATTCGCGCATCAGTGAAGTGAATTCTTTTTTTGTTTTTGGATCAACTTCAATCTCCGGAATAATACGGATTCGTTCCCTCTCAGATATGCGAGAGAGACGGTCAAAAAATTGTGGATGTGCTGGTGTAAAGCGTTCGTCACCAACATATAAATTGACTTTACCATCATGCATTAAGGCTAATATAAGCCCGATAATATCATACTCACTCCATCCGTATGGTACGTCACTAAACTTTTCAATTACCGTTTTTAAAGATGGTTTTTCATGCATTCGAGCAAGGTCTTCAAAGTATGTTTTTAACTCGTCATAAGCGTTACGATTGCCTGTCATATTTAACAGGTCTTGATCAATTCCATGCTCGGCAAGGCGTTTCCATTCTTCTTTATGTGCTTTAAATGAAATTGGCGCATCGATATAATCGAGTTTTGTGTACGTGTTTTTTATGAGCATATCAAAAGCAGAATTTACTTGATTTTCAAAAGAACCTTTAAAAATACGTTCTTGCCCTTGGACATAAAAACGAGCTTTTTCACAAGCTTTCCGCAATAATTCTTCTGCTTTACGCTCAAACTCATCAACTTGCGCGAGCTTTGCATCATAAATTCGATGTTGAGTCAGAGTTGTGCTATTATTACGCTTTAATTGGACATAACGTTGAACTTGTTCGGAATATTTAATTGCGCTTTCTGCTTCGGCAACAAGCTCTTCATCAAGACAGATTACAAGTTGTCCCGAGTTGGCTTTCATTGCTGCTTCCATGTCGGATATAGCGACTGAAAACACTTGCAATGTTAAAGGATGTGTCATATGTCCCTTTGTATAATTGTCAAAGCGTTTATTAAAATCAAATGGCGGTATGTCTTTTTTGTATTCATATTTCGTTTTTGGATACATTTTTGTAAAGAACAGATCACCAAGCTGTTCTTTAATTTTGATTGGATTAACCTCTACATTTTTAATTTCTTTGTTGATTTCTTGTTCTTCATCGGAAAGGAACGAATATGTACCATCTGCATGCTTTTCAATGAACATCGCTTGTTCAAGACGGTTCAACGACTCTTTTACACGATATTCTAACGGTCCGCGTTCATCATGAATGGTTTCAACTAACAACGTAGCGATATTATTTGGTGTTGCTTTTATCTCATCAATCCCTTTAATGAGATAAAGAACTTTCAATACATCGACATCTTCAGGTTTTAATCCTTCTTCGTTTTTGGCACGATCCTCAGCTCGGCTGATTGTCCTTGTTATTGTTGTTTCTAGGAAATTGCGGATTGAAGGGAAAAATTCTGCTAACGTGACTAAGTTGCCACTATCTTCATCAGCATTTAATTGGACCGCTTCTTGGAATGCTTTTAATAGAGAACGTTCTCCGTGAGCCAAGCTAGTGCCGCCTTCACCATGAATACGTATTTTATTAAATAACCCGTGGTGCTAGATAAACTTGATCAAGCATAAAAAT
>NZ_SDKL01000093.1:0-5128 GCF_004123125.1 Geobacillus sp. PK12
TGCCGAACATGCGGATACACCTCAAACGATGACCGCATTGGTGCCATGAACCTTCAACGAAAAGGAATAGAGTACATCGTTGAAGGAACGACACAGGCATGACCTGCGTCGTTGGGCAGTTGTCAACCTGCCCCCTGATGCAACCCCAAGTCAAGGAAGGAGGACGAAGTCCGCTCGCACTTCTGGGGAGTTGCAAGCCCCCACTTCAAGCGTTAGCGAAGTGAGGGTAGTTGACCGTTTCTTCCGGAGTGAGCGGTTCGCCGTTGTGGACTTTTTCTTCAATGGCATGGAAAATGGCATCGCCGTTGAATTCGCCAAGCAGCACCGCTTTGGATGAAAGAAGCACGTCGCCGGCGTCAAGCTGTTCGCGGGCGCTCGTGACATCGCTTGTGTAGATCACAACGATGCGAATCGGGCGGATTCGTTTGTCCTGTTGATAGTATGTGTGAAGGATGCGGCAGGCATAATCAGAGATACTTCAAATGATTGTCGAGAAACCGTTCGTTGCTTTCGTACTCCAGAAGCAAAATGGAATCGTCTTCGAGAAGAAACACGGTGTCGGCGCGCCGTTCGTCCGCCCGTACAGACGGAAATTCGGTTGGCAGCACTGCTTTGATCCGCGGGAGTCCGTGAAGTCCGTACACATCGAGGGCTTGGTTTTGGTACAATGCGCTGAGCGATCTGAGCAATATGTCTTTGGCATGGTACCGAGATCCCGACCGCCATCGTCTCAACTTCTACCGCTTGCTTGATCGGTTGTCATCTGCTATCACGATTAGAGACACGGTGTCCGTTCGCTAGGGACGAATGGCGGCCTTATGAATATTGAAACTTCGTTTTAAAAGAAGACTTCCCGCGTAGGCGATCCGGTGTTTTCGGTTGCCCTCACGGACGGATGAACACCTCCGTTCCGTTCGGGACGATGGAGGCGAGCTCGAGCACGTCTTTGTTGTGCATGCGGATGCAGCCTTTGGATACGTATTTGCCGATCGAGGACGGGTCGTTCGTGCCGTGGATGCCGTAATGGAGTTTGGATAAGCTTAACCACATCGCGCCGAACGGCCCGCCTGGGTTTGGCTGGCGGTTGACGATGACAAAGTCGCCGACGGGGGTGGCGGTGACCATTTTGCCGACGCCGATGGGATACGTACGGATCGTCCGCCCTCGGTGTTTTAACGTCAGCTGGCGGCGGCCGATCGAAATGTGGATCGTGTACGGAATCGATCCTTTCGGCGGAAGGTGGGGGATGACGATCCCCTGGCCAGGGAAGATGACGGACGCGGCGGTCAACCCATTGGCGCGAAGGAGCGCCTCAACAGATGTGCGGTAGTCGCGGGCGATGGAAGCGATCGTTTCCCCACGTTTGACGATATGTGTGTACATGGCAGTTCGCTCCTTTTTTCGCTGGATGGAGAAACCAGCTCCGATTGATGATACATTAGTGTATGAGAAGATTCGGATGAGGTTGCTGCATAGGAAGAGAGTCTCATGTGCATGGCATGGGAATACGGTGCGGCTGCCAGGCGCATGAACGCGCTGTGCGTTAGTCTATACTTGACAGGGAGCGCTGCCTAACGGTGTTTCTTGTCAAAACGTGTAGGGGAAAAGGAGGATGGCGCGAATGAGAACGTTTGTCCTAAAACCAGAGGAAGGACAGAAGGTTGATGATGAGCTGTATGCCGAGCTTTCCCCTGTCCCGCTTGAGATCATGGACGGTGATCTCTTTTTTTGCAAAAGAGGAGCGGGAAAACTTGCTTAAGCTGTTGATATACAATGTCGGCATGAATCGGACGCTTGAGATCATCGAGGAATGGAAGGAGAGTTGAAAGCGGCGCCCAGTCGATATCGGGGCCGCATTGGTGTTGGGGGTTACGGACGGTAAGGGAACAAAATGCGCTTTCCCCCTTTTTCTGTGGCGACGAAGACGTCTTGGTGGATCTCGAACACGCCAAAGACGCTATGGAACGTCTGAATGACGCGGACGCGATACACATCGTGAAGCGGTTTGTCCTTATCAGACATCGACCATGACGACAGGTTTTCCACCTCATCGATGCGGTAGTCGAACGTCTCGACGCCGAAGTCTTGCATAAAGACGTGGGCGCGGCGCTGGATGTAGACGTCTTTTGGGAATTTCTTTTTCATGAGCGGGTGAAACAGCTCCCAAGAGCTGCCAAAATCCCCTGCCTGTTCATAGCGGTAAAACGTGTCCACGATTTCCTTCGCCTCATTTTGTTCGTTCGAAAGAAACAGGGACAAGATCGCCACCAGCACGGCGGCGGCGGTGAGAACCGCCACCCCAGTCCTGGCTCGGATCGTTTTTTGGCGGTAGCGTGGGAACATGGGGTCTCCTCTCCTCTCTGTTATACCATATGCACGATGGACGGCCGATATGGGCGGAGAAAGGAAGAGAGCTCGATCATGCCGGTGCTTTTTAGTCAAAAAATCGGCTGCGGTGTAGTAAAATAGATCGCAGAAGCCATTGCAGCGGAAGTGAATTCATTCGTTCTATGCGGAAACGGGTGGGAAAGCGGAGCGTCCATCGGCTCCGTTTTTCCTTTTCCATGTTGAGAAAAACCGAACGCGCAGGAGAGGGAGAGAGGGATGAAGAGATCATTCATTTATGTGTTGCTTGTCGGGATCATGGTCGCCTGGGGGCTGAATGTGACGGCGTTGAAAGTTTTGGTGGAGCATTTTTCGCCCGTCGCGTTGACAGCGCTGCGCATTCTAACGGCCGGGTTGGTCGTGCTTTTGTTTTTATGGGGGATCGGCAAGCTGGAACGAGTCAGTTGGAAGGAGGCGAAACAGATTGGCGTGGCCGCCTTGTTCAGCGTCGTGGCCCATCACTTCTTTTTAGCGTTGGGAATTGCGAGGACGACAGCGGTGAATGCGGGTCTTGTGCTAGGGCTTGTGCCGCTTGTGACGGCGCTGTTGGCGATCGTGTTTTTGGGGCAGCGGCCGACGTTGTTTCGGCTGCTTGGCATCGCGCTTGGGTTTTTTGGCGTCGTGTTTGTTGTGGCGAGCGGCGACGGGGGCCTTGGCCATTTGTCCATTGGGGATGTGTACGTCTTTTTGGCTGTTTTGGCGCAAGGGATCAGCTTTATTATGATCAAAAAAGCGACGGTCGAGGCGCGGTTGATGACTGGGTGGATGCTTGTCTTCGGGTCGCTTTGGCTGTTTGTCTTAAGCCTCGTGCTGGAACCAGGCGGCCTATCGAGTTTGAAAGAGGGCACGCTTCCGCTTTGGATGATTTTCCTTGCTTCGGCGGTCGTGGCCACAGCGCTCGGTCATATGTTTTACAACCAAGCTGTGCAGCACCTCGGGCCTGCGGAATCGGCGGTGTTCATTAATTTGAATCCGCTCTTTTCGTTGCTTGGGGCGCATTGGCTGCTGGGCGAGCCGATTTCGCCGATGCAGCTGGCTGGTTTTCTTTTCATCGTCGTGGGCGTGTTGTTCGGCAGCGGGGGGATGGATGATGTGGTCGCCCGTTTCCGCCGGGCGAAAGTGGCGGCTGGGGGAAGGAAGGCGGGGATGTAGCCGCCTTGGAATCCCCCACTTCTAGGCCTTGCGTGCAAGTGGCGGAACATTCATATCCAGGAATGGAGGGGGCTTCACATTGCGGTCGGCGTCTTGGCTGTCTCTTCTTGAAAAGGGACAGCCATTTTTGTGCCATCGGCAGGATTTTGCTTGATGATGTCGAAAAAGAGAATACGAAACGTATTCGTGTGAGGTGAATGTATGGCGATCGATCACGACCGGTTGTTCAAGGAGTTGTTGCAGACGTTTTTTGAGGAATTTGTGCTTCTCTTCTTTCCGGATATGCACGAGCATATTGATTTCAACCATTTGTCGTTTTTGTCCGAAGAGCTGTTTACGGACGTAACGGCTGGGGAGAAGTACCGCGTTGACCTGCTCGTCGAGACGAAGTTCAAAGGAAAAGACGGATTGATCATTGTTCACGTAGAAAACCAAGCGTACGTTCAATCGTCATTTCCAGAAAGAATGTTTCTTTACTTCAGCCGCTTGTTTGAAAAATACCGCACTCCGATCATTCCGATTGCTGTCTTCAGCTATGATGCCATCCGAGATGAACCCTCTTCGTTCACGCTCTCCTTTCCGTTTGGCGATGTGCTTGACTTTCGCTTTTTCCACGTGGAGTTGCGCAAGCAAAACTGGCGCCAATTCATCCGCACCGACAACCCGGTGGCGGCTGCGCTGCTTAGCAAAATGGGGTATACTGAAAGTGAACGAGTGGAACTGAAAAAGCAATTTTTGCGCATGTTGGTGCGTCTTGAGCTAGACGAGGCAAGACAGCGTTTGTTGATGGGCTTTTTTGAAACGTATGTGAAGCTGTCCGATGAAGAAGAACAACAGCTTCGAAGCGAGGTGGAACAAATGGAGACGAAAGAAAAAGAACGCGTGCTGGAATTGATCATTTCGTACGAGCAAAAGGGAAAAATTCAAGGCCGAAAGGAAGGACGGGAGGAAGGGCGCAAAGAGGGAGCGGAACAAGAAAAACGGCACATTGCGAAACGGATGTTGATGAAAGGGTTTGATGCGCAGACGATTCACGAACTGACCGGATTGCCTGTGACGGAGATTGAGGAAATGAAACAAAGCGGCTTCAAGTGAATGGAAATCAAACAGGCGAGGCAAAAGGCCAGCCCCGCCCTAGCGCGTTGGTTTTGCTGCTGTGGATTCCCGTTTGATCAGTTTCGTAGACAATAGCACTTCCTGAAAAGGTTCGTTCGGGTTGTCCCACCGCCATCGCAACAATTCCACCGCTCGTTTGCCGTAGCGCTTCAGGTCGATGTCGACGGTCGTGATTTTCGGCGTCGCGATTTGCGAAAGCTGTCCGTTGTCAAAGCTGCAGACGGAAACGTCATCGGGCACGTTGAGTCCGTATCGCTGCAGGCCGGTGCTGACGAAAAAGCCAAGCCCGTCATTGACGCAAAACCAGGCGGTCGGCTGCCGCTTCAGCTCGCGGATGTAGCCTGCGATGACCGTTTCGTCCTCTTGCGCCTGGCAGAACATCCACTCCTCGTTCGGTTTCACTCCATAGTCTTTCAGCGCCAATAAGTACCCTTCATCGTCTTTGGCGAGGAGACCCCCACTTCAACGACCAAAG
>NZ_SDKL01000094.1:0-2323 GCF_004123125.1 Geobacillus sp. PK12
TCGTTTGTGTGTTCAGTTGTAAATCTTTAATTCAACTTATATATCAATGGGAATAGAAATTTTTCTTCAGACTTAAAAAACCCTATTGAAAGCGCTATTCAGTTTATTCAGATGAACTATGGATACCCTCTTACGCTAAAAGAGGTAGCAGATCAGGTATATTTAAGCCCATCTTATTTCAGTCGATTATTTAAAGAAGAAGTCGGTATGACATTTGTGGAATATTTGTCGTTTGTTAGAGTGCAGAAAGCGAAAAGTTTACTTAGATTTTCCAGTCTGCCGATTGAAGTCATAGCTCATAATACGGGATTTTCTAATCCTGGTTACTTTGCGACCACTTTCAAAAAAATTGTGGGAAAAACGCCAAGTGAATATCGGGAGCAATTCTATTTTCAGGAAAAGGGGGTGAAGTCGTGATTGCTATAAAAAAAGAATTGGAACGTTGTAAAAAGGAAGGGCTTTCAGGTGTACTTGGAACGATTATTTCGACAGAAGGATCTACTTATCAAAAAGCAGGAGCAAAATGTTTTATTTCAGAAGACCGGAAGCTCACTGGGCTTTTAAGTGGCGGATGCGTGGAATCAGATATTATTGAACACGCCATGAAGGTTCTTGAGACTGGAAAACCGACCATCATCCATTATGATTTTTACGGAGACGATGACATCGTTTGGGGTCTTGGGGTTGGTTGCAACGGAAAAATGAATATTTTTTTACAGCCGTATCTTCCTGCCAAACAACCTGAAAAGGCAGCTATTATTGATCGGTACTTTTCGGACTCTCTCCAAAAAACGTTACACACTGTCACGATTGTGAAAGCGAAAGACGAATCGCTGCAAGGGAAAATGTGGGTCATTGATAGTGCTTTCGATAATAGCGACATACCTATCTCTGTTCGGGAGATTGCCGTCGATTATATGATGAGAAAAAAGGATTTGAAAAATGAAATGGTTTATTTAGGTGGCGAGCAAGATTTGTACGTGTATTATGAATCAATAAGTCCACCGCCTCATCTTATCGTTTTCGGCGCGGGTCCTGATGCCATTCCACTTGTCAAGATGGCGAAAAATTTGAAGTGGCTAGTTACTGTGCTTGATTATCGCCCATCTTATTGCAATGAGGAAAATTTTCCAGAAGCCGATTTCATTCATGTCTATCCTGCTGGTAGCGTACCAAACGTTTCCCTTCATGAAAACTCATATGTTGTCATTATGACACACAACTTCTTGCATGATAGGGAAATTTTAGAATCTATTTTAAATTCAAATGCGGCCTACATCGGACTATTAGGACCGAGAAAAAGAACGGATAGATTGATTGCGACAAGCAACACACTCCTATCCAATGAAAATGTCTATCGCATCCATAGTCCGATTGGACTGGATATCGGAGCGAAAACGCCAGAAGAAATCGCACTCAGTATTTTGGCTGAAATCATGATGGTATATAGAGGAGGAACTGGAAGAAAACTGTCGCAACTGGCATCTATGGCGCATTCTGTATGAAGGAGGTGCCAGTCTATTAAGATGAGAAAGAACATATGGGGAATTATCTTAGCTTCAGGTTTTTCAAAGCGCATGGGAAAACCAAAGCTGCTTCTTCCGTACAAAGGTAAACCTATTATCCGGCATGTGATTGATGAAAGTATGGAGTCGCGTTTAAGCGGTGTGGTTGTCGTAGTCAATCCCGAGGTTGCCGAGCTTAGAAATGAAGTTTCTAGGTCGTGCGTGAGCAAACTCGTTTTGAATGAACAGGCGGGACAAGGAATGTCAACATCGTTAAAAGCAGGGTTGATGAATCTGCCTTTAACGGCTGATGCTGCTGTTGTGTTGCTTGGTGATCAGCCGCTTGTCTCATCAGATGATATAGATGCGGTAATTGAATGTTATGAATCGAATGGCGGCCCCCTCATTGTCCAAGCAAGCTATCAATCGAAAAGAGGGCATCCTGTTCTGTTTGATTGCTCGATGTTTCCACATCTTTTCAATGTAACAGGCGATGAAGGCGCGAGATCTGTTTTAAAAATGTTCTCGAATAAGATCTGTTTTGCTAGAATCGATAAACCATTCCCAAGTGATATTGATACACCGGAAGACTATGAGCAGCTTCTTAGGAAGGAGCATTCCCGTTAGGAGCTTTTCCGGGGACTTGATCAAAAAAAGCCCTCTTGGTATTGAACATATCCCTGTCAAGTAGACAGTGTGAAAAATACCCACCTTCTTCAGCTGCTTGTTAGGATAGTGGAATGAGGAAACGTTGTCAAGGAAAGCACTTGACAACGAGTCAGTCAAGACTTTGTGGAGAACATTTTTTCGGTTCACTA
>NZ_SDKL01000095.1:0-1138 GCF_004123125.1 Geobacillus sp. PK12
TGTACAACGTGTTCTATTCGAGTGTGCAAGAAAGTAGAAAGAGTGTCCAAGCCTTTATTCAGCGAATCAACCAGAAACCAGAACAAACGATCGTTCGGTTGTGTGTTCAGTTGTAAATCTTTAATTCAACTTATATAGGTTGTGTAAAGAATTATTGAACGAATGGAGAGATCACTTATTAACTAACGGATTCCCTTTTAAAGTGCAAAATTAAAAATAACTTTTGAAATCACATTAAAAAAGCAGGGTAATTGTCATATCAAATTACCCTGCTTTTTTCTACCTATCATTTCCTCTTTGGTAAATCAAAAATATAAATAATGTAAAATTTTTTATCCAAAATGTAATATATATATTGAATTATGTAATATATATTGTATAAAATGTAATATATAATAAATTACATTCAGAGGGGGTTTTGAAATTGTGAAAAACAATCTTAAAGTTGCTCGTATCCAAGTAAATCTGACCCAACAACAACTGGCAGAAAAGGTTGGTGTAACTCGCCAAACTATCAGTTTAATCGAAAAAGGAAAATACAATCCTACTTTAAAATTGTGCCTCGAAATTTGTTATGCGGTTAATAAAACGTTAGATGAAATTTTTTGGGTAGAAAAGGGAGAGTGATTAAATTGCAAAAAATAAAAGACGAACGATTATTATTGAAAAATCTGCAAAATTTACGAATTGCCTACATTTTACAGACGCTTGGAATCATCGGAATATTAGGCTATGACCTAATAACAAAAGGAATAGATGGAATGAGAGAAAATCCATTATGGTTTGTGTTTATCCTTACAACGGTCGTATCAGCTTTCTTATCAATGAACATTAGTGTGGAATATGAAAGTCAAAAAAGGTCACCCAAAAAAGGATTCCTAATATCACTTGTTGTATTAACACTTATTTCAACTATAATAGGAATCCTCACATCATTAAGTGAAGGCTTTACTGCAATTAATGGTGTTTTAATTGCAGGAATAATTTTTATATGTGGAATCGTTCCGATTTCTTATCTATATTATTTGAGAAAGAAAAGAATAGATGATCATACAGATTGAAGGAATAAACAATTGGAAAAACTTTTTAAAAAAGGCTCTTCACCACAAGTTGTACTTGATCATTGAAGATCGGTGTG
>NZ_SDKL01000096.1:0-7557 GCF_004123125.1 Geobacillus sp. PK12
CTCGGGCAGCGTTGGGTCCTGGCCACGGGTGCGCATGATCGTGCTCCTGTCGTTGAGGACCCGGCTAGGCTGGCGGGGTTGCCTTACTGGTTAGCAGAATGAATCACCGATACGCGAGCGAACGTGAAGCGACTGCTGCTGCAAAACGTCTGCGACCTGAGCAACAACATGAATGGTCTTCGGTTTCCGTGTTTCGTAAAGTCTGGAAACGCGGAAGTCAGCGCCCTGCACCATTATGTTCCGGATCTGCATCGCAGGATGCTGCTGGCTACCCTGTGGAACACCTACATCTGTATTAACGAAGCGCTGGCATTGACCCTGAGTGATTTTTCTCTGGTCCCGCCGCATCCATACCGCCAGTTGTTTACCCTCACAACGTTCCAGTAACCGGGCATGTTCATCATCAGTAACCCGTATCGTGAGCATCCTCTCTCGTTTCATCGGTATCATTACCCCCATGAACAGAAATCCCCCTTACACGGAGGCATCAGTGACCAAACAGGAAAAAACCGCCCTTAACATGGCCCGCTTTATCAGAAGCCAGACATTAACGCTTCTGGAGAAACTCAACGAGCTGGACGCGGATGAACAGGCAGACATCTGTGAATCGCTTCACGACCACGCTGATGAGCTTTACCGCAGCTGCCTCGCGCGTTTCGGTGATGACGGTGAAAACCTCTGACACATGCAGCTCCCGGAGACGGTCACAGCTTGTCTGTAAGCGGATGCCGGGAGCAGACAAGCCCGTCAGGGCGCGTCAGCGGGTGTTGGCGGGTGTCGGGGCGCAGCCATGACCCAGTCACGTAGCGATAGCGGAGTGTATACTGGCTTAACTATGCGGCATCAGAGCAGATTGTACTGAGAGTGCACCATAATGCGGTGTGAAATACCGCACAGATGCGTAAGGAGAAAATACCGCATCAGGCGCTCTTCCGCTTCCTCGCTCACTGACTCGCTGCGCTCGGTCGTTCGGCTGCGGCGAGCGGTATCAGCTCACTCAAAGGCGGTAATACGGTTATCCACAGAATCAGGGGATAACGCAGGAAAGAACATGTGAGCAAAAGGCCAGCAAAAGGCCAGGAACCGTAAAAAGGCCGCGTTGCTGGCGTTTTTCCATAGGCTCCGCCCCCCTGACGAGCATCACAAAAATCGACGCTCAAGTCAGAGGTGGCGAAACCCGACAGGACTATAAAGATACCAGGCGTTTCCCCCTGGAAGCTCCCTCGTGCGCTCTCCTGTTCCGACCCTGCCGCTTACCGGATACCTGTCCGCCTTTCTCCCTTCGGGAAGCGTGGCGCTTTCTCATAGCTCACGCTGTAGGTATCTCAGTTCGGTGTAGGTCGTTCGCTCCAAGCTGGGCTGTGTGCACGAACCCCCCGTTCAGCCCGACCGCTGCGCCTTATCCGGTAACTATCGTCTTGAGTCCAACCCGGTAAGACACGACTTATCGCCACTGGCAGCAGCCACTGGTAACAGGATTAGCAGAGCGAGGTATGTAGGCGGTGCTACAGAGTTCTTGAAGTGGTGGCCTAACTACGGCTACACTAGAAGGACAGTATTTGGTATCTGCGCTCTGCTGAAGCCAGTTACCTTCGGAAAAAGAGTTGGTAGCTCTTGATCCGGCAAACAAACCACCGCTGGTAGCGGTGGTTTTTTTGTTTGCAAGCAGCAGATTACGCGCAGAAAAAAAGGATCTCAAGAAGATCCTTTGATCTTTTCTACGGGGTCTGACGCTCAGTGGAACGAAAACTCACGTTAAGGGATTTTGGTCATGAGATTATCAAAAAGGATCTTCACCTAGATCCTTTTAAATTAAAAATGAAGTTTTAAATCAATCTAAAGTATATATGAGTAAACTTGGTCTGACAGTCAGAAGAACTCGTCAAGAAGGCGATAGAAGGCGATGCGCTGCGAATCGGGAGCGGCGATACCGTAAAGCACGAGGAAGCGGTCAGCCCATTCGCCGCCAAGCTCTTCAGCAATATCACGGGTAGCCAACGCTATGTCCTGATAGCGGTCCGCCACACCCAGCCGGCCACAGTCGATGAATCCAGAAAAGCGGCCATTTTCCACCATGATATTCGGCAAGCAGGCATCGCCATGGGTCACGACGAGATCCTCGCCGTCGGGCATGCGCGCCTTGAGCCTGGCGAACAGTTCGGCTGGCGCGAGCCCCTGATGCTCTTCGTCCAGATCATCCTGATCGACAAGACCGGCTTCCATCCGAGTACGTGCTCGCTCGATGCGATGTTTCGCTTGGTGGTCGAATGGGCAGGTAGCCGGATCAAGCGTATGCAGCCGCCGCATTGCATCAGCCATGATGGATACTTTCTCGGCAGGAGCAAGGTGAGATGACAGGAGATCCTGCCCCGGCACTTCGCCCAATAGCAGCCAGTCCCTTCCCGCTTCAGTGACAACGTCGAGCACAGCTGCGCAAGGAACGCCCGTCGTGGCCAGCCACGATAGCCGCGCTGCCTCGTCCTGCAGTTCATTCAGGGCACCGGACAGGTCGGTCTTGACAAAAAGAACCGGGCGCCCCTGCGCTGACAGCCGGAACACGGCGGCATCAGAGCAGCCGATTGTCTGTTGTGCCCAGTCATAGCCGAATAGCCTCTCCACCCAAGCGGCCGGAGAACCTGCGTGCAATCCATCTTGTTCAATCATGCGAAACGATCCTCATCCTGTCTCTTGATCAGATCTTGATCCCCTGCGCCATCAGATCCTTGGCGGCAAGAAAGCCATCCAGTTTACTTTGCAGGGCTTCCCAACCTTACCAGAGGGCGCCCCAGCTGGCAATTCCGGTTCGCTTGCTGTCCATAAAACCGCCCAGTCTAGCTATCGCCATGTAAGCCCACTGCAAGCTACCTGCTTTCTCTTTGCGCTTGCGTTTTCCCTTGTCCAGATAGCCCAGTAGCTGACATTCATCCGGGGTCAGCACCGTTTCTGCGGACTGGCTTTCTACGTGTTCCGCTTCCTTTAGCAGCCCTTGCGCCCTGAGTGCTTGCGGCAGCGTGAAGCTCATGAGCGGATACATATTTGAATGTATATTTAGAAAAATAAACAAATAGGGGTTCCGCGCACATTTCCCCGAAAAGTGCCACCTGACGTCTAAGAAACCATTATTATCATGACATTAACCTATAAAAATAGGCGTATCACGAGGCCCTTTCGTCTTCAAGAATTCTCACTTCAAGTCCTCGCGCGGCGGTTTGCCGGGCTGGCTGGCGTAGTCCGGCAGGGCGCTGATCGCCTGTTCCTTGTCGGGGATGCTGGACGGGTCGAGGTCGCCGCCGACGTTGCGCGGGTCGGTGGGGATCGCCGAGGGAATCACCACGGTGCGCTCGGCCAGCGGCCAGCCGAGAATGGTCACGCGCCCGCCTTCCTCCTCGGGGCCGGTGATGGCGTCCAGGCGCAGCGGCAGCGGATGGCCGATCAGCCGTTCGACCTCGCCCGCCGCCTCCGGCGCGGCCAGGGTCAGGCCGGTGCGGTAGAAGCCCGGCAGACTCCAGCGCGGCACATAGACCCGCAGCAGGGCACCGTTGCGGATCCGGCCGCGCGCGTCGGGTTCCTGGTCCTGGGCGTAGCCGTAGGCCAGCGCCGGATCGCCGGCGATATAGAAACCGCGCCAGATCGCGTCGAGGTCCTGGCTGCGCGCGCGCACCCCGCCGAAGACGATGCTTTGCGCCGCTTCGAGGAAGGTGCCGTGGTAGCCGACGAACACATAGCCGCGCTCCTCCAGTTGGCGGTGCGCCTGGAGCAGCCGCTCCACCGTCCAGTTCTGCGTGCCGCGGGTGCTGAAGCTGACGTCGCCGCCGTCGCCGAGGAACTCCGCGCCAGTGGGATAGTTGCGCTCCAGCAGGGCGTCGCCGCTGTCCGCCGGGCCCGCGCATTCCCCTTTAGTTCTATTTTGATCTTTGGCGACGGGGCAGGTCAGGCTCACCACGTCGGCGCTGGCCGCGCCGGCCTCGTCGTTGCCGGTGCCCTGCCGGACGAAGCGCTCGCTCTCGGCGGCGGCCAGGGTCAGGGCCAGACGGGCCTGCTCCGGCTGCTCGCGGATCGCTTCGCCCAGGTCGCCGCCGCTGCCGGGGCTGGCCAGGGCGTTGCGGATCACCTGGTCGACCTGGTTCCACGACAGTCGCGCCGCCAGGTAGAGGGCGACCAGCCGCTGCACCGGATAGCCGCACTGCTCCAGTTGTTCCCAGCCGCGCGGCTGGCGATGACGAGTGAAGGCCTCCAGCGGCAGGTGGCAGGCCTGGTGCGCGGTCAGCGCGGCCAGGCTGCCGCCCTCGGGGAAATGCAGGCGATGACTGATGACCGTGGGAGTAGAATTATTATTATCCTTGATGTCCAGGTCATGCTTCGCCGGGTTGCCGGCGAGCACCCGGTAGATCTTGCCTTCCCAGGTATCGTCGAGGTTGCAGCGCTGCTGGGCGAGGTAGTTGTAGACCCCGTCCAGCGGGTCGAGCAGGCACAACACCTTGCCGCTGGCCCATTCGCTCCAGCGCTTTTCCCGGCGCGGCTGGGCCTGAGCCATGACCACGCTGACCCCGGCATGGCTGATGGCGAGCGTCGGCTGCATCTCGTTGCTCTCGTGCGCCCTGACGAAGAAGGTGGCATCGCGCGCCAGCTTCGCCAGCAACTCGTCGCCCATCTCGATGGTGTAGATCGGCGACATGTGGCTGAGCTGGTTACCGGCGTTCAGTTCGTGGATGAACACCTTGATGTTCGAGGGCTTCTCGTGGCCGATCGGTACCAGCCAGTTCAGCGACCAACTGCCGCGCGCCTGGCGCGTGTAGCTGTAGCGCACCGGCTTGTTCGGCTCGACGCCGCCTTCGAGGCGGATGGTCAGGCCGTCGCTGGTGATGCTGAGGGCGTTGTCGATGGCCAGCTTGAGCGCGTCGTTGCCGCCCTCCAGGACCATGGAGTAGTGCAGCACGCCCTGGCCGTTGGTGTCGGCGATGGCCGGGTCGACGCTCATGCGGCTGGAACGCACGCCGTCCTTGAGGTCGAGCACGCAGGCCTTGGCGCATTCGTTCCAGAGGTCGAAGGCTTCCTCGGCGGCGCTAGCGCTAAACGCTAAAACTAAACCAGCCAGCGCCAGCCAAATCTTTTTCATTATGTTATTCCTCCTTATTTAAAATGCTTTTACTAGCTCGACCTTGCCTGGCTTATGGCACAGACGAGTGATTTCGTCGGCCTCTTCCACGGCGGTGTGATCTTTCCACAGCACAAACATCGCATTCGGGTTCTCGGCGAACTCTGGACGCAGCGCCAGGACGTTACCGTCGGCGTCAATCGGCGCTGGCGTAGAGCCGGTGCTGTCAACGCCAATGCCAACGACATTTGCGCGTTGCGCGGCGCTTAATTGTGCCAGAACGGCTTTCAGCGCGGCCTCCATTGACTCCATGTAGTCGCGCGGATGATGACGGAACTGGTTGTTCGGGCCGTCGCAATAACGGCCTTCTTGCCAGCGCGGATACCACTCTACGCTGGTGGCGATCTCGTCGCCGGTGGCGCAGTCCACTGCCAGAGCGCGCACTGAATCACTGCCAAAATCGAGGCCAATTGCAATTGCCATCGTCTTACTCCATCCAGAAAAACAGGTATGGAGAAACAGTAGAGAGTCGCGGCAAAAACCGTCAGGCAGGATCCGCTAATCTTATGGACAAAAATGCTAATGCTTTGCAAAGTGTGACGCTGTGCAAATATTCAATGTGGACATTCCAGCCATAGTTATAGACACTTCTGTTACTTAATTTTATCGCCTGAACTGTACGCTTTTGTTACAAAGCGCTTTTCACAAGCGGGGTTGATACGTGCTTTCATCAAGCGCAAAGTCTTGCGGAGACGGAAGCTCTGTCGTCCTGGTCGATATGGACAATTTGTTTCTTCTCTGAACATCGGGGGGTAGAGAAATCATGGCTGAAACGCAAAATGATCCGCTATTGCCGGGATATTCATTTAATGCCCATCTGGTCGCCGGGCTGACGCCAATTGAAGCGAATGGATATCTGGATTTTTTTATCGATCGTCCGTTGGGCATGAAGGGATATATTCTTAACCTGACCATCCGCGGAGAGGGCGTCATTAATAATAATGGCGAGCAGTTTGTCTGTCGGCCTGGCGATATATTATTGTTTCCGCCGGGCGAGATTCATCACTATGGACGGCATCCGGACGCCAGCGAGTGGTATCACCAGTGGGTTTATTTCCGGCCTCGCGCCTACTGGCAGGAGTGGCTGACCTGGCCGACAATCTTTGCCCAGACAGGATTTTTCCGCCCGGACGAGGCGCGCCAGCCGCATTTCAGCGAACTGTTCGGGCAGATCATCAGCGCCGGGCAAGGGGAAGGTCGCTATTCTGAGCTACTGGCGATCAATCTGCTGGAGCAGTTGTTGCTCAGACGTATGGCGGTAATTAATGAGTCGTTGCACCCGCCGATGGATAGCCGTGTGCGCGATGCCTGCCAGTATATCAGCGACCATCTGGCGGACAGCCATTTTGATATCGCCAGCGTCGCCCAGCATGTCTGCCTGTCGCCCTCCCGGTTATCACATCTGTTCCGCCAGCAGTTAGGCATTAGCGTATTGAGCTGGCGCGAAGATCAGCGTATCAGCCAGGCGAAACTTCTGCTTAGCACTACGCGAATGCCGATAGCGACCGTTGGGCGCAATGTTGGATTTGACGATCAGCTCTATTTTTCGCGGGTATTTAAAAAATGCACCGGGGCAAGTCCTAGCGAGTTCAGGGCCGGATGTGAATAAAAAGTGAATGATGTGTCCACAAAGATGTCATAAGCCGTAACTATTCGGATAATTGACGGCTTGACGAAGGGGGACGGGGTAAGCAGAATCCCTGCTTCATCACGCTGACGGACACACTATGCAAGCACTGCTGGAACACTTTATCACCCAATCCACTCTGTATTCGCTCATCGCCGTGTTGCTGGTCGCCTTCCTGGAATCGCTGGCGCTGGTGGGGTTGATTTTACCCGGCACGGTACTGATGGCGGGGCTGGGCGCGCTTATCGGCAGCGGCGAGCTCAATTTTTGGCATGCCTGGCTGGTGGGTATTATCGGCTGTCTGATGGGCGACTGGATTTCGTTCTGGCTGGGGTGGCGCTTTAAAAAGCCGCTACACCGCTGGTCTTTTATGAAAAAGAACAAGTCGCTGCTGGATAAAACCGAACACGCGCTGCATCAGCACAGTATGTTCACGATCCTGGTCGGACGTTTTGTCGGTCCGACGAGGCCGCTGGTGCCGATGGTGGTAGGGATGCTGGATCTTCCCGTGGCGAAATTTATTGGGCCGAACTTGATTGGCTGTTTGCTGTGGCCACCGTTTTATTTCCTGCCGGGCATTCTGGCGGGAGCGGCAATCGATATTCCTTCCGATATGCAGAGCGGAGATTTCAAATGGCTGCTGCTGGCGACGGCGTTGCTGCTGTGGGTCGGAGGCTGGCTATGCTGGCGGCTGTGGCGCAGCGGCAAAGCGGCAGTCGATCGTTTAACCGCGTATTTCCCCCGCAGCCGTTTGCTGTATCTGGCGCCGTTGACG
>NZ_SDKL01000097.1:0-3047 GCF_004123125.1 Geobacillus sp. PK12
TTTATGGAAGGCGTATGTCTAATTTTGGATAATCAACACTCGTGTTAGATATCGATATTTTTAATATATATCATTCGTTTTTATCATTTTACCAAATATTACATCATGAGTATGATAAAGTTAAAGAATATTCTAAACTTAATAAGGAGGACATTATGATCAACAAGTCATCTCCTATGTACGTTGTCATTGGAGGTATTGCCGCTTTAATTATTGTCATGGGTATCGGGCGATTTGCATACACGCCTATTTTGCCACACCTTCAGGATGCAGTACGCCTTACCGATGTGATGGCAGGATACCTTGCCTCAGTCAATTACTTAGGATACCTATTGGGAGCTTTGTTAGCAGGAATATCCCAGTGGAAGAAAGGAAAAATATTTTATTTAAGGTTTTATCTCGTTATCAACATTCTGACAACCATTACAATGGGGTTGACAGACCACTACTTGCTTTGGTTTTTCTTTCGCTTTATTTCAGGTTTAACAAGCGGGCTCGTCTTTGTGCTTGCCTCAAGTATTATCTTGGATGTTCTTGCCTTAACCAAGCAATCACTTTGGTCAGGAATGTTTTATAGTGGTGTTGGAATAGGGATTTTAATAACTGGTCTTATTGTCCCTGTTTTGGATCACTATTTTAGTTGGCGTGGGGATTGGATCGGATTAGGTATACTTTCTATATTCATAGGTGTATTAACGTTCCTATGGTTAAAAGAGAATTCATCAACCAAAATAAAGTATCCCTCATCAATCTTGTCCCTTTCCCAAGCTTCTCGTAAACAAAGGATTTTACCATGGCTTATCGCCTCCTATGGGTGTGAGGGAATGGGGTATAGCGTGAGTGGCACTTTTTTGGTTGCTCTCGTACAGCGAATCTCTTCTTTAAGTCATATTCCTGCTTTAAGCTGGGTGTTTGTTGGTGTTGCTGCTATCCCTTCTTGTATGCTATGGGCTTTGGTTGCTAAGAAATACAGTAATCTTGTCGCTTTACAAATTGCTTTTTTCACCCAAATCGTTGGTGTAATTCTACCAGTGATATTTTTTAATTCTTACGGAGCTTTGATTGGATCCTTATTATTCGGGGCAACGTTTATGGGTATTACTACCTTAGCCGTCTCAGAGGGACGTACTATTGCACCTAATCAAAGCAGTAAAGTAATCGGCTATTTAACATGTGTATATGGAATTGGCCAAATGATCGGCCCCTCCGTTGCAGGGATCTTAATTGCCAAATCAGGAAACTATAATTCTTCCCTGATTTTTGCAGCAAGTGTATTAATTTGCGGGATGCTGCTTTTAGGTGTTGGTCAGATGAAAGACGCAAGAACCAATAAAGTGATAAACCGTAAATACAGCTACTTTTAAAATAAAAACTTGAAAGGATGAAAAACAATGCCTTATGTAAACATTAAAATTACTAAAGAAGGAGTTGCTCCAGAACAAAACAACAACTTATTGAGGGTGCCACAAAATTACTTCCAAAGATTTTAGGGAAAAAACCCACAGCCGACCTTTGTAATCATCGATGAGGTGGAAACCGACAACTGGGGAATTGCTGGGGAATCGGTAACGGTAAGAAGGAAACGGGATCAGTAATTTTTTAGAAAGTTACTTGGGCAAGGTTTCACATTTGGCGCAGATTCCGACTTAAAGCCACCAACCTTCAGAAATATGTTATAAAACTGAAGCGGCTTTATATAACAAAAGCAGTGTTAACAAACTGAAAGATAAAGTTTTAGACTGCTTTATTATTCCTCCAATATCCGTGTTAAGCTTTCGTTTATAATACAGTAACAATGGAGAAGGGCTTTGTGGAACCTATTCAATCATCAATCATCGTGAATTTGCAAGCATTGAAACAATGCAGCAGAAAATTCAGGATTAGAGAAAAGCGTTGATAACTGGAGTGAACCAGTACGGTGATTTAAAACTAACAGTAATAAAAATTTTGGGGGGCTTTTTATGAAAATTGCATTTATTCTTTTCGACCAGATGACAACTCTTGATTTTGTTGGTTTTTATGACGCTGTAACACGCTTGAAAACAATGGGTTTTAATGAGAATTTAAGTTGGGACTTGTGTGGAACGAAAGATGAAATAAATGATGATCGGGGAATTACAGTTAAGATTCAAGAAGTCTCTCCTGATTTATCTTAGTATGATTTGCTATATGTCCCCGGTGGGTTTGGTACTCGCCAATTATTGCATGATTCCGAATTTATAGAATGGTTAAAAACAGGTAGCAATGTAAATTATAAAGTATCAGTTTGTACAGGTTCCTTACTGTTTGGAGCTGCAGGTTTTCTTGATGGGAAGAAAGCTACGACTCATCCCGCTGCATATGATTTGCTACGGCCTTATTGTTTAGAAGTCATAGAAGACAGAATTGTTAAGGACGGGCATATTATTACTGGCGGTGGGGTAGCAACATCGGTGGATCTCGGATTATACATTTGTGAACTTCTAGGAGGTGCGGAAGCTGCTCTACGTATTCAAAAACAAATGGACTATCCTTATTACAAAGTTGGGCAGTACTACAATAGAAGTTAGTAATATGCATAACTAACAACTAACCGCTTATCAAAGTGTTTTTTGATATAATCCAATCTGTCCAAATGGGCAGGTTGGATGTTTTTTGTAATAACTATATGAGGACAATATATGTGATCCTTTCGATGCTCACTTACATATTTCAATTTTTGATATTGTCAGCTCTCCTACCGATATCTACAGTGTATTTTAATTTTAATTGAAATACACTGCAGCTTATTTCTTATGAAATGTCTGGGACAATTTGTCTTAAACAAAAGTAACTTCATTTTTTACGCAACCTTCATTCGATACTCAATCGAGCTAGGTCATTTAATTTACTTTGAAATTTTTCGTAGTCATTATACAATCGATATATTTCCAACTCATAGATGACTTCTTCTTTTACTTTTTTAATTGAAACAAATGTAAATACATAGACTCCGATTTTAAATGTCCAACTTGAATCAGCATCTAACTCACATTTCGCACCCTAACAAGGTCAAAACAAAGGATTTT
>NZ_SDKL01000098.1:0-2727 GCF_004123125.1 Geobacillus sp. PK12
AAAATTTTGAATTGGCAAAAACCAATTGAACTATTTAAGTTAGCTAATGACTATGGTGTCGTTTTAAATTAAAACATGTGAATTTAATTGACTGCATTCATTATAAAAGTTATACCCCATAATACTATACAAAATGTCGCATTTTGAACAATGTAGACATTTTTTTTATTTATTTTTCTGACAAAGACTTAAAAAATGCTGCTAATGTCATCATAAAAAAAATAATTTTATTTATTTCTCTATTTAAATTTTGTGTTATAATATAGTTATAATGCTATATATTTAGGAGAATTTGAAAATGGCAATTCCAGTTGAAATAAGACAGGTTGAAAGACCTAAAAACACAGTTGTAAAGAACTACTTTGGAAAATTTAAAGTTGTAAAAAGAACCAGCAAATATGTGAATGGAAAAGCAATTCCAAAAGATTTGGCAATTGTTGGCGAAATAGTAGATTACAAATTTGTTCCTTTTGAAACGCCTATCCCAGTAGGTACAAGATCTAAGAAAAATCAAGAAAAAACTGATATAAAAGACTATGGTAACATAGCAATTTTTACAAAAAATAGCAATGATATTTTGGAAAAATTACTAACACATTTTGATTCATCAACAGCTTACAAATTATATGTAATTGCTATTCTTAGATGTGCCTATCCAAAAGCCGTTAATCGTGATTTAAAGTTTTACTATGAAACTTCATTTATGTCTGAATTATTTAAAAAGATTGGTTTATCTGAATCATTATTACCAGACTTCTTTGAAAAAACTGGTAGAGCATATTCAAATATACATAACTTCATGTTAGACAGAATAAATGAGTTTAAAGGTAGAGTACAAATTATTGATGGCACACTTAAATCTTATAATTCAGATGAAGTAACTTTTTCTCAATGATCAAGAAAAGGCAAGGTTAAAGGTAGCAAAGATTTTACCTTACTTTACACTTGTGACTTATATACCAAAGAGCCAATTTATCACAGACCATACCAAGGAAATATGCTGGATTCGACTATTTTTGAGGACTTTTTGGAAAATGTGCCTAGCACTGGGGAAATATTAGTTGCTGATAAAGGCTTTAGAACTAAAGCAATTACAGAGCTTTTAGAACAGAATAAAAATGTTAAGTATCTTTTGCCATTAAAGAGAAATACAACATTAATTAGAGCAGAAAAACTTGATGAAAACTTGGCTCCTGTAAAAATTAAAGATAAGCAATTACTAGGGTCTAAAAAGCAAATAGATGGAAAGTTTTTTTATCTATTTAAAGACTTAGAAATAGCTGGCAAAGAAAGTGTTGGAAACTATCAAAAACATCTAAAAAGAAATACATTTAACATTGATGAATTCAATAAAAATAATCAATTTTTTGGTGTCATTGTTTTTGAATCCAATGTTGACCTTTCATTAGAGGATGTATACACACTATATGATCAAAGATGAGAAATTGAAGAAATGTTTAACTTTTACAAAAATATTTTGGAACTATCAAAAACAAGAGTTCATTCAGAAATGAAAGTTTACACAACAGAGTTTATAAACTACTTGTCACTAATAATTGCGACAAAAGTTAAAAACAATTTAATAAGACTAAATCTTCATCAAAACTACTCATTCAGACAGATTATAGAATATTTGAGAAGTTACAAAGTTGAAGTAATAAATGATACAGAATGAAAAAAACGCAAGGTGTTGAAATATGTTCAAGGCCTTGCGGAATTGTTAGAAATATAGCATTACACTAAAACTTTTTTAATTCATAAAAAAATGAATGGTTATTTTTTGCATTTTATTTAGTTATTTTATCCCCCTAACCCCCTTAATTACAAATAAGGGGGAATAACAAAACATTATTTAGTGTTTACGCAGATGTTCCATCTGATTTTTTAACCCCCGCCCCCTTGATTTCAAACAAGGGGCGCCTGTGGCATACGCCACATATTATGCAAAAATGCTATAATAAAAAGGCCAAGCACATATGTTGCACTTGAACCTTCATTTATGGAACATCTGCATAATTAGCAGATGTTTCGATATTTTGTTATTTATTTTCTTCTTTAGATTCAGCTTTTTTAGCTTCTTCAGCTAATTCTTCTTCATGAATTTTTTTAGCTTCTTCTTCGAATTTTTTGATATCTTCTTCAGCTTGTTTAATTAATTTGTTAGCTAATTCTAAGGCAACTTTGTCATTTTGTTCTGAAGTTTTCTTGTCTAATTGCGCAAGAATTAATCTTGTTATAGCAACTTCTTTAATAGCTTCAGTGAATTGGCCATTTTGCTCTTCACCTTCAGCTAAAGGATTTTGTTTCATGTATTGAAGAACAAATTGAAGAGGGATAAATTGTTGGCCAAAAGCAATGTTAATTGCTCAAAGGTTTTTGTTTTCTTCTGAAATTTCAGCTTTGTCCTTAAATTGTTTCATTAACAATTCGTGAACTAAAAGTCTCTTTGTTACTTCTTTTTCTTCACTTAAAACTAATTTGTTAAAGTCTGCTTCTGAAGTTTTAATTAAGTCTAAGTAGTCATTGAATTTAATGCCTTGAGTTTTTAAGTTAGCTTTAATTTCTTCTAATCTTTTTTGAGCACCAGTAGCAACTAAAATGTCTGAAATTGCAAATTGGTGTTTTTCAACTAATTCAGCAACTAATGAATCAATCACATTTCTTTGAATTTCAGCATATTTTTTAACTGTTAATATTTCCTTAGCATATGCTTTTGCTTCTTCAATT
>NZ_SDKL01000099.1:0-1605 GCF_004123125.1 Geobacillus sp. PK12
CGATGCACAAAGACCAAAATTCTTAACTTGATGGGTATGGGGCCTGGAACTCCTGCTTCATCGGGATTTTGCCCCTGGGCGAGAGCCGTTTCTCACCGAAGAACAGCAGGAAGAGATCAAACACCTTGTGTTGACCACGACACCCGCGGAGCTGGGCTGGGACATCGCTTCGGCGTGGAATACGAAGATCCTTCAATCCTATGTACACCACCATTATGGCATCTCCATGTCCCGCGAAGCCTTGCGAAAACTCTTGCATCGAAAAGGGCTTTCGTGGACCCGGCCGACTTACACGTTGGCGAAAGGAGATCCGGATCGGCAAAAACACTTCGAAAAACAAATGGATCTAATAAAAAAACTTAATCGATCCAGATTCCGTCCTGTTGTACATCGATGAAACGCATATCCGATCGTATCATGTGTTGCGTACGACATGGTCAGAGGTTGGCCGTCAAAAGCAAGTGCCGACGTTCGGCCATCATGCTCACGTATCGCTGTTTGACGCCGTTAACGTCCATGATGGCGAAACAGTTCTTTATCAAGCAGGAGCGGCCAATGCGACAACATTTTTGGATTTCCTGCGGGTTCTCAAAGAGCGTTACCCGGATCGTCTCATCGTCTTGGTGCTGGATAACGCCCGAATTCATCATGCCAAAATGGTGAGAGAGTTTTTGCGGGAAGAAGGACGGAGTTTTCACTTCATTTACCTTCCTCCGTATTCTCCGCAACTGAACCCGATCGAACGCTTGTGGAAATGGCTGAAAGACACTGTCATTGCCAATGTGTTTCACAAAGATCAAAACGATATCGCCCAAGCCATTGCCCGGTTTGTGGACTACATCCATGAACGCCCTAAGGAAGTGCTACAACGCCTAGGGTGTGCAGTGTAATCCAGAAGTTAACTTTTCAAGGTGCATCTATATAGATACACGCCACAAGTATACCTAATCGCCTCTCAGCCCTTCTGCATCAAGGACTGAGAGGCGATTTATTTGCCTAGTCACTGTCGAACTCGGGCAGGAGAAAGTAGCTGTATAAGCTCAGCTGTTCCTCGCTGATTAGTGAGTCCATTATTTAGGAAAAATAAAAGAGGTAATACCCTATGTTTGTTTTTTTATCTTCTCTTCGATGTGCTTGTAATCAATAATACGAATTTTGTCAAAATCGATTTCAAGTGTTATTATATCAATTCCGTAAGGAGGGTTGTGAGCCCCTTTAAATGTTTCTACACGAATTTTGAGTAAGAATTTATAACGACTCCCGGGTTCTAAATTTTTAATCTCTAATATTTTAGGCTTCCACCACTGAATTCCAGATGGTTTTCCATAATAATCCTGTACTGCTTTGGTTATATAAGGCGTTAAGAAGTAAATTGAAAGGTCCTCTAAATCATTTTTATTAACCACTAATGTAGTTGTTGACTCTGTTTCATAAATTTTTGATTTGGCGACAATTTTAGTCCCGACACCATACATTCCGAATAATATTATCAAAAAGAGGGACATTACTCCTATAAATTTCCTGTTCATATTTGAATTCCTCCTTTTATGGGTCTTCACCATTTTCCGTGAAAATCCCCACCACTTGGTGAGTGCGGTATACGCT